>JANQGU010000152.1 GCA_028282935.1 Kiloniellales bacterium
CCCTGCCCGCTGCTGGTGAAGTACGTCGAGGCCGGCTGGGTCGGCCGCAAGTCCGGCCGCGGCTTCTACGACTACGCCGGCGACACCCCGGTCCCGACCCGTTAGGGTCCGGCCGCTCCGGCGGCTTTCCCCTCACCCAGCTCCGGCTAAGGCGCGGCTGACGCCGCGCCAAGCCTGCGCAGCCCTCTCCCTCGGGGAGAGGGGTCTCGCTTGCATTCAGCATAGAATCCCTCTCCCTTGGGGAGAGGGTTGAGAAGGCTTAGCGAGGCTGCAAGCCGAGCTTAGCCGGAGCTGGGTGAGGGGACCATCTCATCCGCCCTGCGTCGCCCCCGGCAGCCCCGCATTCTCCCGCCGGACCAGGTAGAAGCGGATCAGCTCGACCGCCTCCGGGCCGTCCCATTCCAGCGGGCCTTCGAGGCCGCCAACGACCCGGCCGCGGTCGTCGATCAGCAGCGAGGTCGGCAGGCCGCCGACGCCCATCGCGCGGGCGAAGGCGCCCTTGGGATCCAGGAAGATCTCCAGGTTGTCCAGACCCTGCTCCCGGTAGAAGGGCTCGGCCGCCGCCAGCCCCTTGCGGTCCTGGGACACCGCCATGACCAGCAGTCCCTCGGGGCCGAGCTTGGCCTGCAGCCGGTCCAGGGACGGCATCTCGCGCACGCAGGGCGCGCACCAGGTGGCCCAGAAGTTGACCAGCACCACCCGGCCCCGGAAGTCGGCCAGGCCGACGCTGCCGCCGAAGGCGTCGGTCACGCCCGGCTCCTCCGGCGCTGGTGCGGGCTGGTCCATGAGTATAAAATTGTCCGCGAGCAAGCCCTTGAGCGGGGGCGTCTCCTCCGCCCGGGCCTTTCCCTGCCCCAGGACCGAGAGGCCGGCGGCCGAAAGGACCAGGGCGAGGAGGAGGCCCGCTGCCAAGGTGTTTTTTGTCATGACGTACCGCATTCTGGATCCTGGCCTCCTATGACCGCAAAGGCGAAGCCGACATCAGCCGCCAACGGCAGCACCTCCGACGCACAAGACGCCGCCCCGAACCCTCTGTGGGGCGGTCGCTTCGCCTTGGGGCCCGACGCGGTCATGGAGCGGATCAACGCCTCCATCGACTTCGACCGGCGACTCTACGCCCAGGACATCGAAGCCTCCAAGGCCCACTGCCGCATGCTGGCCGCGCAGGGCATCCTCTCCGAGGAAGATGGGGCGGCGATCCTCGCCGGTCTAGACACGATCCGGCAGGAGATCGACGACGGCCGCTTCACGTTTTCGTCAGCCCTGGAGGACATCCACATGAACGTGGAGTCCCGCCTCAAGGCGCTGATCGGCGAGGCCGCGGGCCGCCTGCACACCGCGCGCTCGCGCAACGACCAGGTCGCGACCGACTTCCGGCTCTGGCTGCGCGACGCCCTGGACCGGCTGGACGAGGGCCTCAAGGGCCTGCAGGCCGCCCTGATCGACCACGCCGAGGCCGAGGCGGCGACGGTCATGCCCGGCTACACCCACCTCCAGGCCGCGCAGCCGGTCACCTTCGGCCACCACCTGCTGGCCTACGTCGAGATGCTGGGCCGCGACCGCGGCCGCCTGGCCGACGCCCGCCGGCGGATGAACGAATGCCCGCTGGGCGCGGCGGCCCTGGCCGGCACCTCCTTCCCCATCGACCGGGCCGCGACCGCCGCCGAGCTGGGCTTCGAGCGGCCCTGCGCGAACTCGATCGACGCGGTCTCGGACCGCGACTTCGCCCTGGAGTTCCTGGGCGCCGGCACGATCCTGGCGATGCACCTCTCGCGCCTCTCCGAGGAGCTGGTGCTGTGGTGCAGCGAGGGCTTCCGCTTCGTCACCCTGTCCGACGCCTTCACCACCGGCAGCTCGATCATGCCGCAGAAGAAGAATCCGGACGCGGCCGAGCTGATCCGCGGCAAGGCCGGGCGCGTGGTCGGCGCCCTGGTCGCCCTGGTCACGGTGATGAAGGGCCTGCCGCTGTCCTACGGCAAGGACATGCAGGAGGACAAGGAGCCGGTCTTCGACGCCGCCGACACGCTGGAGCTGGCGGTGGCCGCGACCACCGGCATGATCCGCGACCTGAAGCCTGAGCGCGACAACCTGGCGGCGGCGACCGCCAAGGGCTATATCACCGCCACGGACCTCGCCGACTGGCTGGTCCGGGCCCTGGGCCTGCCGTTCCGCGAGGCCCATCACGTCACCGGCGCCATCGTCAAGGCGGCGGAGGCGCGGGGCTGCGGCCTCGCCGACCTGCCGCTGGACAGCCTGCAGGCGGTGGAGCCGCGCATCACCGGGGAGGTATTCGAGGTCTTGAGCGTCGAGAAGGCGGTGGCCAGCCGCAGGTCCTTCGGGGGCACCGCCCCCGACAACGTCCGCGCCGCGGCCCAGGCCGCGCGGGAGCGCTTCCTGTGAGCCGGTCGCGCGCGATCCTGGCGACGGGCGCGCTCGCCCTGCTGGTCGGCCTGGGCGCCTGCGGCAAGCGCGGCGCGCCGATCCCGCCGGACGGCGCCACCTATCCCAGGCAGTACCCGGCACCGCGCTACGTCCTGCCCGAGTCGGCCGCGCCCGAGCCCGCGCTCAGGCCGCGGCGCCAGCAGGAGGATCTGCAGTTCTTCCAGAAGAACCGGGTCACGACCAAGACCTACGAGCCGATCCCCCCGGCGCCGCCGGAGGCGACGGAGACGCCGGCGACCCCGGAAGAGACCGAGACCCCGGAAGAGACGGGAACGCCGGAATGACCGCCTTCGCCTATCGCGACGGCGTTCTCTGCGCCGAGTCGCTGCCGCTGGAGGAGATCGCGGCCGCCGTCGGCACTCCGGCCTACGTCTACAGCTCCAGCGACGTCGAGACCGCCTACCGGGACTTCGCCGAGGCCCTGGGCGGCCTGCCGGCGACTATCTGCTACGCGGTCAAGGCCAACGGGAACCAGGCGCTGATCGCCACCCTGGGCCGGCTCGGCGCCGGCGCCGACGTGGTCTCCGAGGGCGAGCTGCGCCGGGCCCTGGCGGCCGGCATCCCGGCCGAGAAGATCGTCTTCGCCGGGGTCGGCAAGACGGCGCAGGAGCTCGCCTTCGCCCTCGACCGGAACATCCTGCAGTTCAACGTCGAGTCCCTGCCCGAGCTGGAGCTGCTGAACCGCATCGCGCTGGAGAAGGGCCGCCAGGCCCCGGTCGCGCTGCGGATCAACCCGAACGTCGACGCCGGGACCCACGCCCACATCTCGACCGGGCGGTCCGACCACAAGTTCGGCATCGACATCGACCAGGCGCCGGCGATCTTCGCCCGGGCGCGCGACCTGGCGGGGATCTCGCTGCAGGGCATCGCGGTCCATATCGGCTCCCAGCTGCTCGACCTCGCGCCCTACCGCGCCGCCTTCGCCCGCCTGGTCGCGCTCTACAGGGAGTTCCAGGCGGCCGGCTACCCGCTGCGCCGGCTCGATCTCGGCGGCGGCCTGGGCATCGCCTACAAGGGCGAGCAGACCCCCGACCTGCGCGCCTATGCCGGGGTCGTGCGCGAGGCGACCGCCGGCCTCGACGCCGACTTGATCTTCGAGCCCGGGCGCCTTCTGGTCGGCAACGCCGGCGTGCTGCTGACCCGGGTCATCTACCTCAAGGAAGGCTCCAGCCGGCGCTACGCCATCGTCGACGCGGCGATGAACGACCTGATCCGGCCGATGCTCTACGAGGCCTGGCACGAGATCCTGCCGGCGCGCGAGGCCGCGCCCGGGGCCGCGGCGGCGCCGGTCGACATCGTCGGGCCGATCTGCGAGACCACCGATACCTTCGCCCGCGGCCGACCGCTGCCACCGCTCGCCGCCGGCGACCTGCTCACGATATGTTCAGCCGGCGCCTATAGTGCCGTAATGTCGTCAAGTTATAATGCCAGGCTCCCGGCTCCAGAGGTCCTGGTGCGCGGTGATCGCTTTGCCGTGGTGCGGCCCCGGCTGGACCACGAGGCGCTGATCGCCCAGGATCGGATGCCGGACTGGCTGGACGGCGAATCGCCCCGGCAGATGGCGAGGCCCGGCGGTTAGCGAGGCCCGGCAAACAGCGAGGAGTGGCCTGAAATGACGCTGTTCAGGACCCCAGGGAAGCGGCCGGCCCCAGGCGCGACCTCGGCCCCAGGCGCGACTCAGGGCCCGCCGCTGCTCGGCGCCAAGCTGCGCGCCGCCCAGAGCGTGCTGTTCTGGGAGAGCCTCTGGCCCCGGCTCTGGCC
>JANQGU010000239.1 GCA_028282935.1 Kiloniellales bacterium
TCGACGCCGGCCTCGACTGGTCGGCCTTCCTGGCACAGTTCCGGGACCTCTTCACCGCCCTCAACGGCATCAACCGGATGTTCCTGCGCCTGCCGCCGGCTCGTTAACCCCTCACCCAGCTCCGGCTAAGGCTCGGCTATTTGCCTCGCCAAGCCTCCACATCCCTCTCCCTCGGGGAGAGGGAGGGGCCCGCAGCGCGTAAGCGGTGTGGGAGGGTGAGGGGTCGATTCTACCGGATTGCCCCCGGCACTCAGCCTTCGGTCTCGTCCCAGAAGACGAACATGTCCAGGTCGGGCGCTGTCCCGCCGGCCTCCTTGATCAGGGCGTGGGCCTGGCCGCGGTGATGGGTCTGGTGGTTGAAGAGGTTGCGCAGGATCCGGCTCAGGGTCGCGCTGTAGGGCTTCCCTGCCAGGCTGTGAAAAGAGATCTCCCGCGCCAGCTCGGCCGCGTCCTGGCGTTCGGCGAAGGCGATCAGCCGCAGGTCCTCGGTGTCGCGGGCCCGGCGCAGGGCGCGCAGGTCGGCGTGGAGGATCTGGTCGAGTCCCGTGAAGCCCGGGTCCGCACCCTCGGCCCGGTCGATCCAGAGCCGATCGACCAGCAGCAGGTGGTTCAGGGTGCCGTGCAGCGAGCCGAAATAGGCCGCCGGCCGGGTCCGGAAGTACGCCGCCTCGGGCAGGCCGGCGGCCGCCTGGAAGAGTCGGGCATTGGCCCAGGCGTTGAACTTGGCGTGGTCGCGGCAGTCCTGCGGCGTCATCCCTCTTCGCCTCTCAGCGGAGGTAGTAGACCAGGTCGAGGGAGGGCGGCTCGACCCCGGCGTCCTTCAGCAGGGCGTGGGCCTGGCCGCGGTGGTGGGTCTGGTGGTTGAAGAAGTGCCCCAGGGTCTGCCACAGCGGCATGGTGACCTCCTTGGGCTGGACGATGGTCCGGAAGTGCAGGTCGCCGGCGATGGCCTCGGCGGTCAGGCCCTCGGTGTAGCGCTCGATCCGGGCGTCCTCGGCCTCGCGCGCGGCGCGCAGCTCGGCGAGGTCGTCGAAGAGGGGCTTGTCGAGGCGGGTGATCCCCGGGTCCACCGCCTCGAAGCGCGACATCCAGACCCGGTCGCCGACCAGGATGTGGTTCAAGGTGCCGTGCAGCGAGCTGAAGTAGGCCGCGGGCCGGGGCGTCCGATAGGCGCTGTCGGGCAGCGCGGCCGCCGCCTCGTAGACCAGCCCGTTGGCCCAGGTGTTGTAGCGGGCGAAGGTCTGGAAGTACACGGGGCTCATCATCGACGGCGCCCTCCTCAGAGCTCGGTGATCGGGATGTGGCCGGGCTGCGCCGCGACCCGCGCCAGCCAGGTCCGGACCCGCGGGAAGCGCGCCAGCTCGAAGCGGCCCTCCTCGGCGACGTGGGTATAGGCGTAGAGCGCGATGTCGGCGATGGAGTAGCGCCCGCCGACGAAGAAGTCCTGGTCGCCCAGGTGCCGCTCCATGACGTCCAGGGCCTGGTAGCCGCGCTCCATCCGCGCCGGGATCTCGTCCTTCATCGCCTCGGCCTGGCCCGAGAAGCACCAGAAGCGGACCACGGCGATGTAGGGCTCGTGGCTGTACTGCTCGAAGAACATCCATTGCAGCACCTGGGCCTGGGCCAGGCGGTCCTCCGGCAGGAAGTCCGTGCCCAGGGCCAGGTAGAAGAGGATCGCGTTGGACTCGGCGAGGCGGGTGCCGTCGTCCAGCTCCAGCAGGGGGATCCGGCCGTTGGGGTTCTTGGCCAGGAACGCCGGCGTCCGGGTCTCGCCCTTCAGGATGTCCAGCTCGATCCGCTCGTGCGGGATGCCGAGCTGGCTCAGCAGCAGGCGGACCTTGTAGCCGTTGCCGGACTCGTGGAAGTCGTAGAGCCGCATGCGGGGCGCGCCCCTCCAAGCCTATCGGGTTTCAGGCTTATAGCGCAGGGCGCCGCGGCGGGCGCTTGAGTTTTGCTTGGGAGACGGATGAGCAGAAGTAACCCGGTCCGGAATCGGAGCGGGCGCCCCGCTTCCGGGACGCCCGCTCCAGCTCGCCAGTGTCTTCTCCGCGGTGGCTCAGCAGCCGCCGCGGTCGATTCCGATGTCCTGGAGCAGACGCCGGTCGTAGCCGTTGAAGGCTTGGCGGTAGGCGCTCTCACGGGCCGGCGAGGTGCCGAGGCCGCTGGTGGCGGCGCCCAGGGCGTCGGCCGCCCGGCGGATCAGGTCGCGCGCGGACAGGCCCGGGATGCTGCGGTCGGCGATGAAGTTCAGGTCGGCCATGGCGGCTCTCCAAAAATGGGCCTTTCGCGGCTGCTGGGGCCCAGGTTCCGGTGCAAGTTCTAAGGCGCAAATACGCCTCCGCGAGGCCCGGCGCCAATGCTGGTTTTTCCTGGGCGACATGCAAAAAGGACATGCCTCGCCTTCAGGATTTGGCAAGGAAATCCGAGGCGGAAAGCGGCCTGGAACGGCCCTTGGCGCGGGCTCAGCGCAGAGCCGGCTCCAGGCGGTCCAGCGCCTCGGACAGGGTCTCGGGCGTGCCGGCGAAGCAGAGCCTGAGGTGGCCCTCGCCGCCCGGCCCGAAGGCCGAGCCGGGCGCCAGGCCGACCTTCGCGGTCTCGATCAGCTCCTTGGCGAAGGCCATGGAGTCGGTCAGGCCCTCGACCCGGAAGAAGGCGTAGAAGGCGCCGCGCGGCCGCGCCAGGCGGACCCGGGGCAGGGCCGCGAGCCGCTGGTGGACCAGGTCGCCGGCGAGGTGGCAGCGCTCGATGATCGACTGGGCGAAGTCCTCGCCCTGCTCGATGGCGGCGACGGCGCCCTGCTGCAGGAAGGGCGCGGCGCCGGAGAAGGAGAACTCGATCAGCCGGTCGATGGTCTCCGACATCGAGGGCGGGTGGATCAGCCAGCCCAGGCGCCAGCCGGTCATGCACCAGGTCTTGGAAAAGGAGTTGATGACGATGACCGGGTCCTCGGGCTCGATCAGGGTCAGCAGCGAGGGCGCGGTCGGCCGCTCGGCCGCCGGCCGGTCGTAGACGAAGCGGGTGTAGACCTCGTCCGAGAGCAGCCAGATCCGCTTCCGACGGCAGAACTCAAGCAGCGCTTTCTGGTCCTCCGCTGGCATGATCCAGCCGCTGGGGTTGCCCGGCGAGTTGACGAAGATCGCCCGGGTCTTGTCGCCGCAGGCCGCGAAGAGCCGCTCCATGTCCAGGTGGAAGCCGCCTTCGGGCAGGGGCTCCAGGATGACGTCGACGTTGCGGCCGCCGGCGATCTGAACAGCCGAGACGATGTTCGGCCAGACCGGGCCGACCACCACGACCTCGTCGCCGGGCCGCACGAAGGCCTGCAGCGCCAGCACCATCGCGGTCATGCCCGAGGTCGCGACCGAGATCCGCTCGGACTCCATGGCGATGCCGTAGAGCTCCGCGGTGTAGCGGGCCAGGGCCTCGCAGAGCCGCGGGATGCCGCGCTTGCGCGGGTAGAAGGTCTCGCCGGCCTTCAAGGCCGCCGCCGCCGCCTCGCAGATGAAGTCCGGCGTCGGCTGGTCGCCCTCGCCGACCCAGAGCGGAATGATGTCCTTGCGCCCCAGCCCCAGCTCGAAGACCTCGGCGATGCCCGAGGTCGCCAGGCTCTCGATCTCGGGCCGCAGCGGGGCGGGATAGAGCGGCGGCGTGGGCGCGTCGGGCATGGTCGGAAACCCCGGACTTGAGGACGGATGAAGAGCCCTTGTCTCTGCCAGATCCCCCGTTCCCGGGCAACCCGTGTCCTTGTGGGCCTGCCCATCCACTGGGCGTGTTGGCACAGCTTTCTCTGCTGTCATTGCCGGGCTTGACCCCAGGGTCTTTGCCGAAGGCAAAGCCCGAGCAATCCATGGAGTAACGGCACGATGGATGCCCGGATCAAGTCCGGGCATGACAGCGAGTATGGTGGTACAGTTGCGGGGCCAGGGGTCCCGTCCGCCAGCGTCAGGCCTCGAAGCCGCCGTCGATGTTGAGCGTCGCGCCGGTCACGAAGGCGGCCCCGGGGCTGGCCAGGAAGGCCGCGGCGTTGGCCACGTCCTCCGGCCGGCCGTAGTGGCCGAGCGGGATCATCGGCCCCAGGATTTCGCCGAAGTCGCCGTCCTCGGGGTTCAGGTCGGTGTCGATCGGCCCGGGCTGGATCGCGTTGACCGTAATCTTGCGCGCCGCCAGGTCGCGGGCCCAGGCCTTGGTGAAGCCGGCGACCGCGAACTTGCTCATGGAATAGAGGCCGAGACCCGGGACCGGCGCGCGCTGGCCGAAGACGCTGCCGATGTTGATGATGCGCCCGCCCTCCGGCAGCACCTCGGCGGCTGCCCTGGCGGCCAGGAAGACCGCCTTGACGTTGACCGCGACGGTCGTGTCGAAGTCGGCCTCCTCGGTCTCGGCGAGCGGGCCGCCGGCGAAGATACCGGCGTTGTTGACCAGGATGTCCAGGCGTCCCAGGCCCTTGACCACCTGCGGCACCAGGGCCCTGACCTCCTCGGCCTTGGCCGCGTCGGCCCTGATCGCGAGCGCCTCGACGCCGCGGTCGCGCAGCTCCGCGGCCACGCCCTCGGCGGCCTCGGCCGAGCTGGCGTAGGTGATGGCGACGGCCGCGCCCTCCTCGGCCAGGCGCCTGGCGATGGCGGCGCCTATGCCGCGGCTGCCGCCGGTGACCAGGGCGACCTTGCCCTCCAGTGTCTGCGTCATCTCGGACCTCCCAGCTGGTCTTGCGCGCCAGGCCCTACAACTCTGCGACTCCGTCGTGGCCTTGTCGAACGCTAATACCAAGGAGCGTTGATAGTGACCCATTTGATGGCGCGCGGCGACCTCGGTCGAAAATTCGCCCCATTTCCGGAGAAACTGGAGGGGCGCAGGATCGCCCACCCACTTTCTCGATCCCTCCCCCCGCACGTCCTCCGAGAAAGGTCCCCCTGAAGTCATGCCCGACAGCAGCAGCAAGTTACGGGTCGCCGTGCTCTTCGGCGGCCGTTCGGCGGAGCACGAGGTCTCGCTCCTTTCGGCGCGCAACGTCGCCGCCGCCCTGGCCGAGGCCGGCCACGGCGTCACCCTGGTCGGTATCGGCCGCAGCGGCCGCTGGTACGCCGCCGAGGAGATCGCCACGCCCGCCGAGTCCGAGGGCACGGCGGCCCGTCAGCTCGCCGTGGTCCCCGGCGCCGGGCGCCAGGCGCTGCGCCTGGCCGGCAAGGGCGAGAGCCTGGCCACGGTCGACGTGGTCTTCCCGGTCCTGCACGGGCCCTTCGGCGAGGACGGCACCATGCAGGGCCTGCTGCGCTGCCTGGACCTGCCCTTCGTCGGGCCCTCGGTGCTCGGTTCCGCCGCGGCCATGGACAAGGACGTCGCCAAGCGGCTGCTCAAGGCCGCCGGCCTGCCGGTCGCGCCGGGCGTGACCCTGCGCCGAAGCGCCCCTCTGCACTTCGCGGCCCTCTGCAAGGAGCTGCGCCCGCCCTTCTTCGTCAAGCCGGCCAACCTCGGCTCCTCGGTCGGGGTGACCCGGGCCGGGACCGACGAGGAATTCCGGGACGCCCTGGCGCTGGCCTTCCGCTACGACCCCAAGGTTCTGGTCGAGGAGGAGGTGAAGGGCCGCGAGATCGAGTGCGCGGTCCTCGGCGACGGCGAGATGAAGGCCTCCCTGCCGGGCGAGATCCTGCCCGCGGCCGCCCACGGCTTCTACACCTACGACGCCAAGTATACGGACCCCGAGGGCGCCGGCCTGCGCGCGCCGGTCGAGCTGCCGGCGGAGACCATGGCGCGGGTCCAGGAGATGGCGGTGGCCGCGGCCCAGGCTCTCGACTGCGAGGGCATGGCCCGGGTCGACTTCTTCCTGAAGGACGACGGCGGCCTGCTGATCAACGAGATCAACACCATCCCCGGCTTCACCGCGATCTCCATGTACCCCAAGCTCTGGGACGCCAGCGGCCTGCCCCCTGCGGTCCTGGTCGACCGTCTCCTGACCCACGCCCTCGCCCGTCACGAGCGCGAGCAGCGCCTGGAGATCCTCCACGAGGTGTGAGGCGGGTCGGGCCCCTCACCCAGCTTCGGCTAAGGCTCGGCTGGCGCCTCGCCAAGCCTCCACAGCCCTCTCCCCGGGGGAGAGGGCGGCGAGCGGAGCGAGCGGGTGAGGGGTGGATCCCGCTCGATCGGTCGGACCCATCCCAGGTTCTGCTGCGATCTCCATGTAACCCAAGCTCTGGGACGCCAGCGGTCTGACCCCTTGCGGTCCTGGTCGACCGCCTCCTGACCCACGCCCTCGCCCGCCACGAACGCGAGCAGCGCCTGGAGGTCCTCCACGAGGTGTGAGGCCTGTCCGCTCTCACACTGTCATTGCCGGACTTGATCCGGCAATCCATGGCGCCGCTGCACGATGGATGCCCGGATCAAGTCCGGGCATGACAGCAAGGGGGTGGCGGTCAGCGAGTCTCCACCTAGACCGCCAGCTCCGCCAGGTCCCGGTAGTGCTCCAGCGCCTCGGGGTTGGCGAGGGCCTCCTGGTTCTTGACCGGGCGGCCGTGGACCACGTTGCGCACCGCCAGCTCGACGATCTTGCCGGACTTGGTGCGCGGGATGTCGGCGACCTCGATCACCTTGGCCGGCACGTGGCGCGGCGTGCAGCCGCTGCGGATCTCGGCCTTGATCCTCTTCACCAGGGCCTCGTCCAGGGCAACTCCCTCGGCCAGGCGGACGAAGAGCACGACCCGCACGTCGCCCTCCCAGTCCTGGCCGATCACCAGGGCCTCGGCGACCTCGGGCAGCTTCTCGACCTGGCGGTAGATCTCCGCCGTGCCGATGCGCACCCCGCCCGGATTGAGCGTCGCGTCGGAGCGGCCGTAGACGACGATGCCGTCGTGCTCGGTCAACTCGACGAAGTCGCCGTGGCACCAGATCCCGGGATAGCTCTCGAAATAGGCGGCCCGGTAGCGGGCGCCGTCGGGATCGTCCCAGAAGTGGATCGGCATCGAGGGGAAGGGCCTGGTGCAGACCAGCTCGCCCTTCTCGCCGCGCACCGGCTTGCCGTCGTCGTCGAAGACCTCGACCGCCATGCCCAGCACCCGGGCCTGGATCTCGCCCCGCCAGACCGGGCCGATGGGATTGCCGCCCATGAAGCAGCCGATGATGTCGGTACCGCCGGCGATGGACGACAGGCAGAGGTCCGCCTTGACGTGCCGGTAGACGAAGTCGAAGCCCTCGGCGACCAGGGGCGAGCCGGTCGAGGTCAGGGTCCTGAGCGCCGGCAGCACGTACTCCGCCTGGGGGTCGGCGCCGCTCTTCTTCAGGGCGTCGATGTACTTGGCCGAGGTGCCGAAGAGCGTGCAGCGCTCCTCCGAGAGGTAGTCGAAGAGCAGGTGCCAGTCCGGATAGAAGGGCGAGCCGTCGTAGAGCAGCAGGGTCGCCTGGGCGGCCAGGCCCGAGACCAGCCAGTTCCACATCATCCAGCCGCAGGTCGTGAAGTAGAAGACCCGGTCGCCCGGCTTGACGTCGCAGTTCAGCAGGAACTCCTTGAGGTGCTGCAGCAGGGTGCCGCCGACGCCGTGGACGATGCACTTGGGCTTACCCGTGGTGCCCGAGGAATACATGATGTAGAGCGGG
>JANQGU010000368.1 GCA_028282935.1 Kiloniellales bacterium
CCTCGCCGCGCATCACCGCCTCCGATCCGTCCTTCCACCGAACCACAGAATCACATCCACGCAATCCCCGCGAGCGGGTTTTTCAGCAGCCTGCTAGCCGAGCCTGGCGTGACGGTCCTTGCCCGGCCCCGGCGCGCCGGAGTGCGTCGGCGCAGGGACTTCGCCGGGGTCAAGGCAAGGACGCCCGGCTCAGGGCCGGGAAAACCACTCCATCACCTGTTCCACCAGGCCGCCGTCGCGGACGCAGTCTTCGAAGTCATGGCCGCAGTTGGGCAGGCTGCGGAAACGGACCTCCGCGGCGACGCCGGCCCGGGTCGCCGCCCTGCGCAGGGCCTGGCTCCAGCGCGCCGCCCGCTCGACCCGGGTCAGACCTTGGCGCTGGTCGACCCTCTGCTCCTTGCGCAGCGCGGAATCGCGCTCGATGTCCCGCTCGCCGACCAGCACCAGGGTCGGGATCTCGAGGAAGGCCTCGAGCTTCGGCCGGAAGCGCTGGCCGGCGCGGGGCCCGGACGCCAGGCCATAGGGGTAGGCCTCCGCCGCGTCGGGCAGCGTGTACCAGCCCGCCGAGGACACGGCCAGGCGCGCGACCCGCTCCGGATGGAGCAGGGCGAAACGATGGGCGAACTGGGCGCCGCCCGAGAAGCCGAAGAGATCGAAGCGGTCGATCTCGACCCCGGTCGCCTCGGCCACCTCGCGCAGGGTGGCGAAGAGCGCCCTGTCCGCCTGGCAGCGGTCCAGGATCACCTTCTGGTAGCGCCGGCACTGGGCCTCGGAGAACAGGGGTGCGATCAGAACCCGGCCGCTGCGCTCGGCCCAGGGCGCGAAGGCCTCGAGGTGCTCGTCGGCGCCGCGCGAGATGCCGTGCACCGCGACCAGGGGCGGAGCCTCCGGATCGACCTTGCCGGGCACATAGAGGTAGTAGGGAATGCCCTCCTCGTCCCGCGGCAGGCGCAGTTCGGGCGCACCGTCCGGCAGGGCCGCTTGCAGGGCCGCCTGGACCTGAGAGTCCGAGGCTTGAGGATCCGAGGCCCCGAGTTCAGAGGCCCCGAGTCCAGAGGCCCCGAGTCCAGAGGCCCCAAGTCCAGAGGAGTGAGACGCCGCCGCCGCGGCCAGAAGACCCGTCGTCACGATGATCACCTTCATTGCAAAGGAACGGTAAGAGCCGGAGAGAAGCGGCGGCCGCTCAGGCCGCGTGCTCCTCGCTATAGACCTCCGGGATGCGGTGATTGGGCAACAGGTCGAAGATCATGTGGATCCGCTCCGCCGAGCCGTCGTTGTGGGCCTCGTGCATCGCCTTGTTGTCGAACCACCAGAGCTCGCCGACCCGCATGCGGACCTCCTCGTCGCCGCTCTTGAGATAGCTGCCGGTCGCGCTCTGCAACACCAGGTGATAGCGGTCGCGGAGCTTGTAGTACTCGCCGCGGTCGATGTGCGGATAGACCCGGCGGCCGGGCATCAGCCGGACGATCTTGGCGCGGCTCAGCTCGGCCTCCTGCTCGGCCGCGAAGCTCTCCAGGAAGGCGCGGGCGACGATGAACTTGCGCGAGGTCGTGGTGTAGCGGCTCTCGTGCACGTCGCGGCGCTTGCGGTCGCCGATCTTCGACTTGACCAGGCCCCTGAGCGGGATCGACTGGGCCTCGCGCTGGACCGCGATCTTGTCCTGGCGGCCGGTGCTGAGGTCCCAGGCCTCGGAGACCGAGGCGATCTCGTCGAGGAAAGGCCGCACGTCGAGGTCGTGCTTGAGCCTGCGAAAGTATTTCATCGTCTCGTCTCCTAACTCGCTTACTCGACGCGCACCCAGGGTGTGCGTCTTCCAGTTCTCGAAATCAGCCCACGACCCGGAGCGCCGGGGGTGTGGCGTTCTGCGCCAGCCAATCGGCCGGCGCGACCTCGACGAGGCCGCCGGCCTCCACCTTGAGGATCCGGTCGGCCTTGGCGGCACGGGCCGGATCGTGGGTGATGAAGAGCACGGTGCCGGCGAAGTCCTCGACGACCGCCGCCAGCGCATCGCGGGCCGCGTCGTCCAGGTTGGCGTCCGCCTCGTCCAGCAAAAGCACCCGGGGCTTGGACAGCAGGGCGCGGGCCAGGGTGATCCGGGCGCGCTCGCCGGTCGAAAGGCCGCCACCGCTCTCCGAGATACGGCTCTCGATGCCGGCCGGAAGGCGCGCCACCAGGGCGTCGAGGCCGAGGGCGGCGATGGTCCGCTCCAGGTCCTCGGCGGTCCAGTCGGTCGCGCCGTAGGTCAGGTTGAGCCGCAGCGAGCCGCGCAGCAGCGGCAGGTCGGGCGAGACCATGGCGAAGGCCTGGCGCACCGCCTCCCAGCGGCACTTCCGGATGTCCTGGCTGTCCAGCCGGACCCGGCCCTCGTCCGGATCGAGGATCCCGGCGATCAGACGCAGCAGGGTCGACTTGCCGGCGCCGTTGGCGCCGACGATGGCGATCCGCTCGCCGGCTTCGATCGTCGCCTCGAGGCTGCGGAAGAGGCCCTTGAGATGGAGGCCGCGCAGCTCGATCCGGCCCGGGCCCGGCTTGAGGGCCGCCTTGGCACCGCCGGACGAGCGCCGCCCGACCGCCTTGAGGGCGAGCATCTGCTCCAGCTTCTCGCGCGCGATCAGGGCGCCGTTCCAGTATTCGTAGACCCGGCCCAGGTCCTGGAGACGCGGCGCCAGCAGGCCGGCGACCACCATGGCCGCGACCACCGCGCCGGGGCTGGCCAGACCCAGCCCGACCTGAAAGGCGCCGGCGAAGAGCGCGCAGGCGCCGGCGAAGCTGGCGCTGGCCTCGGAGAGCGCGCGCAGCAGGCCAATGACCCGGGCCCGCGCGATCAGGGCGCGGCGCAAGCGGGTGCTGAGGCGCTCGAAGCGCTTCTTTTCCTTGGCTTCCTGGCCGAAGGCCTCGACCACGCCGATGTTGGCGACCCGGTCGTTGAGCTGCGCCGCCAGGCGGCCCCTGCGGCGACGCGACTCCCGCGTCGTCGACCGCAGCCGCGGGCCGACCGCCAGGGCCAGCCCGCCCGCGACGGCGACGGCGATGCCGACCGCCAGCGCGACCACCGGCTCGACCACGGCGAGAACCGCGATCGCCAGCACGGTGGACAGGCCACTCACGGTCAGCCGCGCCAGGCCGTAGCTGATCCACTGGCGCAGGGCGGTCAGGTCGCCGACGAAGCGCAGCACGATGGCGCCCCGGCTCATCTGCCGGGCCCCTTCCGCGCCGATCCGGGCGACGTGCCGGAACAGGCGCAGGCGCACGGCATGGACATAGCCCTGACCGAGGTGCTCGGCGTCGAGATGCCCGCGCCAGCGCAGCCAGGCCCCGAGGACGATCGCCAGGCTGAGGCCGGCCGCGAAGAGGCCGGCCTCGCGCAGCGGCAGGGGCGCCTGGGGTGAGATCAGCCGGTCGAAGCCGTTCTTGACCAGCAGCGCGGTCGCCACCGCCACGCCGGCCTGCGCGACGCCATTGGCGACGAGGTAGGCGAAGCGCAGCCGGCGGCGGCCGGTAAGAACGGAGGGGAGGCGCATCGGAGCTCTCCTGTATCCCGAGGCAGGCCGGGATCAGGCCGGGATCCGGGCCGGAGCGGCCAGGCGGGGCGGCATCCAGACGCCGTCGGTCAGGTCGTCGAGCGACACGATCGGCGTCTCGAGCACGCGGGTGGCCTCGCGCACCGCGAGGGGGCTGGAGGTCATGCGTCCGGCCAGGGCGATCGGGGTCATCTCGTTGGCCGCCAGCCTGCGGACACCGGCTTCGGCGCCCATGGCGTCGCTGGCGGCGACCACCACGTCGTCCACCAGCTCGGCGAAGACCGGGGTCTCGACCAGGTCGGCGGTCTCCGAGAAGAACAAGCCGTCCGCCAGTTCCAGGATGATGACGTCGGGGCGATCCTCCGCCAGGGTGCGGACCATTGCGGGCAGCAGGTTGGTCAGCTCGTCGGCCGGCACCTTGTAGGTCGAGGCGTAGCCGAAGTCGGTGAAGTCCAGCACCTCCGAGGCGCCGGCGTCGACGTAGGCCCAGCGATCGCCGCCGGCGCCGGTGCCGGTCACCTTGCCGACCGCGACCTTCAGGCCGTTGCTGCTCAAGCCGCGGACCATGCCGGCTATGGTGGTGGTCTTGCCGGCGTTCATCGAGGTGCCGACGACGGTCAGGGTGTAGGGACGGACCGAGAGGGGCCGTGCGCCCGCCAGGGCGTAGTCCTTCAGGTTGAGGACCCGGCCCTCGGCATCGGCGACCACGCCGATCGGGGTGATCTGGGTCGCCGGCTTGGTCGAGCCGTGACGGTTGACGCAGAGCGCCGCGATGCCGCCGGCCGCCACCATGTGGCAGGGCTCCAGCCGCTTGGGCACCACCGCCTCGAACTGGTCGCTGGCGTAGCGGGCGCCGTAGCAGAGCAAGACCTCGTCGCCGACGTAGAGCTGGCCGCGACGGCCCTCGGGGCTCTCGATCCGGCGGTGATGGCCGATCCGGTCGATCCGGGCCAGGACCAGGTCGCCGGTCTGCGGCCGGACCCCGGAGGTCAGGAGGCAGGCGGCATCGTCGAGCACGATCCGCCGCGTCGCATAGGACCGCTTGGCAGCCTGCAGGCGCTTGGAGTCCAGCGGCTGGGGCTTGGCCGCAACGCTGGCCGGGACCGGCCGGTTGAGGTTGACCGGCGAAGCCGAGAGGAGCCGCCTGGCGTCCTTGCCGAGAGTCGTGAATTTCTTAACCATGTCCGCCTTCCTTGTTTGCAGGTGCCATGCCCCTAGAACGGAACAGGCGGGTGTCTATTCTCCGGCCTGTGAGCATTTTCGGGCCGAGGGCTGCTAAGCCCTTGATCCGGCGTCTTCAGGCCACCGACGGCACCGCGCTGATCCGCCGACGCCTCGATGGTTAACAACATCGCGGATCGGGATGAGACCCGCCTGACCGGTCGATTAACGCCGCCTGACGGCAAGATGAAAATCTGCTGAAAGGGCCCCCGAGCCCGCTCCTCAGGGCACGGCCGGGCGCTGCGCCGCCAAAAAAAGCAGCCCGGCTGGGCCGGGCTCGGAGGGGGCCGATCGTCCTGACGCGCGAGGCGCGCCGGGGCGGCTGGCGGGGTGGGCGGTCAGGCGGCCCACGTCTCTCCAGGGGCCAGCGCGGCTTGCGCCCGCGGCACCAGATCGAAGACCAGCTGGATCCGCTCCTCCCAGCCGTGGTTGTAAGCCTCCTGCATGGCCTTGCCATCGAGCCACCAGACTTCGCCGTCCTGCTTGACGGCTGCCTCGTCGCGGTAGTGGAAGCCGCTGTCGACAGCAGCCTGCGGCACGAGGTCGTAGCGGTCGCGGAAGGTGCAATGGTCGCCATGTGTGGAATACGGACCAGACCCTTTTCCGGGAGGTCGACCGCCCTTCCGTAACACTGACCTTCACCGTTCAGGGCCACGCCCGAATCCGATGCCGAGACGCCGCACGCGCACCATCCAGGCTCGACAAACGCGCAGAATTGTCACGTGCAGGACCGAGCTAAGGAGTCGAATTTATGGTGTGCGCGAGGCTGGCGGCCTCCGGCAAACAGCGAGCGACGTATCCATGGCACACCAAACCTGGACGAGTCTGGACGACATTCCGCTGCAGAACGTGCAGCGCCACCGATCCCGCAATGTAATCGTCGACCGCGTGCTTCCGGCCGCGGCGACCAATCTGGGCACCGATCGCGTGACCCTGAGGCTGCCTTATACCTTCTTGATGATCGCCTTCGACCCCATCGAAACGCGCGAAGCCCTGGATCCCGAGAAGCTGGCGCCTACGCGCTTTTCGAACCGCGCCCATTTCCTGCCGGCCGGCACGCCGTTCACGCAGCAGTTCGACGGCAGGCTGCCGGAGTTCCTCGCCTTGATGATCGACGAGGACTTCGCATCGGAAACGATCGTCGCGCAGCTCGACGGCAAGGCGGTGCAGGAGAGGCCGGTGATCCGCAACGCCGGGCCCTCGCTGCTCAACCTCGGCAAGGCCTTGCGTAGCCAGTTCCTGGAGGGCCGGCAGATAGGCGCCTTGCAGATGGAGAGCTTCGCGACGCTCTGCCTGGCTGAATGGCTCGACGACCTAAACGGCGCGATGCCGTCGAAGGGACCCGGCCTGCGGTCGCTGTCGCGGGTCACCGACTACATCATGGCGAACCTGGACCAGGAACTGAGCCTGACCGATCTGGCCACCGTGGCGGAGCTGAGCCCTTCCTACTTTCTGCGCGCCTTCAAGTCCGCGACCGGCCAGACGCCGCACCGCTTCCTGATGGAACGGCGGGTGCAAAGGGCATGCGAGCTGCTGCGCCGGACCGATCTGCCCCTGGCCGAGGTGACCTACGCCTGCGGCTTCGCCTCGCAGAGCCACATGACCGACGCCTTCAAGCGGCATCTCGGGATCCCTCCCGGCCGCTATCGGCAGACCCGCGACGGATAGCCTTTAGCGGGTCTCACGTTTCGGGCGCAAGGCACAGGCTAGCCGCGCAGGTCACGCTCATGCTTCGGCAAGCATCGAAACCTGGATGCGAAAGAAAAGGCCCTGGAGCCCAATGCCGCGAAGGGACCGACGCTCGAACCACTGACGCCGCAGGTCAGCGCCCTGCTGCGCGCGGGCTGCAGGCCGTGCCAAGCTACGACGGTCCCGGCCGGCCTGACCGGGAGGGTCAAACGGCGGTCCACCCCGTGGCACCCCGGCATCCGCAGAGCGGCGCCGAGGGCCGCTACCTAGACAGCACGTTTACGACGCGCGTCCTCGACTGGAGCGAGGCGGAGAGCCCGCCGCTGATCGAGTTCCTCGACTGCCACATGACGCGGTCGGCGTTTGCCTGCTGCCGCCTGCACTGACAGCCGGGACAGGCCGTGATGTAGGACAACCGGTTCACGCTGCACTACCGGATCAACGACTTCTACGGCGAGCGGCGCCTGCTGATCCGCTGCACCGCCCTGGAAGCCTGATCGAACCGGCGCGCGGATCGCCGCAGACGAGGCATTCGGCAAGTTCGCTTGGCTGCGCGGCAGCCAAGCCGTGAGGGTCCGACGCCAAGGCCGGCCGAGCGCCCCGTCAAGCATCATCATCCACCACAAGATCATGGTGACGAAAAAGATCTGGACCTTCAGCCCGGAACGCTTGGTCCAGGCGTACCACAGCAGCTTCTCGGGATCGAGGAGATAGACGGTTCGCCCGTCATGCAGGAGCAGGCAGCCGATGAACGCCGCTATCAGGGCAACCACGGCCAAGATGGCGCAGTAGAGCAGAACAGCCTTCAGAGTTGTTTTAGCGGTCGAGACCAGCATGCCCCTTTGAACTCCTTCGCTTTCTGATTGTGGGCCGGAGCCTTGCGGGCGAAGCGGGACCATCGGGCTGGAGTGCAGGGCTGCGACGGCATCGCGCTGCGAGGCTCACGAGAAGCTATCGATGAGCGCCCGCCCCTTCTTCCGGGAGATGAAGACGATTTCCGTCAGATTGACCTGACACCAGGAGGCGCATGCGGTGGAACGCGGGTATCCGGCGCAGCCGCCGTCTCGGCGCCCGCTCCGTCATCCCTGTGTCAATTTCTGGAACCGCAGAAAAGCATGGAGTTTTTTCGTTGGAAGGACATCGGCGGGCGTATTGAAGAGCCGGATCCGCCGACCCCTTACGCCGTCAAGAAGCGATGTAGAGCGCAGTCTGGACGAACATCGAGGATCTGCCCGCCAACGAGTTGCGGAAGAGGTCACCGCGCGTGGTGGTCGACCTGATTGTTCCGCAGGTGGCGCTCTACAATCGCGTGACCCTGCGTCTCGCTCAGCCTTGGAGGTTGGTGGCCTTCGAGCCTTCCGAGGCGCGGAAAGCCGTCCAGTCGGACAGAATCACGACCGCCTGCTTCTCGAACAGATCGCATTTCATGCCGAGCGGAACGTCGTTGATCCACGAGCCACCGGAGCGACTTCCCGAGTTCCTCGCGATTCAGCTTGATGACAGATTTGCCAAGGCGACTCTCGAGGAGCAAGCCGAAGGCGCCCCCCTGCAAGAGCGGCCGCTGGTCCGCAACGCCTGGCCGTTATCGCAAGGAGCACCACGCACGACTGGCCGCGGGCCGCTAGCGCACTACTCCCGATCAGACGCGTTCGCGTCTGGCCGGGAGTAGTGCGCTAATACACTCAAGTTAGGGCATTACATCCGGCCAGATGGATCGCGAAGCGATTCCATCTGATCGGATAATGCCCTAGTCAGCCCGGTACGCGGCCGCCGATCGACTCGGTGATCTCGGCGGCCGCCTCCGCCACTGAGCGGCCCAGCGCCGCGAGGCGGGCATCGGGGATGCGCACGCTGGGCCCGGAGACCGAGACCCCCGCGAGCGGCTCGCCGTACTCGTCGTAGATGGCGGCGGCGATGCAGCGCATGCCCAGGGTGTGCTCCTCGTCGTCCAGGGACCAGCCCCGCTGCCGGATCTTCGCCAGCTCGCCCTGGAAGGCCTTGAGGCTGGTGATGGTGTTGTCGGTGAAGCGGGCCAGCTTGCGGTCCCGGAACAGGGCCTTGACCTCCTCGTCGCCGCGCGCGGCCAGGATCGCCTTGCCCAGGCCCGAGGCATGGACCGGCCCGCGCCGTCCGGGCCGGAAGAAGGCCCGCATCGGCGAATGGCTTTCGAACTGCGAGATGAAGACCACCTCGGCGCCGTCGGCGATCCCCAGGTTCACCGTCTCCCCGGTCGCCTCCATCAGGCCGCGCATCACCGCCCGCCCCAGGGTCACGACCTTGCGGTTGCGCAGGAAGGCGGAGCCGACCCGGAAGGCGCCGACGCCGATCCGCCAGGTCCCCTGCTCGCGGTCCTGATCGGCGAAGCCGCGGCCCTCGAGCGTGGTCAGGAGGCGGTGCGCGGTCGAGGGCGCCATCTCCGCCTTCTGGGCCAGCTCGGTCAGGGTCAGGCCGTCCGCCTCGGCCAGCAGCTCCAGCAGCGACAGCGCCCGGTCCAGCGCCTGGACCGATCCGGCGGGCTCGCCGCTACGCGGCCGGCCCCGCGGCCGGCCCGGCGCGTCCTTCGTCGTCATGGCCAAGGTCCTAACCTCGCTTCAGCTGCCGGAACACCCCCGCGACCTTTCCTTTGCCCGGTCGCGCGGGTCAATTATTCCACGAT
The DNA here is from genome assembly GCA_028282935.1 of Kiloniellales bacterium. GTDB lineage: Bacteria > Pseudomonadota > Alphaproteobacteria > Kiloniellales > JAKSBE01 > JAKSBE01. Next base: position 9,088 of record JANQGU010000368.1, read on the forward strand.
ATGGAAAATTTTTCCATTCTCCTTGACTCTTTCCATATCTCGATATATTTTCCCATCATACGGAAATCAATGACCCGACCGGGAGGTGCGCCATGGCACGGATGAGAGCGATCGACGCGGCGGTCCGCGTTCTCGAGAAGGAGGGGGTGACCCGCGCCTTCGGCGTTCCCGGCGCGGCGATCAACCCGCTCTATTCCGCCCTCAAGAGCCGGGCGACGATCGACCACGTCATCGCCCGCCACGTCGAGGGCGCCTCGCACATGGCCGAGGGCTACACCCGGGCCCTGCCGGGCAACATCGGCGTCTGCATCGGCACCTCGGGCCCGGCCGGGACCGACATGATCACCGGGCTCTACTCGGCCGCGGCGGATTCGATCCCGATCCTCTGCATCACCGGCCAGGCGCCGCGCGCCAAACTGCACAAGGAGGACTTCCAGGCGGTCGACATCGAGTCCATCGCCAAGCCGGTCACCAAGTGGGCGGTAACCGTCCAGGAGCCGGCCCTGGTGCCGCGGGTCTTCCAGCAGGCCTTCCACGTCATGCGCTCGGGCCGGCCGGGCCCGGTGCTGATCGACCTGCCGCTCGACGTCCAGCTCGCCGAGATCGAGTTCGACGAGGAGACCTACGAGCCCCTGCCCGTCTACAAGCCGGCGGCGAGCCGGCGCCAGGTCGAGAAGGCCCTGGCCATGATCAACGAGGCCGAGCGGCCGCTGATCGTCGCCGGCGGCGGGGTCATCAACGCCGACGCCTCAGACCTGCTGGTCGCCTTCGCCGAGCTCACCGGCATCCCGGTGATCCCGACCCTGATGGGCTGGGGCGCGATCCCCGACGACCATCCCCTGATGGCCGGCATGGTCGGCCTGCAGACCAGCCACCGCTACGGCAACGCGACCTTCCTCAAGTCCGACTTCGTGCTCGGGATCGGCAACCGCTGGGCCAACCGGCACACCGGCTCGGTCGAGGTCTACACCAAGGGCCGCAAGTTCGTGCACGTCGACATCGAGCCGACCCAGATCGGCCGGGTCTTCGGTCCCGACTACGGCATCGTCTCGGACGCCAAGGCGGCTCTGGCCCTCTTCATCGAGGTTGCCGAGGAATGGAAAGCCGCCGGCAAGCTGAAGGACCGCGGCGAATGGGCCGGCCAATGCGAGCACCGCAAGCACCACATGCTGCGCAAGACCCATTTCGACCAGGTGCCGCTGAAGCCGCAGCGGGTCTACGAGGAGATGAACACCGCCTTCGGCCGCGATACCTGCTACGTCAGCGCCATCGGGCTGTCGCAGATCGCCGCCGCCCAGTTCCTCCACGTCTACGGCGCGCGCAACTGGATCAACTGCGGCCAGGCCGGCCCGCTGGGCTGGACCATCCCGGCGGCCTTGGGCGTCCGCGCCGCCGATCCGGAGCGCGAGATCGTCGCCATCTCGGGCGACTACGACTTCCAGTTCATGATCGAGGAGCTGGCGGTCGGCGCCCAGTTCAAGCTGCCCTACCTGCACGTGGTGGTGAACAACTCCTACCTCGGCCTGATCCGCCAGGCGCAGCGCAACTTCGACATGGACTTCCAGGTCCAGCTGGCCTTCGACAACATCAACAATCCGGAGCTGGAGGGCTACGGCGTCGACCATGTGGCGGTGGCCGAGGGCCTGGGCTGCAAGGCGATCCGGGTGCGCAGCCCGAACGAGTTCCAGGAGGCCTTCGCGGAGGCTCGCAAGCTCATGGCCGAGCACCAAGTGCCGGTGGTGATCGAGTTCATCCTGGAGCGGGTCACCAACATCGCCATGGG
>JANQGU010000421.1 GCA_028282935.1 Kiloniellales bacterium
GGCAGGTTGTTCCAGGGCACGTTGGCGAAGTCGTGGTGCTCGTTGTGATAGCCGACGTTGAAGCAGAGGCGGTTCAGCGGGCCGTAGTAGGAATAGGTCTCCTGTCCGGCCTTGGTGACGAAGTGTTCCTGGATCCAGCGGCCGCCCAGGGGATGCAGGCCGAGCCCGAAGAAGGTCGAGAGCAGCAGGTAGACCAGGGCCTTGGGGCCGAGGAAAACCAGGACCAGGACATCGACGGCGATCACCACGACGGCGTTGGCCAGGACCCAGCGGTCCCAAAGGCTGATGCCGACGATCTTCATCGGCCTCATGGCCTGGGAGAGCGAGAAGAACAGCATCCAGAGCGCCTTGCGGATCCGCCCGTTGCCGATCAGCCGCGCCTCGCCCCGGGTCGGCATGTCGGCGTCGAGCGCCTCGACGCCCATGTGCTTGTGATGCAGCAGATGATACTTGCGGAAGGCCATGGCCCCGGGCACCACCAAGGCGAAGTCGCAGACGATCCCCAGCACCTGGTTCGGCCAATGGCGCTTGAAGAGCAGGTTGTGCGTGCATTCGTGGATCAGGACGTAGAGCGCATGGTTGGGAAAGGCGCCCACCGCATAGGCCAGAAGGACGATCAGGAGCCAATGCGCGTCCAAGGCGCCGAGGCCTGCGGCGATCGCAAGCTGAAGCCCGACCAGCAGGAAGATGAAGCCCGCCGTCGCCGGGTTGGCACCCATCAGCGCCTTGACGCCGGGATAGGTCTTCAGGATCTCGCGTCTGCGCTCGAGGTGGGCGTCGGGCCAGTCGACTTCGGTGAAACGATCCGTCATGGCGGCTCCTGCTCCCTGCAGAACTCGGTTGAGTGGGAAGCGGGCGCAAGCAGCCGTTGAGCTGGACCGGGAGCAGGGCACGCGGAGAAACGAACTCGTAGATAAGCCACTGGATAGAGATTCTCTAACCGGGTCAAGGTTAACGAATCCTTGCCGGGGAGGGCGTGGGCCCTTGTCGCCGCCTTCCGAGCGGCCCACGATTCCGTCTATAAAATCCGGCGCGCAACGACTAACCTTCGGCATCCGATAGCGACACATCCGATAGAGACGGGGGAAGGTGCGGCTTGGGCAAGCTTGCGGGACGGCGGGCGATCATCACCGGCGGGGCGGCGGGAATCGGCGCCGCGGCGGCGCGAATCTTCGCCGAGGCCGGGGCCAGGGTGGCGGTCTTCGACGTCAACGCCGAGGGCGGCGAAAGGGTCGCGGCCGAGGTCCGTCAAGCCGGCGGCGACGCGATCTTCCTGCCGACCGACATCACCCAGCCGGAGGCGGTCGAGGCCGCCGTGGCCGAGGTCGTCGAGCGCTTCGGCGGCCTGGAGATCCTCTACAACAACGCCGGCGGCGCGACCGCGGTCGACGGCAGCCTGCTGGAGATCCCGCTGGAGGAGTTCTGGCGCACCATCGGCGTCGACCTCTACGGCAGCTTCCTCTGCTGCCGCTTCGCGATCCCCCGGATCGCCGCCAGCGTCCAGGGCTCCGACGGGATCACGGGAAGCGGCGCGGTGATCAACTCGACCTCGATCCGGGCGATGAAGGGCACCGGCGGCGCCGATGCCTACACCTCCGCCAAGGGCGGCGTGCTGACCCTGACCCGCGCCCTGGCCAAGCAGTGCGCGCCGAAGCGGATCCGGGTCAACGCCGTCGCCCCCGGGGCGGTCCTGACCGAGCGGACCCGGGCCATGGGCATGACCGGCGACGACGACGGCACCGACCCGGCGCGGCCGATCCGCACCGGGCGGCCCTCTGAGGTCGCCCAGGTCGCCTGCTTCCTGGCCTCGGACGAGGCGAGCCTGATCAACGGCGCGGTGATCCCGGTCGACAGCGGCGCCAACGCTTACTGACAACGGAGACGAAGGATGAAGCTGCCGACCCTGAAGTCCGCCATGACCCCCTTTCCGCATTCCGTGGAGGTGACCGCGCCGCTCCAGGAGGCGCGGGATCTCATGCGCGCGCACGACTTTCACCACCTGCCGGTGACCGAGGCGCACAGCCTGATCGGAGTCATCTCGGAGCGCGACATCATGGCCGCCCTGGGCCGCGGCGGCGACGCGGCAGAGCTGACGGTGCGCGAGGTCTACGTCGCCGACGCCTACGTCGTCGACCTGGAGGAGCCGATCGAGGACGTGCTGCTGACCATGGCCGAACGCCACATCGGCTCGGCCATCGTGACCCGCAAGGGCCGCCTGGCGGGGGTCTTCACCTCGATGGACGTCTGCCGCAGCTTCGGTGAGTTCCTTGCGGAGTACTTCCCGCGGCCGGGCGGCGGCCAGGCCGCCTGAGACCGGCGGATTTCCAGGAGTTTTGGCGTTTACTATTTAAGTATATTTAGCTTTTTCTTTATCTTTACTTTCATTTCTTGTTGACCTTTAGACCTTCTATACTTATATTGCTCCTTTGTTAAGCCAATCGCGACAGAGGTGGGGAAGGATGAAGAACACGGCGCAAGCGTTTCTTCGCGACAAGCAGGGGGCCACGGGCGTTCACGTCGGCCTCGGCATCGCCTTGGTCCTGGAGATGATCTTCGTGGCCGTCGATTGGTTTTCCAAGGTCTCCTGAACTTGAAGCGCGGCGGTCCGACGGCAGGGGGAGCGTCGGCCGCCGCGCGAGTTTTTCTTCACTGACTTCCCCATATCCAGTAGACAATCCTCGGGAAGGGGCCGCCCGCCGCGGCCCCGTTTTCTTGCTGCTCCCCGTTCTCTTACTGCTCGAGGTGTTGCCGTGACGATTCAGCTCTACGACCTGGCCGGCCAGGACGACGACTGCCGCTTCAGCCCGCACTGCTGGCGCGTCAAGATGGCCTTGGCGCACAAGGGCCTGGCCTTCGAGGCGCTGCCCTGGCGCTTTACCGAGAAAGACGCCATCGCGGAGAGCGGGCAAGGCCAGGTGCCGGTGCTGCGGGACGGCGACCGCCTGGTCCACGAGTCCTGGCAGATCGCCGACTATCTCGACGAGGCCTATCCCGAGCGGCCGCCGCTCTTCGAGGGACCCCAGGCCCGCGCCCACGCCTTGATGATCCGGCACTGGGCGCAGCGGAGCCTGCACCCGGCGGTGGTCCAGGTCATCATGCCGGAGCTCTTCGAGGCCCTGCACGAGAAGGACAAGCCCTATTTCCGCGAGAGCCGGGAGGCCCTCTTCGGCAAGACCCTGGAGGCCTTCGCCGGCGACCGCGACGAGAAGCTCGCCAACCTGGGCAAGGCCCTGGCCCCGCTGCGCGACACCGTGAAGCTGCAGCCCTACCTCGGCGGCGAGGCGCCCAGCTTCGCCGACTTCATCGTCTTCGGCGCCTTCCAGTGGGCCCGGGCGGTCTGCCCGGTCGCCCTGGTCGCCGAGGACGACCCGGTCCACGCCTGGCGCGGCCGCCTGATGGAGGCCTACGACGGCCTCGCCGCCAAGGCCAAGGGCTTCCCGGTCTGAACGCGCAGGCCTCCGACCGTAAGCTGCCCTAAAACGAGAGCGAGAGCAGGAGGCGGCCACCCGAGGTCGAGCTCAAGGAGCGGTTGCCCCGCGGACCTTCGGCAAGGACCTCGAGCGGGCCGTCCGACCAGATCTCGCAGTCGACCCGGTCGGCCTCGAAGCGCAGGGTGGCGGGCGCCCTGCCGCTGACGTCCTCGGTCCTCCGCGCCCCGTCGTCAAAGACGGTGCAGACGGCGGAGAAGGCACTGCCCGGCAGCGGCGACGTGATGCTGAGCACGATACCGCTCCGCTCGGCGACGCCGGCACCGGCGCCCGCGGCACAGAAGGCGGCAGCGAGGAGGAGACGACGCATCTGAAGCTCCTTCGGCAGGCTCTGCGGAAACCGCGGCACGCCGATGGCAAGGACCAAGTCTCGCGCCTCCGCCGCCGCCCTGCAACAGGCTCGGCGCTGCGACCCTATCCGAAGACGACGGCGCGCAGCTGCGGTGGCGGCATCTCGGCGCCAGCATCCCGGCCGTGGGGCGATGCAGGCTTGCAGATTGAGCCGGGCCGCCCGGCTTCCCATATTGCTACATTTCCCATGGTCGGAACCGGGGCCGGGCCGGTCGTGCCCGGGCGCAGCGGCCGCGGCGCCAGAGCGGGGATCACCAGACAGCGAAAGGCAGATGCCATGATCGACCTCTACTACTGGCCCACGCCGAACGGCCACAAGATCACCATGTTCCTCGAGGAAGCCGGGCTCGCTTACGAGATCAAGCCCGTCGACATCGGCCGCGGCGCGCAGTTCGAGCCTGACTTCCTGAAGATCGCGCCCAACAACCGCATGCCGGCGATCGTCGACCACGAGCCGGCCGACGGCGGCGCGCCGATCTCGGTCTTCGAGTCCGGCGCCATCCTGCAGTACCTGGCCGAGAAGACCGGCCAGTTCCTGCCCACCGACCTGCGCGGCCGGACCGAGGTCATGCAGTGGCTGTTCTGGCAGATGGGCGGCCTGGGGCCCATGCTCGGCCAGAACCATCACTTCAAGGTCTACGCGCCCGAGACCCTGCCCTACGCGGTCGAGCGCTACGTCAAGGAGACGACGCGGCTCTACAACGTGCTCAACCGGCGCCTCGCCGACCGCGACTTCGTCGCCGGCGCCTACTCGATCGCCGACATGGCCTGCTATCCCTGGATCGTGCCCTACGAGCGCCAGGGCCAGAACCTCGACGACTTCCCGAACCTGAAGCGCTGGTTCGAGGCCGTGCGCGCCCGCCCGGCGACGGTCGCGGCCTACGAGAAGGGCGAGCCGTACCGCACCCGCGAGACCGTCGACGAGGAGGCCAGGAAGATCCTCTTCGGCCAGACCGACACCGCCGCACCGACCGGGACCTAGCGTTTCTCGGCATAGGGCGTATCCAGCTTCGCAGGTCCGCCTGCCACCCCTTCCGCTGTCATGCCCGGACTTGATCCGGGCATCCATCGTGCCGCGGCGCCATGGATTGCCGGGTCAAGCCCGGCAATGACAGCCGGTATGTGGCATCCGACCGGGGGTCACAGGCACCGTTGCCACAGCCGCCGGTGGGCCACGCCGGTCAGGCGTAGAAGCCGGCGATAACCTGGCGGGCGCGCGCCGCGATCGCCTGCCGCTTCTCCGGGTCCATCCGGGCCAGGTTGCGGTAGGGCATGGCCATGCGCGGGTTCTTGCCGATCCGCGCCTCCTGCTCGATCAGGAAGTTCCAGTAGAGCGCGTTGAAGGGGCAGGAGGTCTCTTCCGCCGTCGTCTTCACGTCGTAGGCGCAGTTGCGGCAGTAGTCCGACATGCGGTCGATGTACTTGCCGCTGGCGGCGTAGGGCTTCGAGCCCAGGACGCCGCCGTCGGCGTGAATCGCCATGCCGTGGGTGTTGGGCAGCTCGACCCACTCGAAGGCGTCGGCGTAGACCGCGAGGTACCAGTCGCAGATCTCCTTCGGCCGGACGCCCAGCAGCAGGGCGAAGTTGCCGGTCACCATCAGGCGCTGGATGTGATGGGCGTAGGCCAGGTCCCGGGTCTGGCCGAGACACTGCCGCAGGCAGTTCATCTCGGTCTCGGCCGTCCAGTAGAACCCGGGCAGCGGCCGCTCCGCCGCCAGGGCGTTGGTCTCGGCGTAGTCCGGCATTTTCAGCCAGTAGATGCCGCGGACGTATTCCCGCCAGCCCAGGACCTGCCGGATGAAGCCCTCGGCGGCGTTGATCGGCACCCGCCCCGCGTCGTAGGCGGCCTCCACCGCCGCGCAGACCTCGCGGGGATCGAGCAGGCCGAGGTTCAGGTAGGGCGAGATCACGGCGTGGAACAGCACCGCCGCGTCCTGCTTCATGGCGTCCTGATAGTCGCCGAAGCGCGGCAAGGCGCCGTCGACGAAGCCCTGGAGCAGCGCCAGCGCGTCCCGGCGGGTCACCGCGAAATCGAAGCCCTCGAGGCGGCCGAAGTGCCCCGCGAAGCGCCGGCCGACCAGGTCGAGGACCTCGGTCGTGACCGCGTCCGGCGCGACCGCGGGAGACGGCGGCAGCGCCGTGTCGGCGGGCAGGCGCTTGCGGTTCTCCTTGTCGAAGTTCCAGTCCCCGCCCTTGGGCGCGTTCCCCGCCATCAGGATGCCGCTGCGCCGCCGCATCCAGCGGTAGAAGTGCTCCATCCGGAGTTGCCTGCGCCCGCCGGCCCAGTCGGCGAAGTCGCGGCGCGAGCAGAGGAAGCGGTCGTCGTCCCGGATCTCGACCGGCAGCTCCAGCGCCTCGGACCAGCCGCGCATGGCCTCCAGCACCCGATACTCCCCCGGCTCGCAGACGACGACGCGGCGCGGCCGGTGCCGCGCCGCCGCGCGCCGGAGCTCGCCGCCGAAGCTGCCGCTGTTGTCCGGATCGTCGAGCCGGACGTAGTCGACCCGCAGGCCCTCCGCCGCCAGCTCGGCGGCGAAGTGGCGCATGGCCGAGAGGATCAGGGCGATCTTCTTGGGGTGATGGGGAACATAGGTCGTCTCCTCGGCGACCTCTGCCATCACCACGACGTCCCTCGCGGGATCGATGTCGCGCAGGCTGGAGAGGTCCTGGGTCAGCTGGTCACCGAGCAGGAAGCGCAGGGTTTCGACGCCGCTCATGCCAGGGCGGCCACCGCCAGGCAGGCGACCACGACCAGGGTCAGGGGCACTCGAAGCCGGGGGTACCAGGGCGGGGCCAGGCCACGGCCGGCGACCAGGAGGTCGCCCGGCAAGAGGATGGCGAAGGCCGCGACCAGCAGCCAGAGCGCAGGCCCAGCGGCGTGGAAGATCGCGACCAGCAGGGCGAGCCAGCCGACCAGCGCCGGCAGCACGCTGAAGCCGATCTGCAGCGGGCGTCCGGCCGGCGCCGCAAGTCCCCAGTGGACGCCACCGAGAAAGGAGAGGATCACGGCGCCGTAGCCGATCAAGGCGAAGCTGGCGTCGGGCAGCCGCTCGGCCGGCAGCAGCCAGAGCGCGAAGGCGCCGGCGAGAAATGGTATCAGGCCCAGTGGCCCGAGCCAGAGGGCGACTCTGGGGATTCTCGCGGGATCGAACCTCGCGGCTTCGGTGGACATCGGCCTTGAGGTCTCCCGAGGCACAAGAAGGAAGGCCTCGTGCCGGAGCGCGGCTCGGGGCGCTTGTTCAACAGAGTACGGAGGAGGAGCGGCTTCGGATCATCGCCGCGAAGACCGACGGCCAGCCCTCGGGAGAACCGGCCCTCAGGAGAAGAAGTCGTGCACCGTCAGGTGGTCGCGGAAGGCGCGCTGGTTGTGCCGGTCCTCCTCGGGGAAGCGCTGCATGAGGAAGGCGTAGGCCGCCGAGAGCCGGGCGTTGGTCAGGTCGATCAGGCCGTGGTCCCAGTCGTGGAAGTCGGGCCGACCCGCCGCCTCCCAATCCTCGAGGTAGCGGCGCTGGGCGTCGATGGCCTCGGCGACCATGGCTTCGAAGGGCAGAAGGTCCTCCGGCGTATCCAGGGTCTTCAGGCGGGCCATGATGGTCCGGTAGTTCTCCTTCATCAGGAAGGGCTCGCGTCCTTCAGAGAGCGCCAAGACGGCGGCCCGCCACTCCACCGCCGCGGCATCGGTCAGGACGAAGACCCGCTCCAGGTACCAGGCCATCTCGCGCGGCATCCGGCTGCGGAAGACCTGGAAATCGGTCCGCCGCTCGCCTTCGGCACCGAGGTCGGCGGTCAGGACGCCGGACTGCTGGAGGATGCCCTGGGGTTCGGTGTCGATGTGGGCGACCTTCTGGGCCGCGTAGTCTTGGAAGGAGTCGGGCTCGTAGGGCTGAAAGACGGCAGCGCTGAAGGCCGCGGAGCCGAGCAGCACCCCGAGCCAGATCGGCGCGCGCATGGCTCAGGCCCAGAAGGCGGCGGCGGCACCGAGGCCGCGGGCCGGCCGCCGCGCAGAATCCTCGGCGAGCGGCTCCAGGGACTGCAGCACCCGGACCAGGGCGGCGGCGTCCTCCGGCCGCTGTGCCGCCGAACGGCCCAGCGCTTCGGTCTCCAGCCTTTCGGTCCCCAGCCTTTCGGTCAGGGTCTCGGCCCTGAGCCGGTCGATTCTGTCCTGTGGGCGGATCGCGGCCATTTCTACCTGAAATCCCTGCCTCGCATGCCGGCCCGCCGCGCTTCTCACCCGGAGGCGTGCCCCCGAGGCGTGCCGGGCCACCGGCAGTACGAGTATCGGCCAGGGGCCGTTAAGATGCTGTTAAGCCGGCCCTTTCCCGGACCGGCCCAAGATTGGAACTGGGATTGGAACTGGGATCAGATCTTGTAGCCGACCCGAAATCCGCCCCAGTGCCGGCCGGTGACGAGGATCGGCGCCGAGACGTCCTTCATCAAGGCGAAGCTCCCGCCCCCCATGTCCCGTCGATAGGCCTGAAGCAGGAAGGGCGCTGCGTTCCGGCCGGCCTTCAGACCGACCCGGTCGTCGAAGACGCGGCGGTTGCGGCAGTTGGCGGCGTTCCAGACCGGATCGCTGCCCTGGGGCTGGGAGAACTTGAGGTTGTGGGTCGGCAGGTAGCCCTTGACGTCGACCGCGGCCGCGAAGACCACCTTGGGGTCGAGCTGCAGGACCGGTTCCTGGATCGCCGGCAGCAGCGCGTCGGCGAGCTCGGTGAAGGGCGCCATGACCTGCTCCGGGTCGGTCCCGGGGATCAGCGTGTAGCTGGTGCTGAACAGCGCCGCTTCGGTGATCCGCCCCTCGGCCAGGGCCTGCTCGAAGGCGCCGCCGATCCGCGCGGCGCAGTCCTGCGCCGCCCGTATGAAGGGGGTGTCTGCGGTCTCGGCACCGCTGTCCGCGGTCAGGCCGACCAGGGATTCGGTGGTGTCGATCAGGCTGTTGATGCGGTTCCTGGCCTCCACCAGGGTGTCCCTGGAGCGGGACACGCCCTCGGACATGCCCTGGAGCGTGGTCAGGAACCCGCCGCAGCGGGACTCGATCACCGCGGCGGCCTCGGAGATGTCGCGGGCTTCCTGCTTCATGCCGGTCATGGCCCGTCCGACGGTCTCGATCACCTCGCCGATCGTCTCGGCGCCGCTGCGGACGGCCTCCGCCCGCTCGGTGCTGCTGCTGCCGTGGGCGATCAGCTTCGCCGCCTGCTCCTCCAGGGACTTCAAGGTGCCGTGGATCTCGGCTGTCGCCTGGCTGGTCTCGTTGGCCAGGGCCTTGACCTCGCCGGCGACCACGGCGAAGCCCTTGCCGGCCTCGCCGGCCCTGGCCGCCTCGATCGTCGCGTTGAGGGCCAGGAGGTTGGTCTGCTTGGCAATGGCGTCGATCCCGGAGGCGACCTCGGCGACCTTGTTCAGCGCCTCCTGCAGGCTGCCGAGCTGGCCCTGGATGTTGCCGACCGACTCGACCAGGGCGTGGATCTCCCCGACCGCCTCGTCCACCGCCTGCCGCGAGGCCGCGACGTCCTCGGCCGCCGACTCCGCCACCTTTCGGGTCTGGGTCACGGCCGCGCCAATCCGCGCGCTGCTCTGGGACATCTCGTCGGCGTCGCGGAGCAGGTCCTGGAAGTCCTCGGCCTGACGGCTGACGCCGTCGCTGATCGCGTCCACGTTGCCCGCGACATCGACGATCTCGACCGCCAGCTCGCCGGCATCACCGGCGAGCCTGGTCATGATGTCCCGGTCTCTCGCCGGGTTTATGGCAGGGCCTGACATCGGGATCCTCGAGCCGCAGGGAAAGACTCCCGGAAGATCGCGCCCAAGACCTACATAATTATAGTTAAATCACACTTAACCTTAGGAATAGAACCGACATTCCAGGCGCTGATCCCTGGGTTCTTCAAATCGAGGACGGCCTGGGGAACCTCCGCGGGAGGTCCGGAGCGGCCGCGCGATCTTGCTCCGGCGACGGGCCGGGCGGTAGTCTTCCCGGTCGCTTCCGCGCCGGGCGCGGGTGCGGGCGGGGACGGAGAGGGGAGACATGCCGCTTCTGACCACCACGATCGGCGCCTACCCCAAGCCGGACTACCTGGACTTGCCGGACTGGTTCCGGGTCGGCGGGCCGAGCGGCGAGGACCCGACGGCCGCCTATACCGCCTACCTCAAGGCCGCCCCGGCGGACCTGGAGGCCGCCCTGGACCGCGCCACCCGTGAGGCGGTGGCCGAGCAGGTCGCGGCCGGAATCGACGTGCCGAGCGAGGGCGAGCTCCGGCGCGACAACTACATCCACTACCACTGCCGCCACCTGAAGGGCTTCGACTTCGAGAACCTGGTCGAGAAGGCGATGCGCAGCGGCGCCTGGACCGCCAGGGTGCCGGCGGTCACCGGCCCGATCGCGGCCGGCGCGCCCTTCCTGGTCGAGGACTGGCGGCGCGCCCAGGCGGCGAGCGAGCGGCCGGTCAAGATCACCCTGCCCGGCCCGCTGACCGTCGCCGACACCGTGGCCGACCGGCACTACGGTGACGAGCGGCGCCTGGGCGCGGCCATGGCCGAGGCCCTGAACGTCGAGGTCCGGGCCCTGGCGGCCGCCGGCTGCCGCTGGATCCAGATCGACGAGCCGCTCTTCGCCCGCTATCCGGAGAAGGCGCTGGCCTTCGGCATCGAGAACCTGGAGCGCGCCTTCCAGGGCACCCCCGCCGGGGTCCGGCGGGTCGTGCACATGTGCTGCGGCTATCCGGACAAGCTGGACGAGACCGATTACCTCAAGGCCGACCGTAGCGCCTACTTCGACTTGGCCGCGCCCCTGGACGAGAGCGGCGTCGACGCGGTCTCGATCGAGGACGCCCATCGCCACAACGACCTCGCCCTTCTGGAGCGCTTCCGCGGCACCACCGTCATCCTGGGCGCCGTCGCCATCTCCCAGACCCGGGTTGAGCCGCGCGAGGAGATCCAGGCCCGTCTGGCCGACGCCCTGGGCCACATCGAGGCCGCGCGCCTGATGGTCGCCCCGGACTGCGGCCTCGGCATGCTCGACCGCGCCACCGTGGGCGCCAAGCTGCGCAACATGACCGCGGCCGCGGCCGCGCTGGCCTGAGCCGGCCCGGCGGAGGACCTCCATGACCAAGCCCGCGGCGGCCGAGCCCGCGCACGACTTCCGCTTCTTCGACAACCGCGAGAAGTACCTGCAGTTCGTCACCACCACGTCGGAGAAGTGGGCCATCGCCGAGCGCATCGGCCGCGACCTCGGCGGCCTGGAGCCGCAGCCGCCGGCCCTGAGGGTCTTCGACGCCGGCACCGGCGACGGCACCGTGCTGGCGCGGGTCATGCGCCGCCTGCACCATCACTTCCCGACCGTGCCCTTCCTGGTGGTCGGCAAGGAGGTCAGCCTGGAGGACGTCCGCCTGACCCTGGCCCGGCTGCCGGACCGCTTCACCGAGCATCCGCAGAGCGTGGTGGTGCTGACCAACCTCTACTATTCCCAGGCGCCCTGGCTGCGGCCAGGGGCGAAGCGCGTCGACGAGCTGAACTGGGTCGAGGTGCCGCTGGAGGGCCGGACCGCCTACGACTACGACCGCCAGATCGAGGCCCTGCACCCGGTGCTCGACGAAGGCTGGCAGGTCACCACCTCCGAGAAGACCGGCAACCCGCTCTACGTCCGGCCCTCGGTCCTGGTGCTCTATCCGCGCGAGCAGCGCTACATCCTGGACTCGATCATCCCCCGCAAGGCCGAGGTCCTGGCCGGGCGCGAGGCCGCCTACGACCTGATCCTGGCGGCCCAGCCCTACCGCTCGCGCCTGCCGGCGGAGACCAAGGTCCGCTTCGTGCTGGAGCCGCTGAGCCGGGCCCTGGCCCCGGGCGGGCGCCTGATCGGGATCCAGTCGACCTCGGGCGGCCCCAGCATGGAGATCGTCAAGGCCCTCTGGCCCGACGACGATCCCTTCCCGACCCCGCGCCATGCCCTGCTCGACGCGCTGAAACGGGGGCTGGGCGACGGGGCTTCGGACCTGGTCTTCGACCCGCTCGACGACGGCGATTCGCTGTTCCGGTTCAACCTGCGGGTCATGGCCTCCGAGGTCGGCCCGTCGATCGGCACCTCGACCCTGCTGGCGGCCTGGAACGCGGCAACCTACGTCGCGCAGATTCCCGACGACCGCCTGCGCGCGGTCCTGGCCGAGGGCCGCTATGTCGAGGTGACGGCCGAGGTCCTGCGCCGCCACGGCGGCCTCTGGTTCGTCGACGAGAGCTTCATCGTCCGCCGGCGGCCCCCGAGCGACGCCGCGTAAGGCGAGCGAATCGGTGCCAAGATGGCTATACTCCCGGCGTCCTGTCCTCTGAACCGCGAGTCTCCACCGCCGCGGGACGCGGCCATCCACCAGAGCGATCATCATGGGGTTACGTGACGGCAAATCGGGCAACCTGCCCATCATCGCGGCTCTGATCGTCTTGCCCCTGGCCCTGGGGCTGCTGTGGTGCTTCTACGACGCCTATTGGCCGCGCCTGCTGACCCTGGAGGCGACCTACCAGGTCGGCGGCAAGGCGGAGGTGCTGGACGGTCAGGACAGCCGGGTCGGCCTGCACCTGCCGCATCCGACGCCGCAGCAGGCGCTGCTGATCGACCTGAACAACCGCAGCCGCTTCTTCCTGCGCGGCGCGCGGGTGGTCTTCGTCACCAAGGACGCGGACGACGGCGTGCTGACCATCGAGGAGGCGCCCTGCCTGCACCTCGGCAGCGAAGACCTCCGGGTGCCGCCGCGCCTGGCCGATGCCGCGACGGTCCATCGCTGCGCGGCGGCGCTCAGCGACAAGGCCTCCCGGGCGATGCTCGGCGAGGCCTTCGCGCGCCACGAGTGGTACTTCTCGGAACTCCAAGGCCACCGGGCGCCGGTCCGCCTGATCCGCCGGCCCCTGGAGATCTTCGGCCTGATGTTCGAACGGATCTACGACTGACCGCACCGGACTCGCGGCCCCAGAAGGGTGAGCAAGGGAAAACGGCCATGATGTGGCCAAGATCCTGAGGCAGAAGGCAGCCGATGAGGTACGCCGGCAAGCTCGCGCTGCACGCGATCCTTCTGACCGGGCTCCTGGTCGGGCTCGGCGCCACCCTTGCCGGCCTGCTCGGGGATCTGCACTGGGGCCTGGAGCTGTTCAGCCACTTCAAGGTCCAGCTCGCCGTCGGCTCCGCGCTCCTCCTGGTCATCGGTGTGGCCCTGCGCTCGGCTTCGGGCAGCGCCCTGGCCGGCGCCCTGTTGCTGGTCAACCTCTACCCGGTCTGGCCCTACCTCGCAGACCCCTTCGGCGGCGACGCCGAGGCCGCCCAGCCGGACAGCTTCAAGGCCATGACCTTCAACCTGCACCATCGCCATGCCGACCTCGCCGCGGTCGAGACCTTCCTGGCCAGCGAGCGGCCGAACTTCGCGCTGCTGACCGAGCTGCCGCCGGACGCCCGGGGCTGGCTCAAGGGGCTGCGCAAGGACTACCCGCATCAGGCGGCGGAGCGCTTCGGTTCCGCCTTCGACGTCGTGCTGATCAGCCGCCATCCGCTGCGCGGTGTCAGGTTCGACCGACGGATCTCGAGCCGCTTGCCGGTGCTGAGCGTGCGGGTCTGTCACAAACCGGCGGCGGGCCGGAAGGGCTGCGTGACGGTGATCGGCCTGCACGCCGCCAATCCCCTGGGCGCCAGCCCGCTGCGCGACAAGCAGATCCGCCTCGCCGCGGGCAAGGCGCAGCGCGCGCCGGCGGGCGCCGTGGTGCTGCTGGGCGATCTCAACACCACGCCCTGGTCGCCGATCTTCGCGGAGGCGCTGGAGGTCGGCCGGCTGAGGGACAGCGCCCTGGGCTTTCCCCTCAGCGCGACCTGGTTCAGCCGCAACCCGCTGTTCGGACTCCCGATCGACCACGTGCTCCTGGGCCGGGGGATGGAGGCGGTGGGGCGCCGCGTCGGCCCCGACCTGGGTTCGGATCACCTGCCCCTCATCGCCGAGCTGCGCCATCGCTGAGGCCGATCCGGCCGGGCGAAGGCTCCGAGGGCGCCATAGAAAGAATAAGGCGCGCCCCACTGGAGCGCGCCCCAAAGCTTCACCGGCTCGCCCGGCCCGCCGGCACCGGGGGACCGACCGGCAGATGTCAGCCGGCGGCCGGCTGCGCGTTGCCCGCGGACGAGGGCTTCAGCGCCTGGACCTTGTCGCTGTCCGCCGCCTTGGCGGCGCCCGCCTCCATGCGCCGGCAGTTGCCCTCGAAGGAGGAGCCGGCCTCGATCGAGAGGCTCTTGTGGACGATGTCGCCGGTCACCTGCGCGGTCTTCATCAGGACCACCTTGTCGGCCCTGACTTCGCCGTCGACCCGGCCGCAGACCCGCACGGTGTCGGCCAGGATCTGGCCCTTGATGTTCGCGCTTTCGCCGATGATCACGTTCTTGCTGCGAACGTCGCCCTCGACGTTGCCGTCGATCTGAAGGTCGCCGTCGCTTTCCAGGTCGCCGACGACCTTGAGGTCCGAAGAGATGATCGAAGGCACGCCCGCTGCCTTGGGTGCCGCCGCCGGAGCCGGCGCGGGCGAGGTCGTTGTCTCGGTAGAAGTGGGCTTTTCGCTCTTGCTGAACATGTCAATCCGTCTCCGCAAATGTAAATTGTTCCTCTTCGTCGCCCAAGGGCCGCGGCCGCCACGGCCGGCAGCCTTCCAAGTAGGCGCCCGCTTCGACGGACAAGTTCAGGTGGGTGATCTTCCCCACGACACTCGCCGTCTTCTTTATTTCGACCGTCGTCGCCCGGACCGGACCTTCGACGGCGCCTCCGATCTGCACCAGCTCGGCGACCACCGAGCCTTCGATCCTTCCGCCCTCCACCACGCTGACCTCGCGGCACTTCACGTGGCCTTCCACCTTGCCCTGGATCTCGATCTGGCCGCGGCCTTCGACGACACCCCGGATGACCAGGTCCGGGCCGACCCGGGTCGGCCCCGAGGGACGCGGCACCGTCGGACGCCGGGCTTCCGTCCGCAACTCGACGTCGCGAAGCAGGCGCTGCGCTCTCAAGAGCGACACCCGCTCGCTTCGGTCGGAACGATGAACTCTCCGCATGGCCGTCGACTGCTCTTGAAACCCCTGGGCCAGCCCCCCGACAAGCCCGATCGACTGCCGCATAGGTTGCAGGAAGATTGTGGCGGTATTTTGAGTAGACGCCCCGCCATCCGCCACTGCGTTCCTCCTCACACCCTGCCGACCAGCCAGGATTCGGCATCCGTCGCCGCTTCCTGCCGCAACGGAATTCTTACGGGTTGTGGTTAGGAAGACATTAACAGCCTTGCTGCGGCAAACCAATCGCTTCTCTTTTTCTTCCGTCCACCGGAGAGAGTCGACGCGGCGGCGCAGCCGATCGGGGCCCGAACGGGAAAAGGGCGGCCGAGCCCGAGCCCGACCGCCCTCCGGCTTCCCCTGCAGAACCGGATAAAGCCCTAACTTCCAAGTATTAGCGCACTACTCCCGGCCAGACGCGAACGCGTCTGATCGGGATCTGCGCTAGATGATCCCGAACTGCGACATCAGCGGATCGAGATCGCTGTGAATGAATTCCGCCTCGCGCTTCAGATAGGCCAGCAGGTCTCTTTCCGCCGCGTCGTGCTGGCCGTCCGCCTCGATGTGGGCGATCAGCCAGGCGGCCTCCTCCTGGTCGATGCGGTTGGGCGAATCGCCCTTGTAGAGGATGTACATGGTGATCGCCTTGACGAAGAGCGTCGTCCAGGAAGGATCGTTGGCCGCCTTGGCGCTTCGGTTGTTGAGGTCGAAGAGCAGCTCCGCCTCGTCCTTGTCGATCGCGATTCCGCCGTCGGAGCCCATGCCGTAGATGATCCGCTGGATCATCTGCACGTCGCTGGCATCGATGACGCCGGGCTGGCGTCCGGCGCCGATCACCTTGGGATTGTCCGAAAGCACGCTGTCGCGCACCGCCTGCAGCGCGAAGACGCAGAGGCTGTGCGGCACGCTCTGCGCCCGGTAGAGGATGTTGCTGAGAAGCTTCAGCTCGGTCGGGTGCTCGATCAGGTTGTCGCCGCCGATGCGGTCGATCAGCTGCCGCGCGTCGTCGTCGTTCAAGGCGCCGTTGGGACCGCGCTTCCAGACGAAGTAGTCGGTCAGGGCCTCGACGTAGAACTCGTCCCAGGCGGGGTCGTTGGCGTCGCTCTTCTGGTTCAGGTGAAAGATAAAGTCGGCTTCGTCCTGCCTGATCTCACCGTCGCCGTAGATGCTGCGGCGCAGCTTCAAGACGCCCTCGGCGCTGATGGATCCGCTGGAGAGCACCTCGGTCTCGAGTTCGCCGAGCGCCCCCGTCCACATGCTGCCCATTTTTGATCACCTACTCTATGTCTCTGGATAGCCTGGCCGCCGGCGGCCGGCGTGGTGGATGCACCAGCGGGCCCCAAAGTGTCGGCAATCTCGGTTAAGGCCGGGTAAACCGTCCTGAAACCCCTGGCGGCCGCTTGTACGGCCTCGGCCGCTGGGGCAAGCTGGACCTGGAACGAAGGAGGCAAGGGAATGAGCGAGCCTGGGCGCGGCGTCCACGACATGGGCGGCCTGCCGGCCGGTCCGGTCGACCGCAGCGAGCACGACTACGCGCTTTGGGAAAAGCGGGTCGACGCCCTGCTGGTGCTGCTTTCGGACAAGGAGCGCCGCCTGCTCCGGGTCGACGAGCTGCGCCGCGGCATCGAGCAGCTCGGCGAGGCGGCCTACGAGGACATGACCTACTACGAGCGCTGGATCGCCTCGGTCACCGGGAACCTGCTGGAGAAGGGCATCCTGACCAGCGACGAGCTGGGCCGGAAGATGGCCGAGGTCGAGGGCCGCGCCGCCGCGGACCCGGACGGCGGGAGCTGACGGCGATGGCCCGCTTCGCCCCGGGAGACCGCGTCCGCGTCCACCTCGCGCATCCGCCGGGCCATCTGCGGACCCCGACCTACGTCCGCGGCAAGACCGGCGTGGTCGAGCGGATCTGCGGCAGCTTTCCCAACCCGGAGGAGCTGGCCTACGGCCGCGACGGCCAGCCGGCCCGGCCGCTCTACCGCATCCGCTTCGCCCAGGACGAGATCTGGCCGGACTACCGAGGCCGGGCCGGCGACTGCGTCGAGGTCGAGATCTACGAGCACTGGCTGGAACCTTTCGAGGGAGGCAGGAGCGAGCCATGAGTCACGACCACGACCACGCGCCGCCGCCCGACCAGGACGGGCCGCTCAGCTACTACCAGGTGATGGAGACCGCGGTCCGCGAGCTGCTGATCGAGAAGGGCATCCTCACCGCCGACCAGGTCCGCGCCACGGTCGAGGCCATGGACGCGCGCAGCCCGGCGATCGGCGCCAGGGTCGTCGCCCGGGCCTGGACCGATCCCGCCTTCAAGGACCGGCTGCTGGCCGACGGCTCGGCCGCCTGCGCCGAGCTGGGCGTCGACATGGGGCCGACACACCTGGTCGTGGTCGAGAACAGCCCGCAGGTCCACAACGTCATCGTCTGCACGCTCTGCTCCTGCTACCCGCGCTTCCTGCTGGGCCTGCCGCCGGATTGGTACAAGGCGCGGGCCTATCGCTCGCGGGTGGTGCGCGAGCCCCGCACCGTGCTGCGGGAGTTCGGGACAGAGATCCCGGAGGACGTCGAGCTGCGGGTCCACGATTCCACCGCCGACATGCGCTACATGGTCCTGCCGCTGCGCCCGGCGGGCACCGAGGGCTGGGACGAGGCCCGGCTGGCGGAGCTGGTGACCCGGGACTGCATGATCGGAGTCACGGCACCGAAATCACCTCCAAGTCATTGAAATAGAAGGAACCTACCGTCTCGGCCCTGGATTCCCGGGCGGCGCACCCCCAAATCTTCCAGGAACGGCGCGAAAACGGCTGATGGCGGCCGGGACGGCGCGCCGCAAGGGAAGGGGGATCATGAGCTCAGCGGAACAGGCTTTCGACGAAAGCGAAACCCGGTGGTACCTCAAGGTCGGCGACCGCCGTCACGGCCCCTATGGCCGCGACGAGATCGCCCGCTACCTCGGCGAGGGCCGGATCAGCCCGCATTCCCTGCTGGCCCGCGAGGGCGGCGAGGACTGGCGCATCGCCCGGGACGACCCCGAGCTGGCGCCGCTCTTCGACCGCCGGACGGAGACCAGACCGCCGCCGCAGACGGCGCCGGCCGAGCGGGATGCCGGCATCGGGCCGGACACCGCGCTGACGGTGCCGGCGCTGCCCGACACCCTCTGGGCGCACATCGCCTACGGGCTCTACGCCTCGCTGCTGCTCGGCGTCTCGGCACCGCTGGTGATCATCGGCGCGGTGCTGGCGCATGTGAACCGCAAGAGCGCCCGGGGCACATGGCTGGAGTCGCACTACGTCTGGCAGATCCGGACCTTCTGGATCGCCCTGCCGGTGACCCTGGTCGGCAGCTTCACGGCCATCTTCCTGATCGGCTGGGTCTTCCTTCTGGCCGCCTGGCTGTGGGTCGTCTACCGCGCGATCAAGGGCTGGCTGCTGCTCTATCGGGAAGACCCCATCGCGGACCCCAAGGCCCTCTTCTAAGGCGGGCTCCGCCCGCGCGAACACGGCACCGGCCCGCACCCCCTCCCGACCGCCCATGGGATTGTATAATCGGGGCGGTCGGGAGGGGGTGCGGGCCGGTGCCGTCTGACCGAAAGACGCGTTACGCCTGCTGGGTGTTCTCCTCGCCGGTCAGGATCGTCCACTCGACCAGGCGGCGCAGGACCTTGCCGAGGGCCTCGTCGAAGGCGGCGATGATGTCCGGCATGTTGTCGGCCTCGGCCAGGCTGAGATGCTCGAGGTTGGTCGAGCCGACGATGGCCCGCCTCGGCATCTTCACCAGCTTGACGTTGATCGCGACCCGGACCTGAGGCGTCGCACCCTGGAAGTACTCGGCCTGGAACTCCCGCAGCTCCGACTTGAGGACGAAGTCCGCGCGCAGGCCGATGGCCTCCCGCCCGATCGAGATGATCCGGCCGGAGTTCTCGAAGGACTCGACCATCAGGGTCTGGACCATCTGCGGCGCCAGGTCGGTCCAGCTGGAGCGCGCGTAGTACTCGAGCTGCGTGGGGTCGCGCTGCAGGGCGACCCGGGTCGTGTTGAGGCTGGCGTCGGCGATCGGCGGCTCCAGGATCAGCTGCCAGTCCACCCGGGGCAGGTCTTCCCGGAAGCGGCTCTTCGGCGTCAAGCGATAGAGGTTGGGTGGCGGCCCTTGTCCGGGCACCGAGAGCTCGCAGGCCGCCGCCAGGGCGGCCAGGGGTCCGGCCGCCGCCATGCGAAGGACCCGCCGCCGCGCGACCCCCCTGACGGATCCGCCGCGCCGCGCCTCCTTGGGCCCGGCCTCTCGCCGGCTACTGGCCGGAGTCCAAACCTGCTTCATAGCCCTGCTGCTGATCGCCAAAGAGAAAGCGGGCCGGGTCCCGTTCGACCTCGGTCGCCACGCGCTTGAAGGAAACCACCATTTCCCGCGCCTCGGTCAAGAGCGTCGAAAGCTCGTAGAGCCCGGTCTCGGTGAAGTCGCGGATCGGTCCGCGGTTCTCGGCCACCAGGGCCTCGGCTTCCTCGGACAGCTTGCGCAGACCGTCGGCCATGGCCCGGAGGTCGTTGATCGTCCCTTCGATGTTGCTGGCGTTGTCCGTGACGACGCCGTCCATGTTGCGGGCGACGTCCTCGAAGGCGTCGAGCATCGATTCGGCCTGTCCGACCACGCCGCTGATGGTGGAGTCGAGCCTTTTCGTCAGGGACTCCACGCTTTCGGCCGCGCCGCGCAGGCTCGATGCCGTCGCCGAGGCGTCGGCGATCAGCTGGTCCAGCTCGTCGCGCCTTTCGGCCAGGGCCCCGGTGATCGCGGCGACGTTCTGCAGGGTCTGGGATATGGCCCGGCGGTTGTCCTCGTTCAGAATATCCGCGACCTCGATCAGGATCTCGTCGATGCTGCCGATCAGCTTGTCCAGGGCCAGGGGCTCGGACTGGATCACCGGCAGCCGCTGGCCCTCCTTGGCGGCCAGGGCCGGCGCGTCGTGGGTCCCGCCCGCGAGCTGGACGAAGAGCGCGCCGCTGGTCAGGCTGAGCAGGCTCAAGGTCGCGACCGTGTCCTCGCGGACCGGCGTGTCGGCCTCGACCTCGATGGTCACCAGCACCCGGGTGACGTCGGTCGGGTCGATCGCGATCGAGGTGACCTCGCCCACGGTGATGCCGCGGTACTTGACCTGGCCGCCGACCTGCAGGCCGGTCACCGAGCTTTCGAAATAGATGTCGTAGCGGGAAAACTTGGTGTCGAACTGAACCTTGGCGATCCAGATCACGAAGCCGATCAGGCCAAGGGTCAGGGCCAGCACGAAGCTGCCGACCAGAAGATAGTTGGCGCGAGTCTCCATGCGTCATACCCCCACGTGGTCGGCCGCGGCATCCCCCAAGGCAGCCCGTCCGCGAGGCCCGCGGAAGTAGTCCTGGATCCAGGGGTGGGGATCCTCCATCAGCCCGGCCATGGTGCCGACCTTCACTCTTTTGTCAACAAGCACCGAGATTCGGTCGCAGATGGTGTGCAGGCTGTCCAGGTCGTGAGTCACCATCACGACGGTCAATCCCATCGCGTTGCGCAGGTCGAGGATCAGCTGGTCGAAGTTGGCGGCGCCGATCGGGTCGAGGCCCGCCGTCGGCTCGTCGAGGAACAGGATCTCCGGATCCAGCGACAGCGCCCGCGCCAGCCCGGCCCGCTTGCGCATGCCGCCCGAGAGCTCCGAGGGATACTTGGCGCAGGCCTCGGGCGGCAGGCCGACCATGTGAATCTTGAGCGCCGCCAGGTCGGCGCTGAGATGCGGCGGCAGCTTGAGGTGCTCCTTCATCGGCACGGCGATGTTCTGGCCGACCGTCAGCGAGGAGAAGAGCGCGCCGTCCTGGAACAGCACGCCCCAGCGGCGCTGGACGGCCAGGCGCTCCGAGTCGGAGAGCGCCGCCATGTCGTGGCCGAGGACCTCGATCCGGCCGGCGGCCGGCGTGATCAGCCCGATGATGGTTCGCAGCAGCACCGACTTGCCGGTGCCGGAACCGCCGACGATCCCCATGACCTCGCCGCGCCGGACCTCGAAGTCGAGGCCGTCGTGGATCACCTGGCGGCCGAACTGGGTCCGCAGGCCGGTCACCCGGATGACGCTGTCGTCCTGCCGCGCGCTCATATCCCGACCACCGAGGCGAAGATCGACAGCACGGCGTCGATCACGATCACCAGGAAGATGGACTCGACCACCGAGCGGGTCGTCTGCTCGCCGACCGAGGCCGCGTCGCCCTTGACCTTCAGGCCCTCGAAGCAGCCGACCATGGCGATGACGAAGGCGAAGGGCACCGCCTTGAGGACGCCGAACCAGAAGGAGCTGAGGGTCACCGCGCTGTTCAGCTGGCGCAGGAACTGCACGAAGGTGATGTCCAGGCTGGCGTTGGCCATGACCGCGCCGCCGAGCAGGCCCATGAGGATGGCATAGAAGGTCAGCAGCGGCAGCGTGATCGACAGCGCGATCACCCGGGGCACGACCAGGACCTCGATCGGATCGAGGCCGATCGTGGTCATAGCGTCGATCTCCTGGTTCACCTTCATGGTGCCGATCTGGGCGGTGAAGGCGCTGCCGGAGCGGCCGGCGACGATGATCGCGGTCAGGATGACGCCCATCTCGCGCAGCATGCCGATGCCGACGATGTTGACGGTGAAGATCTCGGCGCCGAACTTCGCGAGCTGGTCCGCGCTCTGGTAGGCCAGGACGATGCCGATCAAGAAGCTGAGCAGGCCGACGATCGGCATGGCGTTGAGCCCTGTCGCTTCCATGTGGCTGACGATCGACACCAGCCGCAGCCGCCGCGGCTGAACCAGGCTGCGGGCCAGGGTCACCAGCAGCAGGCCGAGGAAGTTGACCAGCTCGGCCGCGGCCCGCAGCAACGAGAAGGTCCCGGCCCCGAGGCGCTCGATCATGGCGGCGATCGGATTGACGTAGGGCGGCTCGATCGGCGGGTGCTCGACATCGTGGCGGGTGACCGTGGCCAGCAGGGTGGCCACCGCCTCGGTCGCGCCGGTAACCTCGACCGAGGCTCCGGCCTCCTCCCGGAGCTTGACCTCGCGCTGGATCAGCCAGGCGCCGGCGGTATCCATGCGGGCCAGGTTCGCCAGGTCGAAGCGGAGCCGCTCCGCCCGGGGCCCAGCCTCAGCCGAGAGCGCCCGCTCGCAAGCGACGAGGCTGGGCGCGGTCCAGTCGCCCCGAAGGATCAGGACCCGGACACCCGCCCGCTCCTCGACCTCGACCGGTCCGGCCGGTCGAGCGCCCAGATCTCTCCCCGCGTCTTCGCTCAAGCTCGCCAAAGCGTCCCTTCCCACACGCAGGACTGCCGTCCCGGGCAGCATAACGGAACTTTGATGCAATGGAAGTTCAAGCGGTTACAGGCCGCGTCGCCTCGACGACCCGGTGGGGAGGGTCCGTTTGCGGATTTCTGCCGCGGAGGGCTCGAAGCTCAGGAGATGTCGTTGCAGACGCTGGCGCCGGTCACGAAGAGATCGACGTCGCGCAGGACCTCCGAGAACACCACCTCGGGGACCGAGGCGAGGGGCAGGCGTTCGCCGTCCAGGTCGCGGAAGCAGACCTGATCGGTGGTGAGATGGGGCAGGCCGGCCGGGGCGGCCGAGCCGTCCCTCGGCAGGGGCTCGATCCAGAACTCGGCGGCCAGGCCCCAGGCTTCGAGCGCCAGGGTCGGCACGTTGAAGCCGCCCGCCATGCCCTGCAGGTCGTAGGACCAGCCACGGTCCCGGCAAAGCACGGCGAAGCGCTGCTGGTCGAGGATGTGGGCGGCGAAGCGCTTGGAATAACTGCCGGTGTGATGGTCCGCCTCGGTCAGGGCATAGCTCTCCCGGTGGGCCTGACGGAAGGGCTGGCTGACCCCCAGGGCCTGCAGACGGTGGCGCCAGGCCAGCACCTCTTCCGCCGAGACCGTCACCGGATGCCAGAGGGCCACGCCGGCCTCGCGGGAGGGCGCGTCGATGTCGCGGTCCTGCAGGCCATGCAGGCCACCGTCGCGCAGCATGCCGCTCCAGGGCGCGCCGTCGACCTCGAAGCTCCAGATCAGGCGGCCGATGAAGGGCGCCAACTCGGGGTCGCCGGCATAGTCCTCTCGCCAGTCGGCATAGCTCAGCGGCTGCCGGGTGAGAAACAGGGACTCGATCTTGCGGAGGATATGGTCTCTGTCGGACATCGCCGCGTCGGGGCTCGGAAGCGGGTAGCCGCCAAGCCGAGCGTATCGGCTTGAGGACGCCGGATCTGCGGTCATGTCGCCTCCCTCGACCCAAACGGATGACCGCAACCGAAGCCTCGGTCTCCGGCCGGAAACCCAGTTGTCGTCTACCGCTCGCCACAACGCCCGGGTGGCTCGTCCCTGTCCCGAGCGGCACTGCCTCAATTCGTCAGACTAGCGTCCTGAGGTTAACAGGATGTCAAGTTTCGCAGCCAAGAGTTGTGACAAAAATCACAGCCTGGCGGGGGCAAATGCGCCAGGGCGCCCGCCTTCCGGCTCCGGATTTCGGCACGGCCTTGCTATCCTGTCGAGGATTCATATGCGATTTCAGGGAGAGGCACCATGGCGAAGGCCGAGGCTCCGCTGGCCGAGCAGGCCGCCTACTACCGCGCCCGGGCGGCGGAGTACGACGAGTGGTGGCAGCGCCGGGGCCGCTACGACCGCGGCACGGAGGCGACCCGGAACTGGCAGGACGACGTGCGGGCGCTGGAGCGCGCCCTGGACCGCTTCGGGCCCTCCGGCCAGGTCCTCGAGCTGGCCAGCGGCACCGGCTGGTGGACCCGCCGGCTGGCCCGTCACGCCGAGACCCTGACCTGCGTCGACGCCGCACCGGAGACGATCGAGGTCAATCGTCGACGCCTCGCCGAGGCGGGGCTGCCCGCGCCGCGCTACATCGAGGCCGATCTCTTCGACTGGCGACCGGACGCAGGCTACGACGTCGTCTTCTTCAGCTTCTGGCTCAGCCATGTCCCGCCGGAGCGCTTCGACGCCTTCTGGCAGCAGGTCGCGGCGGCGCTGAAGCCCGGCGGCCGGGTCTTCTTCATCGATTCGCGCCCGGAACAGAGCGCCTCGGCACAGGGCCAGCGCCCGCCGGACGACGACGGCATCCAGGAGCGCAAGCTGAACGACGGGCGGTCCTTCCGGATCGTGAAGCTCTTCTACGAGCCGGAGGCCCTGGCCGAACGCCTGGCCGGGCTCGGGTGGCGCGCGACCTGCGCGAACACGGCGCACTACTTCCTTCATGGCGAGGCCTCCCGCGCCTGAGGCCGTGCGAAGTCGACGCGGACGTAGAGCCTTCTAGTCGTAGCCGAAGAGCCAGATCGTCGTGCCGTCGTGGGCATTCACGACGGAGTGCCGGGCGCCCTTGGGAATGAAGACCTCGTCGCCCGGTCCGGCCTCGATCCATCGCCCGGCGACCTCCAGCTTCAGGCGCCCCTCGACCACGGTCACCAGCTCGTTGCAGTCGTGGACGAAGTCCAGCCAAGCCTGCCCCGGCGGGTCGACGAAGCTGTGACAGGAGAAGCCCCGGTCCCGCCAGTCCGCCGCCACCGCGTCACGGTCCAGGGGCGTCGGGAAGAGCGCCGGCGTCAGGATCTCGTCCGCCCTGCCGGTCTTGCTCACGGCTCAACCTCCGGGCAGGGCTTCGACCACAACCTCGTCGCCGGCCTCGACGGCGTCGAAGATCCGGACGTCGCCCAGCGCGGCCGCCCAGACGTTGGCCGGCGAGGCCAGCCTGATCTCGTCGCCGCGCGAGGCCGGCGTCGGGCCGTAGCCGATCGCGATGGCGTCGCCGTCGGTCCAGAAGGCGATCTCGCCGGCCTCGATCACGCTGCGCGCCTCCGGCTCCGGCGACATCGAGACCGGGGTCGAGAAATAGACCTCCTCGCCCCAGGTCAGGGCTTCGGATTCGAAGGGCAGGGCCGACCAGATCGCCGCCGCGGTCGGCGTCTCCAGGAGCGCGACCTCCAGCGCGACCTCGCCGATCGTGATGCGGGCCCGTCGCGGCATCCCTCTCTCCCTCCCGAGTGCGACCGCCAGTCTACACGCTGCGCTGCGGAACCGACAGCGCGACTCGCGCCGGCCGCAGCGCTTTCAGCCGGTCGATGAAGCGCCAGGTCAGGGCCAGGGCCGCGGTCGCCAGGCCGAAGGCCAAGCCGACCCAGACCCCGACGCCGCCCCAGCCGAGCTGGAAGCCGAAGACCAGGGCCGCGCCGTAGCCCACCAGCCAATAGCTGAGGCAGGCCAGCAGCATGGGCACCCGGGTGTCCTTCAGGCCGCGCAGGGCGCCGTTGGCGATGCACTGGGCGCCGTCCACAAGCTGGAAGACGGCCGCGATCCCGAGGAAGGCGACGGCAAAGTCGAGCGCCGCCCGGTTCGCCGGATCCGCCAGGTCGAGGAAGACACCGACCAGGGGCCGGGCCCAGAGCCAGAAGGTCAGGGCCGGCAGCACCATGAAGCCGCAGCCCCAGACCAGGGCGGTCCAGCCGGCCCGGGCCGCGCCGGCGGCGTCGCCCGCGCCGGCGGCCAGGCCGACCCGCACGGTCGCCGCCTGGCCCAGGCCGTAGGGGATCATGTAGGCGATGGCGGCGCACTGGATCGCCACCGCGTGGCCGGCCAGCTGCGCCTCGCCGAGCCAGCCCAGGAGCAGGCTGGAGCCGAGGAAGAGGCCGATCTCGGCGAGCACGGTGCCGGCGATCGGCAGGCCGACGCGGAAGATCTCCCGGAAGCGCGCCCAGTCGGCCCGCCAGATCCGCGCCAGGACGTGGTAGCGGCGAAAGCGCCGGTCGGTCAGGACGAAGCTCAGCAGGGCCAGGGCCGCGAAGCTGTCGACCAGGGCGCTGGAGACCCCGGCGCCGGTCAGCTCCAGGCGCGGCAGGCCGAAGTTGCCGAACATCAGGCCGTAGTTGCCCAGGGCGTTGACCGCGATCGCCACCAGGGTGACGCAGAGGATCGCCCGGGGCCTGGAGTGGGCGGCGCAGAAGTGCGCCAGCACCAGGAACCAGAGGCCCGGCAGGTAGCCCCAGGCCCGGGCGTCGAGATAGGCCTCGGACAGGGGCGTCAGCGCCACCGACTGCCCCAGGGCCTCCAGGATCGGGCGGGCGTTGAGCACCACGACCACCCCGGGAAGGGCCAGGGCCAGGGCGACCCAGAGCCCCTGCCTCACCGAGCGCCGGACCATCCGGAACTTCCGGGCGCCCAGGGCCTGGGCGATCATCGGCGCGACCGCGGCCAGGACACCCAGCGCGAAGAAGTGCAGGAAGGCGTAGAAGTGGCCGCCCAGGATGCCGGCCGCCAGCGCCTGCGGGCCGAGCCAGCCCATCATGACGATGTCGGTGGCGTTGATCGCCATGTCGGCCAGCCCGGTCAGGATGATCGGCAGCGCCAGGCGGATCAGGGCCGAGCTCTCGCGGCCCCAGGCGCCACCGGGCGCCGGGCTGGCTATCGCCGTGTCTTCGCTTTCCCGCTTCCAAAGCATCGAAGGACTCCGCCGGAGGAACCTCCGGGCGCCGGCGGTCGGACCTCGACCTCGAGCGGCGCCCCGCAAGGCGCGCTCCGGTCTCTAGGCTGTCAGACTGAACTGAGTAGAACGAGGAGCGCGCGCGTCAGAACCCGGTCGCTCGGACCGGGAGGCCGAGGGACTCGGTTCGGCACATAAGGTAAAAGCGCGTGCTCATAGTGGCGCCGTTATAGCGGTCGCCGACGACGAGGGTCAAGCGGCGCCAAGGCGCTGTCTGCAGGGGGCGTTCCCGCCCAGGCCATCACGTATCGCTTCTTATCGAGAAAAGCACGGCAGAGAGCACCAGCGAGCCGCCGAGAAAGGTCGCGGTGCTCGGAACCTCCGCAAGCAACATGAACGCGAAAACCGGAGCAAGAGGGGTTTCCAGGGAACTCAGAAGAGCGGTCTGACCTGATGGAACCCGCTTGGCCCCTTCCGCCAAGGTTACCGACGCGATGGCAAACAACAGCCCAAACGCGGAGAGAACGTAGACTTCACCGCGCTCGACATGAAACGGGTCACCGAGCATCGCGGCAAAGGGCAGCAAGAGAAGCGACGACAGCACGGCGGGGCCCGCCCCCGGGGTCTCCGGGTATCTCCGATAGACGACCATGATCACGGCCATGGCGGTGGACATCCACAAGGCCAGCAAATCGCCCTTGAGGCTGATCTGGCCGAGAGAGCCCGAAACGATGGTCGCAACTCCCAAAAGCGCGCCGATACATCCCGCCATCGTCCGCGATGCGACTTTCTCTCCGATGACGAGCCACGCGAGCAGCGCGGCGATAAGCGGAGAGGCCGCATAGATGAGCGAAACATTGGCAATGGCCGTGAGCTTGAACGACGAGATGAATGCCGCCGTACCCAAGGCGCCCACCACGGCCACCGCCAATCCGCTGCAGCCCATGCCGAGAAAGTTCTGTCGCAGCGTTCCTCTGCTTATCGTCCAGGCCGTCGTGAAGGCAGCGGCGAACAGGCCTCTCCAGAACATGACGTCCCAAGACCCGGCTTGAACGCCCTTGGTGAACAAACCCGCCGTGCTGAATGCGATGGCGGAAATCACGACGAGACAGGCACCGGTGTAGTATTCGGATCGGGTATCTGGAGTCATGCCGCCCGACCGCCGGTCTCGATGACCTCCTCGACCGCCGAGACGATCCGGGAGCGGTCCCGCCCGCTGTCCCTCGGGTGGCGGTCGCCAAGATCGGGAAGCTGGTGACAACGGTTCATGGAGTCCTTCGTCGGGTTCCCGTTTGACCGCCCAGCGGCATGGCCGCGAGCTAGTTTTATTTGATCTAAGAGGCCGCCTGCGCCGCAACGGCATCGCCGCGGACCGGCCTTGAATTATTGAAAAGTTACGGATATCCATAGCCTTCGACAAACGAGAGGATCTCGGCTTATTTGTTAGAAAAATTACAGGTATGGACAATGGCGCGACCGCTCCCGCCCCTGAACGCGCTCAGGGCCTTCGAATCGGCCGGCCGGCACCTCAGCTTCACCAAGGCGGCGGCCGAGCTGAACGTCACGCCGGCCGCGATCAGCCACCAGGTCAAGGCGCTCGAGGCGCTGCTCGAGGTGCCGCTGTTCCGCCGCCTGACACGGGCGCTGCGCCTGACCGATGCCGGCCAAGCGGCCCTGCCGACGCTCAGCCAGGGCTTCGACACGCTGGCCCAAGGGGTCGAGCAGATGCGCGCCCACCGCGAGGGCGGGGTGCTGACCATCAGCGTCAGCCCCTCCTTCGGCGCTCTGTGGCTGGTGCCCCGGCTCGAGCGTTTCCGCAGCCGCCACCCGGACATCGAGATCCGCATCGACGGCACCGACCGTCTGGTCGACGTGGCGCGCGGCGACGCCGACGTGGCGCTGCGCTACGGCCCCGGCGGCTACAAAGGCCTGCAAGTCGACTGGCTGTTCAGCCAGGTCAACACGCCGGTCTGCAGCCCGGCGCTCTTGAGCGGCGCGCATCCCTTGCGCCGGCCCGAGGATCTGCGCCACCACACTCTGCTGCACGTCGACTGGAAGGACGCCGAGGCGAGCTGGCGTATGTGGCTGCTGGCGGCCGGCCTGCGCGACATCGACCCGACGCGCGGGCCGCACTTCACCATGGAGAACATGGCGGTGCAGGCCGCGCTCGACGGCCAGGGCGTGGCTTTGATCGGCGACATCCTGGAGGCCGACGACCTCGCCGCCGGCCGCCTCCTGCGCCCCTTCGATCCGAGCCTCAGCACGCCGCTCAGCTTCTCCTTCTATCTGCTGAGCGCGAAGGACGGCGCCAAGCGGCCCAAGGTCGCGGCCTTCCGCGACTGGCTGCTGGAGGAGGCGCGCGCCGCGCGTCCGGAGGCCCGCGAG
>JANQGU010000116.1 GCA_028282935.1 Kiloniellales bacterium
GCCCTACTCCGCCGCCCGCCCCAGCGAGCGCGAGAGCAGCAGGTAGAGCTTGCCGACGTCGGCCGTCAGGAAGGTCGTGCTCAGCACGTTCTCCGGGTCGCAGTTGCTGGCCTGGTCGAGCAGGCTCTCGAAGTCGCGGATGTAGCGCTCGGCCTGGCGGCGGAAACGCTCGTCGGTCTCGAAGCGGCGCTCGATCATCGGCAGGGAGTTGTCGTCGCTGCGCCGCGCCAGGCGGCGGGCGAAGATCGAGCGGTCGCCCTTGTGGTAGCGCTTCCACAGGGTGTCGGGCGGCTCGTCCTCCAGGTAGCGGTGCAGGTCTGCGGCGACCGAGTTCAGGTCCTCGATCATCGAGGTCGCGGTGCGGAAGAAGTCGCCGCGCTGCTCGACCTCCTCACGCTCGCGCATGGCCTGGGCCTGGACGATGGCCTGCTCCGAGGCCTTGATCAGCTCGCGCGCCTGGCTGCGGAAGCCCTCGCCAACCTTGGCGACGTTCTTCTCGACCCGCTCGACCGCGCGGCCGACGTCCTTGCTGCGGGTCTCCAGGGCCTTGCTGAGCTCTTCGCTCCGCTTCAGCGCGTCGTCGGCCGCGCCGCGCAGCGAGTCGGCGCGCTGGCCGACCGAGGCGCCGGCCTCGTGCAGGCGCTGCACGACCTCCTTGGAGGCCTCGACCAGGGCCTTGGCCTCGGCCTGCAGCTCGCCGCGCACCTCCTGGGAGGTGGCGCGGGCGGCTTCCGCGGCGGCCTTGATCTGGTTGCTCTCCTCGCCGACCGCGTTATCCAGCTTGGCGATGGTCTCGCGCGCCTCGTCGAAGAGCCGGCCGATCTGGGCGATCTCCTCGACCACCGCGTTCTTCATCTTCGCGGCCTCCTCGCCGGCGGCGCCGGCCGCCTGCGTGATGGCGGTGCTCTGCTGCTCGAAGGTGCCGGAGAGCTCGGCGCAGCGGTCCAGGGTCGCGTTGATCTGGCTGGCGATGTCGCGCCACTTGCCGTCCAGGGCCTCGGCGGTCCCGGCAGCGCGGCCGAGGGACTGCTCGTAGGCGCTGCCGAGCTGCTCGGCATGGCGCTGGAAGACCTCCGTGGTCCGGGCCGCCCGGCTGACCGCCCGGTCCAGCCGCTCGGAGAAGAGCTGGACGAAGGGATCGAGCTCGGCACCGGCCGCGACCGCGCGGGTCGCCGCCTCCTCGATCTTGCTCGACAGCGCGTCGATCCGCGGCTGCAGGCTGTCGCTGGCGTCCAGGGCCTGGCCGATCGCGCCCTCGATCCGCGTCGAGAGCGCCTCGACCTGCGGCTCCAGGGTCTCGCCGGCGCGCTGGACCCGAAGCAGCGAGGCCTCGAGGTCGCTGCCCAGGCGGTCCATCTCCGGCCGCAGCTTGTCGCCGACCTCCTCGACCCGGGCCAGGGACTGGGTCATCAGGGCGTTGAGCTGCCCCGAGAGCTGCTCCATCTCCGGGCGCAGCTTGTCGCCGACCTGACCGGCGCGCTTCAGGGAGTCGCTGATCAGCGCGTCCATCTGCTGGGTGAGCTGGGCCAGCTCGGGGCCGAGCTTCTCGCCGATCTCGCCGGCGCGCTTCAGGGAGTCGGAGATCAGGGCGTCCATCTGCAGGGAGAGCTGCGCCATCTCGGGGCGCAAGGTGTCGCCGACCGCCCCGGCGCGGTCCAGGGCTTCCTTGATCAGGGCGTCGAGCTGCTGCGACAGCCGGGCCATCTCGGGCCGCAGCGTATCGCCGACCGCGCCGGCCCGCTCCAGGGCACCGCCGACCAGGGCGTCGAGCTCCTTGGACAGCTCGGCCATCTCCGGACGCAGACGGTCGCCCACGGCCCCGGCCCGCTCCAGGGCGTTGCTGACCATGGCATCGATCTCCTGGGAGAGCTGCGCCATCTCCGGGCGCAGCCGCTCGCCGACCGCGCCGGCGCGCTCCAGCGCGTCGCCGACCATGGCATCGATGTCCTTGGAGAGCTGGGCCATCTCGGGCCGCAGCTTGTCGCCCACGGCCCCGGCCCGCTGCACCGCGTCGCCGACCATGGTGTCGATCTCCTGGGAGAGCTGCGCCATCTCCGGGCGCAGCGTCTCGGGCACCTGCGCGGCCCGGGTCAGGGCGTCGGCGATCAGGCCGTCGAGCTGCTGCGAGAGCTGGGCCAGCT
Source organism: Kiloniellales bacterium (assembly GCA_028282935.1). Classification (GTDB taxonomy): domain Bacteria; phylum Pseudomonadota; class Alphaproteobacteria; order Kiloniellales; family JAKSBE01; genus JAKSBE01. The sequence goes on from JANQGU010000116.1 coordinate 2,142, forward strand.
CCGGGCGCAGCCGCTCCGAGACCTGGCCGGTGCGCGCCAGGGCCTCGTCGATCAGGGCGTCGACTTCGCGCGAGAGCTGGGCCAGCTCGGGCCGCAGCTTGTCGCCGACCTGGCCGGCGCGGTCCAGGGCATCGGCGACCAGGGCGTTCAGCTCCTCGGAGAGCTGGCCGAGCTCCGGGCGCAGCTTGTCGCCGACCTGCCCGGCGCGGTCCAGGGTGCCGTTGATCAGGGAGTCCAGTTCGTCCGAGAGACGGGCCATCTCGGGCCGCAGCTTGTCGCCGACCTCGCTGGCGCGGTCCAACGCCTCGTTGACCAGGACGTCGAGCTGCTCGGAGAGCTGGGCCATCTCGGGCCGCAGCTTGTCGCCGGCCAGGGCGGCGCGCGCCACCGCCTCGTCGATCGCCTTGTCCAGGCGCTCGGACAGGCGGGCCAGCTCCGGCTCGATCGCCTCGCCGGCCAGGGCGACCCGCTCGGCCACCTTGTCGACCCGCCCGGTCAGCTCGTCGATCTGCGGCTGCAGGGTCTCGCCGGCCGACGCCATCACCTTCTCGGCGTACTTCACGACGTCGGCGATGCGCCGGGTCTCGGCATCGGTCGCCTCCGACAGGCGGCTGCCGATCAGCTGCGAGGTGTCGATCAGCTTCTCGATCACCTCGTCGCCGACCGAGGCCAGGGACTCGCCCTGCTCGCGGAAGGCCTCGGTCATCGAGCGGGCCCGGGCGGCGGCGGCGCCGAGGGTCGCCTCGGTCCGCTCGGCCTGGACCTCCAGGTCGCCGGTCATCGACTTGGTCATCTCCTGGGAGCGCTCGGCCGCGCGCATCAGGGTCTGGGCCTGCTCGTCCAGGACCTCGCGGACCTCCCGGGCGTGGTCCGCGGTGCGGTCCGTGACCTCCTGCAGGACGGTGATCTGCGCCGCCATCTGGTCCTTCAGGGACTGGATCCGCGTGATCGCGCCCTCGCCGACCTCCTTGATGGCCTCCAGGTCCTTGGCCACGCCGCCGCGCAGGCCGTCGCCGGCCTCGCTGGTCTTCTGCGCCGCCGCCAGGACGGACTCGGCCTGCTTGTCGAAGGCGGCGACCGCCTCGGCGCTCTCCAGGCTGAGGCGGGCGATGGTGTCGTTGATGCTCTCGACCTGCTGGGCCAGGGACTGGCTGGCGTCGCCGCCGGCGCCGCGGACCTGGCTCAGGGCGTCGGCGAGCGCCGAGGCGTGCGCCTCGACGGACTCGCGGGAGTCGCCCATGATCTTGGCGAACTCGCCCTGGCCTTCCAGGATCTCCTCGCGCTGGCTCTTCAGGGAGTCGCGCAGCTCCTGGGCCTGGGACGAGGCCCGGGTGCTGACCCCCATCAGCTCCTGGGTCTGCTCGCGGAAGACCTCGCAGACGCCCTTGATGTCGCTGGCGACCCCTTCCGAGGCCTCCTTCAGGATCGCCGCCTGCTCCTTCAGGGCCTCGGCCTGGCGGATGCACTGGACCTCGGCGTTGTCGGTCATCATGGTCGAGGCGTCGCGCAGCATCGTCGCCTGCTGCTCCATCGAGCGGACCGCCTTGCCGGCCCATTCCTCGGCGTTCTCGGCATCGTAGGACAGCAGCTCGAAGCGCCGCTGCAGGCGGCGCTGGGCGTAGCCGATCACCCCCAGCCAGACGCAGGCGATGGGCGCGAAGATCCCGCCCAGGTAGAGGGCGACCGCCACCGGGTCCTGCCACAGGGTCTGGAGGCTGGCGGGATTGAAGAAGTAGGACACCGAGACCGCCAGCCAGACGACCGTCAGGATCAGGCCGGCGATGACCTCTATACCAAATTTTTCTATGACTTTGGGCATAACGGCGATCCTGCGTCTGGGTGCCGCACGCGGTCTCTGGAACAGGCCCAAGGGCTCCCGCGCGGCGGGCCGGGGGGTTATATCCAGGACGGTAGATCGCGCTAAGGCCTTCGTCTAGCAAGAAATCGTGCGGCGCCGAACAAAATCGTGGTCCGATTCTGGCCGGCCCGAGGCCCGGGCAGGATCAGATGCCAGCAAAACGAGACAAAACCAAGAAAGACGGGCCTGACCTGCCTGGCGTATCTGGTCGTGGGGAGTCCGCCGGAAGCTTCCCGCGCCGGCAATTCTTAACAATGCTCGGCCGGCGAAAGAAGCGCCCAAGTAGCACCGCCAGTGGCTTAGCGCCGACGCCGGGATTTTCGGGGCTGGAGGACAAGACGCCGATCCGGGCCGCCTGGCCTCGACCGGAGGCTGGAAGGGCGCAACTTGCGGGCTAGTACCAAGCGGCGGCGCCCCGACTTGCCGGCCGGGCGGCTCAGGCGGCGGCGGCCCCACGCTTCTCGCGGATCAGGGCGAGGATCTCGCTGGCCGCCTGCGGGATGTTGCTGCCGGGGCCGTAGATGGCGCTGACTCCCTGCTGGCGCAGGGTCTCGTAGTCCTGCGGCGGGATGACGCCGCCGCAGACGACCAGGATCTCCCCGGCCCCGCCCTGGCGCAGGGCGGCGATCAGCTGCGGCACCAGGGTCTTGTGGCCGGCCGCCTGGCTGGAGACGCCGACCACGTGGACGTCGTTCTCGATGGCCTGGCGGGCGCCCTCCTCGGGGGTCTGGAACAGCGGCCCGATGTCGACGTCGAAGCCGATATCGGCGAAGGCCGTGGCGATCACCTTGGCGCCGCGGTCGTGGCCGTCCTGGCCCAGCTTGACCACCAGCATGCGCGGGCGCCGGCCCTCCTCGGCCGCGAAGGCCTCGACCTCGCCGCGGATCCGCTCGAAGCCCTCGTCGCCCTCGTAGGCGGCACCGTAGACGCCGGAGATGCTGTGGGTCACCGCCCGGTGCCGGGTGTAGACCGTCTCCAGGGCGTCGGAGATCTCGCCGACCGTGGCCCGGGCCCGGCTCGCCGCCACCGAGAGCGCCAGCAGGTTGCCCTCGCCGCTCTCCGCGGCCTTGGTCAGGGCCGCCAGCGCCGCCTTGCAGGCCGCGTCGTCGCGGCGCGCGCGGATCGCCTCCAGGCGCGCGACCTGCTGCGCCCGCACCTTGCTGTTGTCGATGTCCAGGATGTCGATCGGCTCGTCTTCCGCCGGGCGGAACTTGTTGACCCCGACGATGACCTCCTCGCCTCGGTCGATGCGGGCCTGGCGGCGGGCCGCCGACTCCTCGATCCTGAGCTTTGGCATGCCGCTCTCGACCGCCCGGGTCATGCCGCCCAGGGCCTCGACCTCGTCGATCAGCTTCTGCGCCTCGGCGACCAGGCTGGCGGTCAGGCTCTCGACGTAGTAGCTGCCGGCCAGGGGGTCGACGACCTTGGTGACCCCGGTCTCGTTCTGCAGGATCAGCTGGGTGTTGCGGGCGATCCGCGACGACATGGGCGTCGGCAGGGCGATGGCCTCGTCGAAGGAGTTGGTGTGCAGCGACTGGGTGCCGCCCAGGGCCGCGGCCAGGGCCTCGACCGCGGTCCGCACCACGTTGTTGTAGGGGTCCTGCTCGGTCAGGCTGACGCCCGAGGTCTGGCAGTGGGTGCGCAGGGCCAGGCTCATCGGGTTCTTCGGCGCGAACTGGCCCATGATCCGGGCCCAGAGGAAGCGCGCGGCGCGCAGCTTGGCGACCTCCATGAAGAAGTTCATGCCGATGGC
>JANQGU010000172.1 GCA_028282935.1 Kiloniellales bacterium
GGGCTGCACCTCGACCGCGGCCTACATCTCGATCCACAACATGGCCGCCTGGATGATCGACCGCTTCGGCAGCGACGCGCAGCGCCGGGCCTTCCTGCCCAGGCTCATGACCATGGAGCACTTCGCCAGCTACTGCCTGACCGAGCCGGGCGCCGGCTCGGATGCCGGCGCGCTGCGGACCCGGGCCGAGCGGGACGGCGAGGACTACGTCCTCAACGGCAGCAAGGCCTTCATCTCCGGCGGCGGCGCCAGCAATGTCTACGTGGTCATGTGCCGCACGGGCGAGGAGGGACCGAAGGGCATCTCGACCCTGGTCGTGCCCAAGGACACCGAGGGCCTCTCCTTCGGCAAGAAGGAGAGGAAGCTCGGCTGGAACAGCCAGCCGACCGCCATGGTGATCTTCGAGAACGCCCGGGTCCCGGCGGCCAACCGCCTGGGCCAGGAAGGCGATGGCTTCAAGATCGCCATGATGGGCCTGGACGGCGGCCGCATAAACATCTCGGCCTGCTCCCTCGGTGGCGCCCGGGCCTGCCTCGAGGCGGCGACCGGCTACGCCCGGGAGCGCAAGCAGTTCGGCCGGGCCCTGGCGGACTTCCAGGCCCTGCGCTTCAAGCTCGCCGACATGGCCACCGAGCTGGAGGCCGCCCGCCTCATGGTCCAGCGCGCCGCCGATGCTCTCGACCGCGGCGATCCCGGCGCCACGGCGGCCTGCGCCATGGCCAAGCGCTTCGCCACCGACGCCGGCTTCCGGATCTGCAACGAGGCCCTGCAGGTCCACGGCGGCTACGGCTATCTGAAGGACTATCCGATCGAGCGCTACCTGCGCGACGTCCGGGTCCACCAGATCCTGGAAGGCACCAACGAGATCATGCGCCTGATCGTCGCCCGCGACCTGCTGGGCCGCTGACGGCGTGAGGTTTTTGAAATCTTTCCGGTTCTCCCCGCTGTCATGCCCGGACTTGATCCGGGCATCCATCGTGCCGCTGCGCCATGGATCGCCGGATCAAGTCCGGCGATGACAGCGAGTGTGGGGTAGCAGGATAGAAAAGCGATCGCAGATTGGACGTACGATAGAGGGGAGTGGAGGATGAGCGAGACCCAGGAGCCGGAGATCGTGTTCGAGAGGCGCGGGGCCTTGGCGGTCGCCACGCTCAACCGGCCCAAGGCGCTCAACACGCTGACCCGGAGCATGATGCAGGTCTATCATCCGCGCCTCGCCGACTGGGCCGGCAACCCCGGCGTCTCGGCGGTGGTGATCCGGGCGACCGGCAGCCGGGCCTTCTGCGCCGGCGGCGACGTCCGCCGGATCTGGGAGGCGATCCGAGAGGGCGACGACCTGCCGGTGGTCTTCTTCCGCGAGGAGTACGCCCTCAACCACGATATCCACCGTTTTCCAAAGCCTTACATCGCCTTGCTCGACGGCATCGTGATGGGGGGCGGGGTCGGCCTCTCGGTCCACGGCAGCCATCGCATCGTGACCGAGAACACGGCCTTCGCCATGCCCGAGACCGGGATCGGCCTCTTCCCGGACGTCGGCGGCACCTACTTTCTGACCCGGATGGAGGGCGAGCTCGGGATGTTCCTGGGCCTGACCGGCCAGCGCCTCAAGGCCGCCGACTGCCTCTACAGCGGCGTCGGCACCCACCACGTCGAGAGCGCCCGGCTCGACGATCTGGTCGCCGCCCTGGCCGAGGCCGAGGTCGCGACCCCGGCGGAGGTCGACGCGGTCCTCGCCGACTTCGCCTCCGATCCCGGGCCGGCGCCCCTGGCCGAGCAGCGCGCGGCCATCGACCGCTGCTTCGCCGGCGACAGCGTCGAGGCGATCCTGGCGGCCCTGGCGGCCGAGGGCACGCCCTGGGCGGAGGAGCTGCTGGCCCGGCTGGGGCGCTTCTCGCCGACCAGCCTGAAGCTCACCGTCCGCCAGCTGCGGCAGGGGCGGGGGCTTTCCTTCGCCCAGGCCATGACGTTGGAGTACCGCCTGAGCCAGGCCTGTATGTTCGGCCACGACTTCCCCGAGGGCGTGCGGGCCCTGCTGATCGACAAGGACAACGCCCCGAAGTGGCAGCCGGCCAGCCTCGAGGAGGTCAGCGACGAGGCGATCGCCGCCTGCTTCCGCCCCCTGGGCGACAAGGACCTGATCCTGACCTGAGGCCCCGCCGGCCCGGGCCCTGCCGAAGATTCGCCGTCCTTTCGCGCCGAGTCCGCCGCGAAGCCGCCGGATGACGGCCCGATTGCCCTGATACCTCCACCGCTCTGCCCCGGACGAGGCGGCCTCGGGGCGGCGCACCCGCTGCTGCACCCGCTCGGCCGGCGGTCCTCGTCCCGGGGCCGTCTTCACCTTGTCCAACGATCGGGGGGCAGTATGAAACCCAACATTACCACCAAGACCGCGGTGGCGCTGATCGCGCTGACCGCTTTTCTCGCCGCCTGCGAGACTCCGACCCAGGAGACCACCGCCTCGAGCGCGACCTACACCACCGCCGGACCGGCGCTCGGGCGCTATATGGCCGAGGACCAACTGCGGCCGCCGTCCGAGCCCCTGGACCGGGAACGCTACCAGCACCTGGAGGAGAACCCGGTGAAGCTGGTGGCCGAGGCGCCGGTCTCGACCTTCAGCGTCGACGTCGACACCGGGTCCTACAGCAACGTCCGGCGCTTCCTCGATGCCGGGCGGATGCCGCCGGGCGATGCCGTGCGCATCGAGGAGATGGTCAACTACTTCGACTACGCCTACCCGGGACCCGAGGACCGGCAGCAGCCCTTCGCGGTCAGCACCGAGGTGGCCCGCACGCCCTGGAACCCGGACACCCAGCTGCTGCGGATCGGGATCAAGGGCTTCGACATCGAGCTCAGCGAGCGGCCGCCGGCGAACCTGGTGTTCCTGGTCGATGTCTCCGGCTCGATGGACTTGCCCGACAAGCTGCCGCTGGTGATCCGGAGCCTCAAGCTCCTGACGCAGAAGCTGACGGCGGAGGACCGGATCTCGCTGGTGGTCTACGCCGGCGCGGCCTGGGCCGTGCTGGAGCCGACGCCGGGCGACGAGCGGGCCGAGATCCGGGCCGCCCTGGAGCGGCTGCGGGCCGGCGGCCGCACCGCGGGCGAAGGCGGCATCAGGCTGGCCTACGACTTCGCCGAGAAGGCCTGGATCGAGGGCGGGATCAACCGGGTGATCCTGGCGACCGACGGCGACTTCAACGTCGGCGTGGCGGACGTCGAGGCCCTGAAGGACCTGATCGCCCGCAAGCGCAAGACCGGCATCACCCTGACCGTCCTGGGCTTCGGCACCGGGAACTACCACGAGGCCCTGATGGAGCAGGTCGCCGACGTCGGCAACGGCAACTACGCCTACATCGACCGCCTGGCCGAGGCGCGCAAGGTCCTGGTCCGTGAGATGGGCTCGACGCTCTTCACCATCGCCAAGGACGTCAAGGTCCAGATCGAGTTCAACCCGTCCGTGGTCGGCGAGTACCGCCTGATCGGCTTCGAGAACCGCCTGCTGGCACGGGAGGACTTCCGCAACGACAAGGTGGATGCCGGCGACATCGGCGCCGGCCACACGGTGACCGCGCTCTACGAGATCGCGCTGGTCGGCGGCCCCGGGCTGCGGATCGATCCGCTGCGCTACCAGGCCAGGGTGGCGCCGGCCTACGATCCGCGGGCCTCGGAGTTCGCCCTGCTGAAGCTGCGCTACAAGCTGCCGGACCGGGACCAGAGCCGGCTGATCGAGACGCCGCTGGAGCGGCTGCTGCTGGAGGACGCGGGGCGGAGGCCGAGCGCCGACTTCCGCTTCGCGGCCGCGGTCTCGGCCTTCGGCCAGATCCTCCGGGACGGCAGCTACACCAGGGACTTCGGCTATGACGAGGTCCGGGCCCTGGCGCGGGAGGCCAAGGGCGAGGACCGCTTCGGCTACCGGGCCGGGTTCCTGGAGCTGGTCGACCTGGCGCAGGACCTGGATCCTTCCTGAGCCCGACCGGGGACCTGAAGGGGCGCCGCCGGCAGTCGGCCCAGCGGCGCCCCGAGCCTCGGCGCAGCCTTGTCTTTTCGCCCGGTCTGCGGGAAATAGACGGCAAGCAAGAAGCAATCAGGGAAAAGGGGAGGACGCTATGGCCAAGATCGGCTTCATCGGCCTGGGCAACATGGGGCTGCCCATGGCCAAGAACCTGGCGGCCGCCGGCCACGAGGTCACCGGCTTTGACCTGGCGGCGGCCAGTCTTGAGGCCGCGGCCGCGGCCGGCATCGCGACCGCGGGCAGCGCCGCCGAAGCCGCCCAAGGGGCGGAGGTCGTGGTCTCCATGCTGCCGGCCGGCCAGCACGTCCGCGCGGTCTACACCGGCGACGGCGGGGTCATCGCGGCGGCCGAGCCCGGGGCCCTGGTGATCGACAGCTCGACCATCGACGTGGCGGCGGCGCGCGAGGTCAGCCAGGCGGCCGAGGCGGCCGGCCTGGAGATGCTGGACGCGCCGGTCTCCGGGGGCATCGCCGGGGCCAAGGCCGGGACCCTGACCTTCATGGTCGGCGGCAGCGACCGGGCCTTCGCCCGGGCCGAGCCCTTCCTCGCGGTCATGGGCAAGAATGTCATCCACGCCGGCGGGGCGGGCACCGGGCAGGCCGCCAAGGTCTGCAACAACATGATCCTCGGGATCTCGATGATCGCCCTTTCCGAGGCCTTCACCCTGGCCGAGGCCTTGGGCCTGGGCCACCAGAAGCTCTTCGAGATCAGCTCCAAGTCCTCCGGCTCCTGCTGGGCCATGCTGAACCACCTGCCGGTGCCGGGCATCGTCGAGGCCTCGGCGGCCAACCGGGACTACAAGCCGGGCTTCTCGGCGGCCATGATGCAGAAGGACCTGAAGCTCTCCCAGGCGGCCGCCGATCAGGCCGGGGTCGCGACCCCGCTGGGCGCAGAAGCCGCAGCACTTTATACACTATTTGTTAATAGTGGTAACGAGGGCCTTGACTACTCAGCAATAGTGAAGCTGATCAAGGGCCAGTGAAATGCGAGTAAAGTAAACCGGAACTTCGCCATTAAAACTTGTTTAACCGCTTGCGGTTACGGTCGCTACAGGTGGCTGGCCAGAAAGGCCGGCTGAGCTAGCCTGGAGACCGACCGTGAAAGTCCTTTATTTGGAAACAATTGCTCTCGTCGAGCGTCTTCACCGCCAGTGCCTGGAAGTCGTGAAGGCCGAGCTTGAACGCCTGGGCATCCGTGACCTGAACAGCGTCCAAGCCATGATCCTGTTCAACATCGGCGACGCCGAGTTGACGGTCGGCGAGCTCACGCAGCGCGGCTACTACCAGGGCTCGAACGTATCCTACAACGTCAAGAAGATGGTCGAGCACGGCTATCTGATCCAGGAGCGTTCGCAGCACGACCGCCGGTCCTTCCACGTCCGCGTCTCGGACAAGGGCCTCGAGGTCTGCCAGGCGATCAACAAGCTCTTCGACCGCCACGTCAGCGAGCTGACCAGCGGCACGGCCTCGCCCGACGCACTGCGCGACGCCAACCAGGAGCTGTCGAAGCTGCAGCACTTCTGGACCCTGCCGCAGCACTACGGCGGACGCATGACCTCGGCCGCCTGAGGCGCCGACTCTCGAAGCTCCGCCGTCCGTCCCGGGCGGCCGACAGGGCGGCGCCTGGCCCTCCGCGATCCTTCCGGGCGCCGCCGCTCAAGCTCCGAGACACCCCCCGTCGAGGCAGCCGGACAGCGCCCCCGCTGCGCCGCGGCCGGATCCGGCCAGGGCCCTTGCGGCCCAGGCCAAGAAGCCTTCCGAACTCTCCGCATTGATGCCCGGGCCGCGCTCGCGGTCCGGACCGTAGTCCTGAGCCGGGCTTGCCGGATTCGTCCCGAGGCCGGCCGATGGCCGCCTGCGCGCGGGCACTGCGCGCGCGTGCTTCACGCAAGCGTAATGCAACACAGGGTTGATCTTTTCAGACACTGCGGCGATCATCGCTCGCAAGATCCAACGCAGTCGATCTGAGCTGCGGTGCGGAGGTTTCGCAAGCCGGACGCAGGGTGAGGCGTCTCCTTC
>JANQGU010000199.1 GCA_028282935.1 Kiloniellales bacterium
CAAGGCCGACATGTCGCCCGCGACCAGGTACCAGTCCGCCAGGAACTCGGAGACCTTGGTCGGGCCGGGCCCCGCGAACCCGCAATAGCTTCCGGGCCCTGCCGCGCGGGCCCAGGCCGTGGCCGGCCCTTCGCCCTCGTGCAGGGCGAAGTCTACGTCCAACTCCAGCGCGTCTTCGCGGAAATGACGGACCGTATAGGTGCGGATCGTGGGACGGGGCCCCTCCCTCAACTGCGCCGCGAAGGCTTCGCGGCCTTGCCCCGGCGCGGGAAGCAGGAGCTTGCAGTTGGCGCCTTCGGGGCCGGATGGGATGCCTTCCAGTTCAGGGCCGGCGAAGGTCACGCGGATCATGTTGGGCGTAAGGCGAAAGGCTCTGCGGACCGTCAGCAGCCTCGGCGTCCTTCGGTCCGGCTCCGGTTTCGACGGTGATGCAGACCCGGCCATGCGGCGCTCCTCTCTGGCGTCGTGCTCTTCGGACGTGACCGGGAGACCCGCCTGTCCCGCCCGCTCGTACTGCCGATCGGCAATAGCCTTCGAAAGTTATTGCAAATAAGAATTATTCGCAATAAGGATTTCCAGAGAAGGTTTCGATGCCACGACCGCGCGGGCAGGGGTTCGTAATGAGCCCGTTCCGGAGAGTCTTCGCCTTGGAGAGGCACCGGCCAGAGCGAAGCAGGCCGCCCGAGGCGGCGTCCCGTCAGTCAAAGCCGGACCCCGCCGCCGCCCTTTTCCGCCTCGCCACCTCTTCAGTTCGCCCCGGCCTGCGGCCGGACGATGGTCGGGCCCAGCTTCTCGACCACGTCCCGGGCGTCGTAGGTCTGGTCGTCGTCTTGGTTGGGCTCGCCGGCGATCACGATGATGTTGGCAAGGGCCTCGTAGCTGGTGATCGGGCGTGAGCTTCCCGTTGCGAGGTCGGCGAAGAAGGGCTGGTAGTGGTATCGGAAGCGACTGAAACCGAAGCTGTTGATGCCGCTCAGCGTGGTGCGGTAGACGGTCTCGGACTCGATCTCCTGCGTGACGACCCGGAAGTGATCGTGCCCGCTTTGCAGCGTGACCTCGGCGGCCCGGTACAGCAGGTAGTTCTCGACCGTCTCGCGCGGGGTCGCCGAATTGCCGGTGAAGGAGACCCGGTAGCGGTCGGTCTCCAACTGCTGCTCCTTGTAGCCCTTGCCGTCGACGGCCGGCGCGTAGGGCGTCGGCTGGGTGCAGCCGGCGATCAGCGAGGCGGCGAGAAGGGCCGAGGTCAGGTACGCAAGGCGGAAAGTCTTCAGATTGTCCGGCATGCCTTTTCCCTCTCTCTCGCCTATTTCAGCGTGAAGGGCATCGGAACCGTAAACTGCAGGGCCCGGCCCTGGAGTCCTTGGGGCGGCTTCGGCAACGGGCTGGCGCGTTCGATCGTCTTCATCGCCTCGCGATCCAGGAGCCTGTAGCCCGAGCTCTCCTCTATACCCGAGACTAACACGGCGCCGCTTTGATCGATCTCGAAATGGATCAACGGCGTGCCCTGCTGGTTTCTCAGCCTCGCCCGGCGGGGATACTTCTTATGCTTTTCGAGCCAAGCCCTGATCTTGTCTTTATAGGCCTGCCACTGTGCCTGCTGGCCGCCACCGCTGCCACCGTCGCCGCTGCCGACGTCGGGTAGTCCAAGGGTTCCCGCCTTGCCACCGTCGCCCAGCGGGGTCGGAGCGATGGCGGCCGTCTGCGTGTCGGAAGGCGCGGTCGAGCTCGCCTCTTCCGCCACCGCCTCCGTGGTGGGAGGCTGCGGTTCCGTCACGGCCGGCTCGGGCTTGGCCACCGTTTGCGGCGGCTCGGGTTGGTCTTGCGTCTCTTCTCGCTGCGGCGGTCGCGGTTTCGCCCGCGGTGGCGGCGGAGCGACGGCCTCGGCCTGGACTATCTCCTCCGGTTCCGGTGGCGGCGCCGCGGTCGGCTCGACCCTTTGCGCCTCCGCAGGGGCGGGCGGTTCCGCCGCGGCCAGCGCCTCCTCGACCGGCACCGGCTCCGCCAGCTCGGCCGGTAGCGGCTCCGCGACCGGTGGCGCCGGGACTTCCGGGGCCGCTTCCTCGACCGTCGCGACGGCCTCTTCCGGCATCGTTTCCGTCACCTCCGGCACCTCGAAGGCCGTGGTCTCGAGCGTTGTCTCGACTGGGGCCTCGACTGGGGCCTCGACGGCTTCAAGGGTTTCCACCTCGGCGGCTTCGGTCGTCTCCTCGGGCGCGGGCTCGCTGGCGGCCTCGGCGGCGGCGTCGACCTCCGCCTCGGGCGCCTCGGCGGCCTCGGCGGCGACCGCGCCCGGCGCACCGCCGGCCGGCCCGAGGCCGATCTCGATGCCGCCGTAGCCGGCCGCCAGGGCGCCTTCCTCCTCCCGCCCGGCGATCAGGCTGGCGAGAAGGCCGACATGCACCAGCAGCGCCACGATCAGCGCTGCCGTCCAGTGCCGGGTGGTGATCCGCATCAGCCGCCCCCCGGCACGGTCAGGAGCTTCAGCCGTTCGATCCCCGCCTCGCGCAGCAGTTCCATGACCGCGACCACGCGCGTCGCCTCGGCGCGCCCGTCGGCCTTGAGCCGCACCCGGACCTCGGCCTCGCCGGCCAGGCGTGCCGCGAGGGCCGCCTTGAGCGCGGGTCCTTCCATGACCTCGCCGTCGAGGGCCAGGCGGCCGTCGGCGCCGACCAGGACCAGGCTGTCCTGCGGCGCCGGCGGTCCTTCGCTGAGCGAGCGTGGCGGCTCGACCCGGAAGGGGTCCGAAGCGGAGAGCTTGCCCGCCAGCATGAAGAAGATCAGCAGCAGGAAGACGACGTTGATCAGCGGCAGGACGCGTTCCTCGTCGTTCTTGCGGCGGGGCGTTTCGAAGCGCATGCGACCCTTGCTACCTTTCCCGTTCGCGGATCAGCGACAGCTCGGTGACCCCGGCGGCCGCGAGCCCGTCGAGCAGCCGGATCGTGTCCTGCAGCGCCACGCCGGCGGCCGGGCGGACCAGGACCTTCTGGCCCGGCGTCTCCAGCAGACGCGCCGCGACCCGCTGCAGAAGCGCCCGCTCCGGTAGGGCCTCGCCGGCGAGACGGAGCCCGTCGGACCGGATCTCGACCAGCAGCGCGCCCTCCATCCGGCCGGCGCCCGAGGCCTTGGCGGGCGCCGTCAGGTCGATCGCGCGCCAGTCCAGGAAGCTCGACGCCAGCATGAAGAAGACGAGCAGGATAAAGACCACGTCGATCAGCGGCGTCAGGCTGATCAGGGCCCGCCGCCTGGCGGTCCTCGGCCCGAAGCTATTCGCCGGCCGCGGCAGGGCTGAGGTGCTGGGTGGCATAGCGCTCTCGGTCTGCGGGCTCGTTCAGGACATCTTCCACAGGATCGCCGGAGAGATCCTCGGTGAAGGCGCGGGTGACCGTACTGTCCATTTCCTGGGCCAGGCGGTCGACCCGGCGCTCCAGCCAGTTCAGGATCACGACCACGGGGATGGCGACCGCGAGGCCGACGGCGGTGGTCAGCAGCGCCTCCCAGATACCGCCGGACAGGATCGCCGGGTTGACCTGGTTGCCGGCCTGTTCGAGCTGCCGGAAGGCCTCGATCATCCCCAGCACGGTGCCGAAGAGACCGAGCAGGGGGGCTAGGGAGGCGATCACCTCCAGCGGCCGGAACCAGGCGCGCAGGGCTTCCAGGACGTCGCTGCCGTAGCGCATCACCTCCTCGCGCACCTTGGCCTCGGGCAGGCCGCGCGCCTGGCCGCGTAGGGCCCGGGCCAGGGCCTGGGCTACCGGGTTGCGGGAGCGTTCGGCCAGGGCCAGCGCCTCGCCCGGCCGGCCGGCCCGGTGCAGGGCCAGCGCCGCCCGGGCGACACGGGACTCGCCGATGCGGGCCGCCCGGAACTGCCAGAGCTTCAGGAAGACGATGGTGAGCGCTAGGATCGAGGTCGCGATCAGGACCGCCACCACCGGCCCGCCGGCCTGGAGCAGCTCGAGCGACCGCTCGATGTAGCCTGCGGGCGCGGGGTCGAGCAGCACCGTGCCGCTGTCCGGCAGTTCTTCGTTCATGCGTGTACAGCCCCGGTTTGCCGGCAGCGGACAGACGTGACGGCCCGCTGACCGGCGTTTGATCTTGTTTGCGAATGCGAATCAGTTTCAGCATGAATCCTCCTCGACTTCAAGGCCTTGAGGGGAAGCCCGCCCTCGATCTCCGGTCAAGGTCCCGTGGGTCAGAGGCCGCTTCCGGACTCCCGGCCATAGAGCTTGGAAGAGCCTCCGGGGGCTCACCGCTCCGACATCGGCTGGACTTGCCTCTCTTTTGCTTTCCGGTCCCTGAGCAGGACTGATTCGAAGCGCGAAGAGGCGCGAAGCGGGACCGGAATTGCGAATACGGCTCCGTCGGCAGGAACTCAGCAGGAACAGGGCCTCCGCGCGCTGGTCGCCCGGACGGAATCCCGACTCGGCTCTTTTCGTTCCTCTTCAGGTGGAGCCGGCGGCGATGCCGCTTTCATCGCGCTGCGAACTGTCGTAGAACCCGGATGTCCCGTAGGGGAGTAGCCGCCTTCCGCTTCGAGAAGGATGCGCGTCAACAGGCTTGGTGCTGTCGGATTTCGAAACAGACCATGGCGCGTGTGGCCCGACAGGCTTGGCGAGACCTATGGCGAGCACGGTCGGCTTGAGGGAGCTGGGCCGCCGTGTCGCCATGGCGTCCGGCCGGCTCCCCAGCGAGACGATCCATGCAGCAGATCTTTATGATTTTTCTCGTCGTCTTTCTCGCGGAACTCGGGGACAAGACCCAGCTCGCGACCCTGATGTTCGCCGCGAGCAAAGGCAGTCATCCCTTGGCCGTCTTCCTGGCGGCGCTCGCGGCCCTGACGGTCTCGACCGCGCTGGCGGTCTGCCTCGGGTCGCTTGCCCTGCGCAC
>JANQGU010000214.1 GCA_028282935.1 Kiloniellales bacterium
CTAGCTGTTTTCCTTGGCGGCGAAGCCGAGGGCCTGGCGGGCGGTGCGGCGCAGGTGCTTGCGCTTGATCGGGGTCGAGAGGAAGCGGTTGACCGCGGCCGCCAGCAAGGCGGCGGTGTCCTCGCCCTCGTTCTCCAGGGCCCAGCGCGCCTCGTCGCGGGCCGCGAGCACGGTCTTCAGCAGGTGCACCGAGACGAAGTACTCCGGCTGGTCGTGGTCGAAGAGGCTGTCGAGGGCCTGCTGGAAGAAGTGTTCGATGTCGTCGACCAGCCAGTCCTTGAGCGCCACCTTGTCGTCCAGGTAGCCGGCGTTGCGGCCGGCGAAGCAGGCCAGTTGCAGCAGCCCGGGCGGCCAGCTCTCGGCGAACTTCTGGCACTGGCCGCGCAGCGCGCCGGCGAAGGCGATGCCCTGGGTCAAGTCGAGCCAGCCGACGTTGGAGGCGAAGCTGCCGTCGATCTGGTTCTGGTGGTCGCTGTCGAAGCACAGCAGGTTGACGGCGTTGGCGCCGAGCAGGCTGAGGTAGAGCTTCTCCGGCGCCGCCTTCTTGTAGTCGAGGGTCAGCGCCAGCGCCTTGTCGACGTCGAGCCCCTTGTAGTCCGAGATCTTCGGCGGCTTGAAGCGGCCGAAGCTGGGCGTGAAGCCTTCGGTCCAGGACTGCAGCGCGGCGTGGTAGCCGCCGAAGCGCGGGATCCTGTCCTCGCGCCGGGCGAAGACGATCGCCCGCACCAGGGGCAGCATCAGCCGGGTCTCGACCTCGGGGCCGAGGTGGGCGATCAGCTCGCCGGCCTTGCGGACGTGGATCAGGGGATGCCCCTCGCCGCTGTAGTGCGCCAGGGCGGCCTGGGTCAACGCCGCCTCGAATTCGGCGAAGCGGCGGCCCTCGGCCAGCCCGCCGCGCAGGTTCGCGACCGCGACCGCCTCGTCCTCGTCCTCCATCGCCTGCAGGAAGATCGCCTGGTCGTAGGGCTCCTCCAGGGCGGAGAAGGGATAGATCTTCTCGCGCTGGACGTCGTAGGCGATGTGGCCCATCGCCTCGAGCAGGCAGATCAGGCGGTCCTCCGGCTCGCCCGGCCGCTCCTCGTAGAGCGACAGCCAGTCGGCGGCGCCGGCGTAGGCCTGGCCCATGCCGAACTCGAGCCGATCGCAGGACCAGCCGATCGCGGCGCGGATCGCCTCCAGCGGGTCGCCCTCCAGGTGGCTGAGCCGGGCCAGCTCTCGCGCCATGCGCGGAAAGTCGTGCTCGTCGAAGGCGTTGCAGAGGTGGAACAGGACGGTCTGCCGCTGGTCCTCGACCGGCGGGTCCATGAGGTCGACGTAGACGTGGCCCTCGCGCTCCTCGACCGGATAGACGCGCAGCGCGTCGCCGCCCGTGATGTTGGCCCCGGTGAAGAGGTCGTACCTGCAGTTGGTCTGGCTGCAGGTCAGGACACCGTCGGCATCGACCTGGCCCTCGCTCAGGGGATAGCCCTCTTGGGGACAAAGGTCGTTGCAGGCGAAGATGCCGTCCTGGGTCAGGAACACGGCGACCTGCCGCTCGCCGAGCTTAACGGCGGCCTGCGTCTTCTGTCTCAAGTCCTCTGTGGCGATCGCCTTGGTCCAAAGACCCATCTGCATGTCGGGCAGTCCTGCTGGAACGATCGAGAAATTTAGAGCTAGATCCTTAACAATTTGCCAGATTCCGGGGTTTTCAGGGCTTCTGCCGGATTTCCTGGCGGTAGCGCTCGGCCTCCTCCAGCAGCCAGTCCCGGAAGGCCTTGACCTTGGGCCGCTCGGCGTTGGCCTCGGGACAGACGATGTAGTAGGCGAAATCGCTGGGCACGGCGAAGGCGAGGGGCCGGACCAGGCGCCCGGCGCTGAGGTCCGATTCCGCCAGCACCCGGCCGACCAGGGCCACGCCCTGGCCGTCCAGCGCGGCCTGGATCGCCATGGAGGTCGGGCTGAAGCGCGGTCCGCGGGTCCAGTCGACGCTCTGCACCCCGGCCGCCAGCAGCCACATCCGCCAATCCGGGACCGGCTGGCCGACCATCGGCGTGTCGTCGTGGATCAGGGTGAAGTGCTGCAGGTCCTCGGGGCGCCTGAGCGGCGGCTTGTCCTCCAGCAGGGCCGGGCAGCAGACCGGCACCACCTCTTCGTGCAGCAGCAGCTCCGTGCTCAGGTCCGGATAGCGGCCCTGACCGTAGCGGATGCCGATGTCGACCTGGTCGCGATCGAAGTCGACCAGCCCGACCGACGCCGCGACCCGGGCGTCGATGTCGGGATTGGTCTGGTGAAAGCGCTCGATCCGGGGCACCAGCCACTTGGCGGCGAAGGAGGGCGCGGCCGAGACCGTGATCACGCCCCCGGTCTCCAGGTCGCGGATCCGGGCGATTCCGGCCGCCAGGTAGTCGAAGCCGCTGCGCAGGTCCGGCAGGGCCGCCTCGCCGGCCTCGGTCAGCCGGATCGTCCGCTTGCCCCGCTGGAACAGGGCCACGCCGAGGTATTCCTCCAGGCCCTTGATCTGATGGCTGATCGCGGCCGGGGTGACGTGCAGCTCCTGCGCCGCCTTGGCGAAGCTGAGATGGCGGGCTGCGGCCTCGAAGGCCCGCAGAGCGTTGAGCGGCGGTAGTCGGCGCGACACGGCGATCCTATGAGATTAGCAAAACTAACTCGACTCTGGATGAATACTCGTTTGTTCAGGCGGGATATTCAAGCGATTTTATAAGTGAGGCATGAGGCTAAATGAAGAAATCTTATTGGAGAGATTAGCAAATCTCATCTGGATCGACTCGGAAGGAGGACGCTGATGCACCGAACCCCGATGTACCAGGAGGTCGAGCTGAAC
>JANQGU010000260.1 GCA_028282935.1 Kiloniellales bacterium
GAGGATCTGGCAAGTTCCGGGGATTTGGGCTAGGAGACGGAAGGCTTGCGGAAGACGACGCGGCGGAGGGCGCCGCGGGCCGCGGGCGATGGCCGGGCAAAGGGAGAGGCGACATGCTGGAGAAGCGCGAGTTCTACATCGACGGTGGCTGGGTGGCCCCGGTGGCCGGCAGCGATTTCGAGGTGATCGACCCCTCGAACGAGGAGGCCATCGCGGTGATCTCCCTCGGCGGACAGGCGGACACCGACGCCGCCGTGGTCGCGGCGCGGCGCGCCTTCCCGGGCTGGGCGGCGACCCCGCCGGCGGAGCGGCTCCAGCTCGTCGAGCGCGTCTTCGAGATCTACCAGGCCCGCGCCGAGGAGATGGCCGAGACCATCAGCCGCGAGATGGGCGCCCCGATCGAGATGGCCAAGACCCAGCAGGTCCCGGCCGGCCTGGGGCACATCAAGAACTTCATCCGGGCCGCCAAGGGCTTCGCCTTCGAGCGCCCCCTGGGCGAGCACGCGCCCAACGACCGCATCCTCTACGACCCGGCCGGGGTCTGCGCCCTGATCACGCCCTGGAACTGGCCGATGAACCAGGTCACGCTGAAGGTGATCCCGGCGCTGCTGACCGGCTGCACCATGGTCCTCAAGCCCTCGGAGATCGCGCCGCTCAACGCGCTGCTCTTCGCCGAGATCCTCGACGCGGCGGGGGTGCCGGCGGGCGTCTTCAACCTGGTGAACGGCGACGGCGCGGGCGTCGGCACCCAGCTCTCGGGCCACCCCGACATCGACATGGTGTCCTTCACCGGGTCGGGGCGGGCCGGCACCGCGATCTCGAAGAACGCGGCCGAGACGCTTAAGCGCGTGCACCTGGAGCTCGGCGGCAAGGGCGCGAACATCGTCTTCGCCGACGCCGACGAGAAGGCGGTGAAGCGCGGCACCCTGCATTGCTTCAACAACACCGGCCAGTCCTGCAACGCGCCCTCGCGGATGCTGGTCCAGCGCGAGGTCTACGACGCGGCGGTCGAGACCGCCGACGCGGTCGCCAAGGCCATGCAGGTCGGCCCCGCCGCCGAGGCCGGGCGCCACATCGGCCCGGCGGTCAGCCAGGCGCAGTTCGACAAGATCCAGAACCTGATCCAGGTCGGCATCGACGAGGGCGCGCGCCTGGTCGCCGGCGGCGTCGGCCGGCCCGAGGGCACGAACCGGGGCTACTTCGTCCGCCCCACCGTCTTCGCCGACGTCAGCAACGACATGACCATCGCGCGGGAGGAGATCTTCGGCCCGGTGCTCTCGATCATCCCCTTCGAGACCGAGGAGGAGGCGGTCGCGATCGCCAACGACACGACCTACGGCCTGACCAACTACGTGCAGAGCCAGGACGGGGCGAAGCGCAACCGGGTCGCGCGGCAGCTCCGCTCGGGCATGGTCGAGATGAACGGCCAGTCGCGCGGCGCCGGCAGCCCCTTCGGCGGGGTCAAAGCCTCCGGCAACGGCCGCGAGGGCGGCGTCTGGGGCCTGGAGGACTTCTGCGAGATCAAGGCGGTCAGCGGCTGGGGCGAGTGACGAGGGCGGGTCGGGCGCGGCGCCGACAAGGGAGCGAGATCCCCTAGCAGGCTGTTGAAGAAGTGCGAGCCGCCACCCGCACCCTTCGACAGGCTCAGGGTGAGGGTGAGCAGCGAGCAAGCATTGTCACCTCATCCTGAGCCTGTCGAAGGATGACCTCAGGCAAGGACTCTGGCCTTTTTCAACAGCCTGCTAGCCCTGCGCCCCCTGGCTGCTGCCTCCGTCCCCGCTCAATGCAGGGCCCTGGCCACCGCCTCCCCGATGGCGAGCGCCGAGGTCAGGCCGGGCGATTCGATGCCGAAGAGATTGACGAGCCCGGGAACCCCGTGAACCTCGGCGCCCTGGATCACGAAGTCGGCCGCGGCTTCCCCGGGGCCCACGATCTTGGGGCGGATGCCGGCATAGATCGGGCGCAGCGCGCCTGCGGGAAGCCCGGGGTAGTAGCGCCGGATCGCCGCCTCGAAGGCCTCGAGCCGCTTCGAGTTCGCGGCGTAGTCCTCGTCGTCGATCCATTCGGTGTCCGGCCCGAAGCGGTTCTGCCCTGCCAGATCGGTGGTCGCATGGATGCCGAGCCCGGCCTCGCCGGGCAGCGGGTAGATGAGCTTCCTGAACGGCGCCCTGACCCCTTCGAGAGCGAAGTAGTTGCCCTTGCACAGATAGGCCCGGGGAACGTGCTCGGGCGCGAGGCCCCGGAAGCGGCGCGCGACGGCCGGGGCATGGATCCCGGCGCTGTTGATCAGGATGTCTGTGGTCAGCTCGGCCGGCTCGTCCCCGGCGGTCTCGAGCCTGATTTGGCCATTGCCGAGTTCGGCACCCGTCACCGGCGTGTTGAAGGCGATCATGCCGCCGGCGTCCTCGAGGTCGCCCTGCAGGGCCAGCATGAAGGCATGGCTGTCGACGATGCCCGAGACCGGCGAGTGAAGGGCGGCGGCGCAAGCGAGGTTGGATTCGAGCGCGCTGGCCCGGTTCCCCGACAGCAGTTCGAGGCCCTCGACGCCATTGTCCTGGGCCTTCTGCCTGAGCGCCTCCAGCCTGTCGCGCTCCGATCCGTCGGCGGCGGCGATGAGCTTGCCGATCGCGCGCGCCTCGAAGCCCTTCTCCGCCGCGTAGGCATAGAGACGGCGCCGGCCCTCGACGCAAAACAGCGCCTTGAGGCTTCCCGTCGGATAGTAGATGCCGGCGTGGATGACTTCGGAATTGCGGGAGCTTGCGCCCGAGCCGATGACGTCGGCACCTTCGACGACGATCACCCAATGGCCCCGTTGCGCCAGCGCGCGGGCGACGGCGAGACCGACCACGCCGGCGCCGATGACGATGGCGTCGACATGATCCGTCATGGAAGGCGAAGCCGACTGGTACCGGGGGACAATTCGCTGACCTTCATGGATGGAACGCGCGATCTCTACCGCAACGAAGCCTGTCTGTGAAGGCGCGCAGGGATGTGCGCCGGGCGAGGCGTGACGCTTGCCGAGTCGACGGGCCGCGGCCTGCCCTCGGTCGCGGCCACCTCGGGACCCGCCTATCCTGAAGCAGCGATGCTGAGGCAGTGTCCGGCCGGATGGATCGCCAGGCGAGTCCAGCTGACCGGACAAGGCAACAGACCGACACCGCGCCGTCCGATGTCCTCGCGCGAGGCGCCCAGGTTCAAGGCGCCGTCGATGTGCACCCGCAGCTCGGGTGCCGCATAACCCAAGGCGGCGAGCGCCGCGATGGTGGAGAGCTGACGCTGCTTGTCGTCGAGGCCCGGACGGCAGAACACCTCGCCATAGGGGTACTCGATGACGTAGCGGGCGAGGTCCGGCGAGGTGCGGGACAGCGCCTCCGCGACCGCGGCGCGGCTGGGCATGACCCAGTCGGCCGTCAGCCATGCGCTGAAGCGGCTCAGGACCGTCTGGGACGATCCGCTCTTCGTCAGGAAAGAGGGCCGGACACCCGGCTTTCCGATCCGAAAAAAGCTTTCTAGACTAGCCTTTAGCCCAAAGAGCTGGAGGGAAACCGGATGAACGTCTCCGACCATGTCGGGCTCGAGCAATTCATCGCAGGGGTGAAGAAGCGCAATCCCGGACAGCCGGAGTTCGTCCAGGCGGTCCAGGAGGTCGCCGAGGACATCTTCGACTACATCCGGGACAAGGTCGAATACCACGAGTACCAGATCCTCCGGCGCATCGCCGAGCCCGACCGGGCGGTCAGCTTCCGGGTCTGCTGGGAGGACGACAAGGGCAACATCCGCGTGCAGCGCGGCTGGCGGGTGCAGAACAACAACGCCATCGGTCCCTACAAGGGCGGCATCCGCTTCCATCCCTCGGTCACTGAGAGCGTGCTGAAGTTCCTCGCCTTCGAGCAGACCTTCAAGAACAGCCTGACCGGACTGCCGATGGGCGGCGGCAAGGGCGGCGCCAACTTCAATCCCAAGGGCAAGTCCGACCACGAGGTGATGCGCTTCTGCCAGTCCTTCATGACCGAGCTGTTCCGCCACGTCGGCGCCGACGTGGACGTGCCGGCCGGCGACATCGGCGTGGGCAGCCGCGAGATCGGCTACATGTTCGGCCAGTACAAGCGCATCACCAACCAGTTCACCGGCGTCCTGACCGGCAAGGGCCTGGAGTACGGCGGCAGCCTGATCCGGACCGAGGCGACCGGCTACGGCACGGCCTACTTCCTGCAGAACATGCTCCAGCGCGTCGGCGACTCCATCGAGGGCAAGGACTGCGTCATCTCTGGCTCCGGCAACGTCGCCACCCACGCGGCCGAGAAGATCATCGACCTGGGCGGCAAGGTGCTGACGCTCTCGGATTCGGGCGGCTTCATCCACGACCCGGAGGGCATCGACGCCGAACGGCTGGCCTGGGTGAAGGACCTGAAGGAAACCCGCCGCGGCCGCATCGAGGCCTACGCGAAGGCATTCCCGGGATCGGAGTACCACGCGGGCCGGCGGCCCTGGGCCGTGCCCTGCGCCCTCGCCCTGCCCTGCGCGACCCAGAACGAGCTCGACGGGGCGGACGCGCGGCGGCTGGTCGCGAACGGCTGCATCGGGATCGCCGAGGGCGCCAACATGCCGACGGATCTCGAGGGCGTGCACGCCTTCAAGGAGGCGGGGATCCTCTACGCGCCCGGCAAGGCGGCGAACGCCGGCGGGGTCGCCATCTCCGGCCTGGAGATGAGCCAGAACTCGGCCCGCATCTCCTGGAAGGAGGCGGAGCTGCAGCAGCTCCTGGTCGAGACCATGAAGGGCATCCACGACCGCTGCGTCGAGCACGGCGGCAGCGCGGGCAGCGAGCATATCGACTACGTCCGCGGCGCCAACATCGCCGGCTTCGTGAAGGTCGCCGATGCCATGCTGGCCTACGGCGTCGTGTGAGTCCTTCGACCCTGGGCGGCCCTCAGCCCTTCCTTCGCTTCATCTCCTGCGCCTGGAGCGACACCCACCACAGGACCCCGGCGCCGATGAAGAATATGCCCAGGCCGGCGAGGAACAGGCAGATGAACAACATGGGTGACATGCCCATAGCGGTCTCCGTCATGCGAAAGCGGAAAGCGGCGGCGCGTGGCCTGACGCGACGCTATGGCGGCGCGGCCGGGGACCCAATGACCCAGGTCAAGCCCGGCGTCCGCCCCGCCGCGGCCCCGCCGCAGACTGGCGGCGGAGCCCGGACCGGCACCTCCACGACTCCTTAACGCCGCCGTACTACAAGGGCAGGTCGGAACTCCTCTGCGGCGGAGCGTGGCTTGGGCAGGAAACCGAAGACCAGGGAATCGCTGGAGACGCTGCTTCAGTCCACCTCCCTCACCCTCTTCCCGGCGCAGGACGGCCGGGCGAGGGTCTCGATCGACTCCGTGGACGTCTGCGGCGACACGCCGCTGCATGTGCTCCTGCAGCGCGGCAACGACTACGGCTGCCGGGTGCTGATCGAAGCGGGCGCCGACGTCAACGCCGTCGGCGACCTCGGCTACACGCCCCTGCACGTCGCGGTCATGAAGGGGAACGAGGACATGATCGCCTTCCTCCTCGCCGCCGGGGCCCGCAGCGACCTGCCCTGCGAGTTCGGCGAGACGGCGGTGGCGATGGCCGAGAGAAACGGTCCCGCGCTCGCCAGGGCGTTGAAGCGGCCATCGGTCCAGCGATC
>JANQGU010000288.1 GCA_028282935.1 Kiloniellales bacterium
GGAATGACCGCCTATCAGCAGCTCGAAGACCGTTTCCGCCGCCTCTCGGCCCTGGCCGAGGCGGAGGGTGTCCTGCACTGGGACATGTCGACCATGATGCCCGAGGGCGGCGCCGGCGCGCGCAGCGAGCAGCTCGCGGCCCTGGCGGTGACCCAGCACGAGCTCCTGACCGGAAGCGAGGTCGCGGACCTGCTGGCTGCGGCAGAGGCGAGCGCGGGGGAAACGGGTGGGGGCCTGGACCCCTGGCAGGCCGCCAACCTGCGCGAGATGCGCCGGCGCTGGCGCCACGCCACGGCGCTGCCGGCCGACCTGGTCGAGGCCTTCAGCAAGGCCTGCCGGAGCTGCGAGATGAAGTGGCGCGGCGCCCGGCCCGAGGCCGACTACGCGGCGGTCCTGCCGGCCCTGGAGGAGGTCCTGCGCCTGGTCCGCCAGGTCGCCCAGGCCAAGGCCGAGGCCCTGGGCGTGGCGCCCTACGCGGCGCTGCTGGACGAGTTCGAGCCCGGCGGCTCGGTCGAGCGGATCGAGGCGGTCTTCGACGACCTGGCCGGCTTCCTGCCCGGGTTTCTCGACGAGGTTCTGGCACGCCAGGCGGCGGCGCCGGCGCCGCTGCCGCTGGGCGGACCTTTCCCGAAGGCGCAGCAGGAGGCGCTCGGCCGCCGGCTGATGCAGGCGGTCGGCTTCGACTTCGGCCACGGCCGCCTGGACGTCAGCTTCCATCCCTTCTGCGGCGGGGTGCCCGAGGACGTGCGCATCACCACCCGCTACGACGAGGCGGACTTCCTCTCCGGCCTGATGGCGGTGCTGCACGAGACCGGCCACGCCATGTACGAGCGCGGCCTGCCCGCCGCATGGCGGCTGCAGCCGGTCGGCGCGGCCGGTGGCATGGCCCTGCACGAGAGCCAGTCCCTGCTGATCGAGATGCAGGCCGCCCGCGGCGCCGAGTTCGTCGCCTTCATGGCGCCGCTGGCGCGCGAGGCCTTCGCCGCTTCGGGCCCGGCCTGGGAGGTCGAGAACCTGATCCGGCACTACCACCGGGTCGAGCGCGGCCTGATCCGGGTCGACGCCGACGAGGTGACCTATCCGCTGCACGTCATCCTGCGCTTCCGGCTGGAACGGGCCCTGATCGCCGGCGACCTGGCGCTCGCGGACCTGCCCGGCGCCTGGAACGACGGCATGGCGGCGCTGCTCGGCGTCCGCCCGCCGGACGACCGGAGCGGCTGCCTGCAGGACATCCATTGGTACGACGGCGCCTGGGGCTACTTCCCGACCTACACCCTGGGCGCCCTGGCGGCCGCCCAGTTCTTCGACGCCGCCGTGCAGGCGGTGCCGGAGATCCCCGAGGCCCTGGGCCGCGGCGACTTCGCGCCCCTGATGGCCTGGCTGCGCGACAAGGTCCACGGCGCGGCGGCGCGCCTCACCACCGACGCGCTCCTTGAAGAGGTCACCGGCCGACCGCTCGACCCGGCGGTCTTCAAGGCCCACCTCCAGGCTCGCTACCTGGCCTGAGGTCGAGGTCCTCCCTTTCCGATTGAACCGCCCCGGCGGTGGCTGCGACCCACGCCGCAGACCACCACGCCCAGGGACCACAACGTCCGGTCGGCGAGATCGCTAGGGAGAGGACCTATGAAGATCAAGGAAACGAGCGCAGGTGCCGGCCTGCCGGCTTCGGTCTTGGCGCTGCTCTTCGCCGCTACGACGGCGACCGCCGGCCCGGTGGACGACATCGCCTGGGTCAGCTTCGCGCATCAGCCCGACGGCCCCGCCGAAGGCCGTTTCGTCGTCGAGCTGGACGAGGAGGGGACGTGGTCGAAGCTGGAGACCGACTTCGCCTCGTGGCGGATGAACTACCAGATCTCCTGGATCAATCACCCGACCCATATCTCCTATCTGCAGTTCTTCCTGCGGCCGCTCGGATCCACGGGCGACGGCGCCTTCGCCGGGGCCGTCAACTATCAGGACCCCGACCTCTTCTTCGAGCTCTTCGACGGCACGCCCATCGTGCCGTCCTCGATCCACAAGACGATCGGCGGCAACAGCAGCGCGGTCTTCGGCTATGAGGGGATCTTCATCGATCCGGTCGGCCGCTGCACCACCAAGCGCAAGCAGCTGCTCGACTCGGGCACGCCGCTGCACAGCCTGCTGTCCAAGGACTGGCTGGTCGAGACCCAGGCCTATGCCAAGGCCAAGCTGCGCTACAGCACCAACGGCGCGGACAGCTACAAGACCTTCGAGACCGTGGCCCTGGTCCCCGTGAC
This sequence comes from Kiloniellales bacterium, assembly GCA_028282935.1. GTDB lineage: Bacteria > Pseudomonadota > Alphaproteobacteria > Kiloniellales > JAKSBE01 > JAKSBE01. The sequence continues at coordinate 2,256 of JANQGU010000288.1, forward strand.
CGTGCTTTGCAAGGGCGACAAGGCCATCGCCGACAAGGTCGCGCCGCTGCCGACGCTCACCGCGGCCTTCAAGGTGAAGGAGGCGCAGCTCACGGCGAGCCCGGGCTACCACAAGGGGGCCTGCCCGCAGGAGGTGACGCTGTCCCTCAAGTTCCTGACCCAGGGCAAGGGCACGCTCAAGTACAAGATCCATTCCGCCAACGGCAAGGTCTCCAAGACCTACAGCACCCAGGTCACCGGCAAGATCGGCGGCGTCTACGGCAAGGTGGTCGAGCACAAGTTCTCGGTACCGCTGGCGGAGAGCGACGCGCCGAGCGGCGGCGCGGGTGGCGGCCTGGTCGGCCAGGGCTCGGGCGACTTCGCCATCTACCAGCCGCCGGTCGACCCCATCAACCCGACCAGCCCGCAGGGGCCGGCCAGCTTCACCGACCAGGCGACCCCGGGCAACGTACACAAGAACGCTTTCATGGTGAAGGTGACGGCACCCAACACGATGGAGTCGGGCTATGACGGCTATCGCATCATCTGCGATCCCAAGCCCAACCCGGGCGTCGTGGCCGGGATGCCCGGCGGCCTGACGGTCGAGCCCCGGCCAGTTCAGCCCCAACAGGTCCAGCCCCAACAAGTCCGGCCGGGCAGGCTCGGCGCGCCGACCTCCCTGCTGCGCGGTGCCGGCGCCAAGACCATGGCCGCGGCGCCGGCCAAGCCGGCGGGCCGCCGGGTGGCGGGCTCCGGCCAGGTGGCCGCCCTGGCCGCGCTGCCCGACCTGGTCATCAAGCAGGCCAAGCCGGTGCCCGGCAACAACAAGCAGCTCCGCGTGCTGGTCGCGAACCAGGGCCGGGGCAAGGCCGGGGCCGCCAGCCTCAAGGGCTTCTACCGGCGCAGCGGCAAGACCTTGACCCGCTCCGCCAGCATCCCGGCCTTGAAGGCTGCCGGCCAGGCCTGGGTCCTGCTCGACTTCGGCGCGCCGCTCGCCCGGGCCTCGCGCATCGACCTGCGGGCCGACGACCCGAACCGGGTCAGGGAGGCCAAGGAAGGCAACAACGGCCACAGCCTCGCCGGCAGATAAGCGCTTGGCTGCGGCTAGAGGGGAAGGCCCGTCACCCCCGGCGGGCCTTCTTCTTCACCTTGACCCCCCGACCGCCTGCGCCAACATCTAGGGCGTTATCCAAAGACGCGTGGAGGAGGCAGGCATGGCGATCGGCGGTATCGGCAAGGTGGGCGCGAGGGCGGCGGAGGCCGCCGCCGGGATGGTCGGCGACCTGATGGGCGCCGGGGTCTATCCGACCAACGAGCATGCGCTGGCCGCCTACCTCTTCGAGCGCATCGCCCAGGCCGAGAAGGACAGCGGCCCCAAGGACCGGGCCTACTATCTGCAGCTCATGACCGTCTGCCTGGCCACCGTCCGCGATCCTGAAGCGGGAGCCTGAGCCTCTCCCTTATACCAAGGAGCGTTGATAATGACCCATTTGATGACGCGCGGCGGCCCGCCGGGCAGGCGCGGCCCGCAGCGCGATGCCATCGCATCGGGCAAGGGTCGCAACGCACCCGGCGGGCCGCCGCGCGCCACCGAAGGCCGGGTTTGCTTGCCCGCCCGCGGCGTTGCGCTCCGCTTACGGTACAGTGCACCGCTGCGCGAAGCGCGCCTGACGGCCGGGCAAGCAAACCCGGTCAAATGGGTCATTATCAACGCTCCTTGGTATTAGGCCCCGACGATCAGGCGGGCCGCTTCGGTCCGGTTCCTGGCGCCGAGGCGCTTCAGGATGTTGGACACATGGAGCTTCACCGTGCCTTCGGTCAGGCCGGTACGCGCCGCGATGCTCCGGTTCGACAGGCCGGCTCCGACCAGGGACAGGATTTCACGCTGCCGGCGGGTCAGGCTCTCGACAGGGTTCGGCGGGGCTTTCCCCTGGTCTGCTGCGCCGCATTTGCCCGGCCAGGCGACGCCGAGCAGCCCGAAGGCGGTCTCCATCGTCTGCTCAAGGTCGGTCAGGGCCCGGGTCACCTCGTCCAGCGGCACGCCATTGGGCGCGGCGGCGAGGGCCTCCACCTCGCTTCGGAGCCGGCGGAAGGGGCCGGAGATGTCCTGCGCCGCGATAGCCGCGAAGCGGGAGATCGAGGTCTCGTGCTGGCGGGCCGCGGTCAAGGACCGCTCCAGGGCTTCCAGAGCCTCGCGGCGATCGGTCACGTCCAGGGCGACCCCGTCCCAGATCACCGTCCCGTCGCTCAGGCGCCTGGGGTGGCCGATCGAGCGGACCCACTTGAAGCGGCCGTCCGGGATCTTCACCCGCACCTCGACATCGAGTGTCTCCAGGGTCGCGGCCGAGCGCTCCAGGGCATCCAGGAAGCGGTCGCGGTCCTCGCCGTGGACCCAATCGTGCTGCACGGCGTCTTGGGCCAGGAGCAGGTCGGGATCGATGCCGAAGGTCTCCCTCACGCCCGGGCTGACGTAGGTGTAGCGGTAGCGGCCCTCGGGAGTCCGGACCCGCTGCATCGTGTGGCCCGGGAAATGCCCGTCGACCAGATCGAGGAC
>JANQGU010000392.1 GCA_028282935.1 Kiloniellales bacterium
CTGGCCCAGGCAGTTGTTGATCTTGTGCGCGCCGGTGTGGTTCAGCTCGTCGCGCTTGAAGTAGATCTTGGCGCCGCCCAGGTGCTCGGTCAGGCGCTCGGCGAAGTAGAGCGGGCTGGGCCGGCCGACGTAGTGCTTGGAGAAGTGCTCGAACTCGGCCTTGAAGGCCGGGTCCGCCTTGGCCGCCTCGTAGGCCTGCTCCAGGTCGAGGATCAGCGGCATCAGCGTCTCGGCGACGTAGCGGCCGCCGTACATGCCGAAGTGGCCGCGCTCGTCCGGACCCGCGCGATAGGTGTTGAGCTGTTCCATGGCTGGCGCGATCGCCTCGAAGGGAGCCCTAGAGCGGGATGAGGTGAAGCCGAATCGGCTCCACTTCATCCCGCTCTCACTGAACGTATAGAGCCCGAGTGCTCTAGCGCGCGGACTTTGCCCGATTGCGCCCGCCCCCGCAATGCCTTCGGTGCCGGGCGAATCGGACGAAGGCCGCGCAGACTCTGGCGCTGCGCCGGTCAAGGCGAGGCTGGAGCCGCCCCTATAGCCGCCCTAAAGCCGAACCAGCGCCTGCAGGAAGGCCGCGATCTTGTCCGGGTTCTTCTGGCCCGGCTTGTCCTCGACGCCGGAGGACACGTCGACCGCGGGCGCCTGGGTGATGCGCAGCGCCTCGGCCAGGTTGCCGGCGTCCAGGCCGCCCGAGAGGAACCAGGGCTTGGGCCAGTCCCGTCCGGCCAGTAGCGTCCAGTCGAAGGACAGCGCGTTGCCGCCGGGCAGGGCGCCCTTCATGTCCTTGGGCGGCTTGGCGTCGAAGAGCAGGCGGTCGACGACCGGCAGGTAGTCGCGGGCGCGGCCGAGGTCCTCGGCGGCGGCGACCGGGATCGCCTTCATCACCGGCCGGCCGAAGCGCCGGCGCACCTCGGCGACCCGGGCCGGGCTCTCCTTGCCGTGAAGCTGCAGCAGGTCGAAGTCGTAGGCCTTGAGGATCGCGCCCAGGGCCGCGTCGTCGGCGTCGACCGTCACCGCGACCTTGCCCAGGCCGGCCGGCAGGCCGGCGGCGATCTCCGCGGCGGCCTCCGGCGTGACCGCCCGCGGGCTGGGCGGATAGAAGATGAAGCCGACGAAGGCCGCGCCGCCCTCGACGGCCGCACGCGCGGCCTTTTCGGTCCGGATGCCGCAGATCTTGGCTTCGACCGCCATCACGCCTCGGGTTCCGCCGTTTGGGCCGGCCCCGGGGGCCCCGCCGGTTCCTCGGGGATCCAGCCGGTGCACTTTCGAAAGGCGAGCGAAACGAAGGCGAAGGCCAAGCCCATGCCGAGATAGAAGAACAAGGTGGTCGCGATCCTTGCCGCCAACCCGGGCTGTCCCGATCCGCCCATCAAGAGCGCGGCGATCAAATAGGCCAGAATCGTCACCGGCAGGATCAGGATCAGCTGACCCAGCAAGAGACGCAGGGCCTGACCGCGGGTGTGCCGCCAGGACTCCGCCAGGCCGTAGCGCTCGTCGACCGCGACCGCCGGAAAGACGAAGTAGAACCTCAGGATCAGCACGAAAGCGATGATCATGAGCAGAAGGTAGGGCAGCATGTTGCTGAAGACCTCGGCCGCCAGCTCGGGCGGGGGTTGGCCTTCGATCCCGCCGAGCGGCTGCATCGCGGTGACCATCCCGAGGTAGGGCAGCCCTGTGATCATCAGCATCACGGCGGCATAGCCCAGGAACCGCCAGTGCCGGGGGGCGAGCGGCGGAAGCGAGGTCGGCGCTGCGCGCGAGGGGCCGAGCAGGACGAAGCGGTGCCAGGCGACGCCGAAGTAGGTCTCGGGAACCAGGCCGAGCAGGCTGAGCAGCAGGCCCCAGGCCGGCGATAACGAGCCGCCCTGGGCCATGAAGCCGATCCCGAGAGACAGGGCGAAGGGCAGCGCCGCCGCCTTCGCAAGGCTCGGCAGGTTGCCGAAGACGAGCGCATTGGCCTCCGCGACCGTCTGAAAGACCGGCAGCTTGCTCACCGCGTCCTGTGGCGGTCCTGGCTGGCTCATGCGCGCTCCATCCCCTCGCCGGGCACGGTTCCCCTTCCGGTCCCGCAGCGACCGTCATCTGTAGCAGAGGTGGGCCCTGCTGCCACGCCAATCAATCGCTCCGGGGTTCAGGCGCCCAGCGAGTCCGCGGGAACCGCCGGCGAGGCGGGCTCGGGCTCCGGATACCACCCGGTGACGGCCTTGAAGGCGGCGACGACGGCGCCGATGACGATGGCCCAGTAGCAAAGACCGAGGACGTAGCCGACGGTGACGGAGTAGAGGAAGTAGTCCTCCATCTGCGCCATGATCTGGGCCGGGTCCATCGTCGCTTGCTCCTCCGGAGACATCATGAAATCCGGGGTCGTCGCCAGGGAGATGATCATGATCGCCACGACAGGTGGGAAGGAGACGAGGAACAAGGCCGCGAAGAAGCGCAGCACCTGCCCCTTGGTGTGGGCCCAGGAGTTGTGCAGCGCGTAGTCCTCGTCGACCGCGGCCGCGGGAAAGACGAAGGACAGCCGCAGCATGATGAAGACGATCAGGCACAGGATCAGCAGCCACCAGAGGAAGACGAGCAAGCCCGCCCCGACGGCGGCGGCGGGGTTCAAGTTGGCGCCATCCTGACCGACCAGGGGGACGATGGCACCCAGCGGAAGGACCCCGAGAAAGACCACGATCACGAGATAGATCACGAATATCAGCAGGCTGTAGCCGAGGAACCGCCAGTGCCGGCGCTCCGGCATCGGGAACAGCGGCGGTCGACCGCGCTCCGCTCCCAGCAGAGTCAGCCGATACCAGGCCACGCAGAAGATGATGAAGGAGAAGAACAAGAGCAGGTACAGGGGAAACAGCAGCAGCCCCAGGGCGCCCGAACCGGCGGGGTCCAGGGCGATCCGCCGCAGGATCTGCCAGTAGACCCAATACACGGGCGCGCCCAGCAGGACCGGAAGCAGCGCGGCCTGGGGGAGGTAGCGGAGATACCGGAAGAAGCTGCCGTAGGCCTCGCCGACGATCTCGAAGACCGGCAGCTTCTGGAGCGGCTCGGCGGGCGGCGCTGCCTCGGTCATGCTCGGATTCCTCCCCCTGACGTCCTGTCGATGCCGCGGCATGGTGTGCCGGGCCGGGGCATTTCTAGCAAAAGTGGCCCGGCGCGCCATCCCTGGTATTGGGGGGCCGACACTGGGTGCCTGACTCTGGGCGCCTGACACCGGGGAGGAGCGGCCTGGGACGATCCGCCCGGAAGGGCGCGATCTCCGGCCGTCTGGAACACATGAAGACCTAAGGCTTCGCTCTGGGCGAGCCGGGTTCGATCTAGGCCGCGGCGGCCGCCAGTTCCTCGCCGATCCGCCGGGCGGCGGCCGCCGGGTCCTCGGCGCCGGTGATCGGGCGGCCGATGACCAGGTAGTCGGCGCCGGCGGCCAGGGCCTCGGCCGGGGTGGTGACCCGCTTCTGGTCGCCCTTGGCGGCCCAGTCCGGGCGGATCCCGGGCACCACCAGCAGGAAGTCCGGGCCCAGGGCGGCGCGCAGGCCGGCGATTTCGCGCGGGCTGCAGACCACGCCGTCCAGCCCGGAGTCCCGGGCCAGGCGGGCCAGTCGCAGCACCTGTTCGGAGGCCGGGCCGCGCTGGCCGACCGCCTCCAGGTCGGCGTCGTCCAGGCTGGTCAGGACGGTGACGCCGATCAGGCGGGGCCGGACGACACCGCGCGCCGCCGCCGCGTCGCGGACGGCTTCCGCGGCCGCCGTCATCATCGCCCGGCCGCCGCTGGCATGGATGTTGACGATCAGCGGCTCGAGCGCCACCGCCGCGCGCAGGGCGCTGGCGACCGTGTTGGGGATGTCGTGGAACTTGAAGTCGAGGAACAGCGGCTGGCCGCCGGCCAGCGCGCGGACGCCCTGCGGGCCGTGCGCCGTGAAGAACTCCTTGCCGATCTTCAGGCCGCCGACCAGGCCGGAAAGTGCCTCGGCAAGGGCCTTGGCCCGTTCCAGGTCGGGCGTGTCGAGGGCGACGAGGACGCGGTCTTGCGGCGGCATGGCCGCCTTCTAGCAGCCGCGGCGGCGGCTGTCACGCGGCGCCCCTTACGCCGCAGTGGCGTTGGGGTCGCCGGCCGCCCAGCGGGCGAAGGCGGAGAACTCCAGGGCCTCCGTCGCCGCCAGGGCCAGCTGCTCGCCCATGACCGCGCCGAACTTGAACATGTGGCCGGAGCAGTTGCTGATCACGATGCAGCGGCCCTGGCGCTCGGCCAGGAAGCTGTCGTCGCTGCGCGGCGTGCTGGCCGTGGTGTAGTAGCAGATCCGCGCCTCCTTGACCCGGTAGTCCTCGGGCTCCTTGAGGAAGGGGGCGAGCTGAGCGAAGAGCCCCGCGGCCTCCTCCGGCTCCGGTTCGCGCGAGGCGTCGGGATCGCCCGGGCGCAGATGCGGGCCGAGGCCGAACTTCAGCCCGGTGCCGTCGACCGGCGGCAGGATATAGGGCGCGTCCTCGGCGCCCAGGTCGTGCGCCGGTCCGTCGCGCCAGGCCGCGGCGTAGCGTTCGGGCGGCTCCAGGTAGCAGACCGCCTGGCGCTGGGCGGTCAGGCCGCCGGCGTAGTGGGGCAGCAGCTTGCCGATCCAGGCCCCGACGCAGACCACCACCGCGTCGCCGCTGTCCTTGCCGCCGTCCTCGAGCTGGATCTCGCCGGCCATGGGGTCGAGCGCGACCACCTTCCGCTCCTCGTTCAGGGCGACGCCGCGGCCTTCGAGGTGGCTCGCCAGGCCGGTCACGATGCGGTCGGCGAAGAGCGGCCCGCTGGGCCGGACCAGCAGGCCCCAGGCCGTGGCGGGCAGGGCGAGGTAGGGGCAGAGCGCCTCCACCTCCTGCCGGTCAAGGGTCTCGTAGGGATGGCCCATCTGGTTCAGGACGTCGCGCGAGCCGTCGGCCAGTTCGCCGCCCATGCCGCCCAGGGCGAGGGCGCCGGTGTCGGCGAAATGCCGCGCGCCAAGGTCGGCCCAGAGCCGCTCCCAGGCGTCGAAGCCCTCCAGCACCATGCGGGCGTAGCCGGGATTGCCCGGGTAGAGCAGACGGATCATGCGGTGCTGGTCGAAGGAGGCCGAGCGCGGATTGGGGATCATGCCCTGGTCATAGACCACCGCTTCATGGCCCAGGCGGGTCAGGGCCCAGGCGGTCGACAGGCCGACCACCCCGGCGCCGACGATGACGATCTTCATGCCTGCCCTCGCCTCCTGGCTGCCGTGCTCGCGGTCCCGGCCATCCTCAGGCGCGCTCGTAGGCCAGCTGGGCCGCGCCGAGATCCTCCAGGGCGGTGCCCACCGACTTGAAGAGCGTGATCTGGTCGTAATAGCGGCGCCCGGCCCGCTCGCCCCGGGTCAGGTCGAAGAGGTCCGCGGCGATGTCGTCCGCGGTCAGGACTCCGGACTCCAGGGGCTGCACGATATCCCCGGCCTCGCTGCAGGCGCCGTCGCGGGTGTCGACGAAGACCCGGGCGCGCGACACGGCGTCGTCGTCGGCCTCGCGCATGTCCGGCCGGAAGCCGCCGACCAGGTCGAGGTGCTGGCCCGGCTGCAGCCAGGCGCCCTTGACCAGGGGTTCCAGCGTCATGGTCGCGGCGGAGATGATATGGGCGCCCTGCACCGCCGCCTCGAGGTCGGTCGTCGCCGCGACCTTGAAGTCGCGCCGGTTCAGCCGGCGGGCCAGCTGCTCGGCCTTGTCCGGGTTGCGGCCCCAGATCAGCACGTTGCAGATCGGCCGGACCTCGGCGTGGGCCCGGATCAGGTAGGGCGCCAGGGCGCCGGTGCCGATCATCAGCAGCCGCTCGGAGTCCTGGCGCGCCAGGTAGCCGGCGGCCAGGGCCGAGGCCGCCGCGGTGCGCTTCACCGTCAGGGTCGGCCCGTCGATCATGGCCAGGGGCTCGCCGGTGCTGCCGCTCAGCAGCAGGTAGGCGCCCATCACCGAAGGCAGGCTGCGCTCGCCGTTGTGCGGAAAGACCGTGACCATCTTGATGCCGATGTGGCGGCCGGACTGCCAGGCCGGCATCAGCAGGAGCGTGGCGTCGCTGCCGCCGCCGATCGCGTGGTGGTGGCGCACCGGCACCTCGGCGCCCTTGCGGAAGGTCTCCCGCAGGCGTTCGATCAGATCCTTGAACTCGAGCGCGGCCTCGACTTCCGCTGCGGTGATGATGCGCATGACGGCAGAGGTTAAGCGCCTGCCCGAAAGATGCAATCCGATAAAAGATGCAATCCGTTAGGAGTCTTTGGCCGTTAGGAGCCCTTGGCGACCATCGGCAGACCTCCGCCGCCGGGCTTGCCCTCGGGCCCGCGCCGCTCGAGCTCGGCGACCTGCCGTTCGAGATGCTTCGCGCTCCGCCGCGCCTCGCGGGCCTGGCGTCGGGTGCTGCCGGCGGAGATCCACATGACGCAGCCGCCGGCCAGAAAGCCGATCAGGAAGCTGAGCAGGACCATGAGGAAGAGCGGCAGCTCCAGGCTGAGCTCGAAGGGCCAGAGGTCGAGCGTGACCCGCTGCCGGTTCGACAGCGCGAAGGACACGACGACGATCGCCAGGATCACGCCGATGAGGGTGACCAGGATGCGTGGGAACCAAGCCAGAAACTTCACCGCCGCCTCTCGAGCTCCGACGCGGTCCGTCACGGCGCCGGGTCGAGGCCCCGGGCGCCGCGGCCGCTACGGATCAGCCTTGATTCAAGCGTTCGCGCAGCTGCTTTCCCGTCTTGAAGAACGGGATCGACTTTTCCTTGACCATCACCGCATCCCCGGTCCGCGGGTTGCGCCCGACGCGGGCGCCGCGCTCGCGCACCGAGAAGGCGCCGAAGCCGCGCAGCTCGACGCGGTTGCCGCGGGCCAAGGACTCCGCGATTTCGTCGAAGATCGTGGTCACGATCCGCTCCACGTCACGGTGGAAAAGATGCGGGTTCTGTTCGGCGATACGTTGAATGAGTTCTGATTTCGTCATGCCCCCCTCCCACGGGGAACCCCCCGGCACAAGTGGTCATGAAGTACGCCTAGGCTTTTTTTCAGGTCGAATTCTTGCGTCCCTTCTGACCGATTCCTGGCAGGCTGCCAGAGCCTCTCTCCGGCGTCAAGGATAAGCCGTTCAGATAACGACGTTTTTTTTGGCGGCGCGCAGGACCAGCCCAAATAGAAGAAGCCCGGCAGCGCGAGGCTGCCGGGCTTGTTTCCTCCCAGGCGCGCGCAGAGCGCGGCCGGGTCCGGTTCAGTCTTCGGCGCCGCCCTTTTCTTCCTCGGCGGCATCCTTCGTCTCGCCTTCGGCCCCGTCCTCGGACTTGGCTTTGGCCTTGGTCTTGGCTTTGGCCTTCGCCTTGGGCTTGGCCTCCGCGGCCTCGTCGGCCGGTGCCTCGGAGGCCTCCTCGGCCGCGTCGTCCTTCTTGGCCTTGGCCTTCTTGGCCGGCTTGGCCTCCTCGGCCTCCGCCGGCGCGGTCTTCTGCTGGGCCTTGGAGATCGCGGCGCCCAGGATGTCGCCGAGGGTCGCGCCGGACTCGGCGGAGCCGTACTCGGCCATCACCTGCTTCTCTTCCTCGACCTCGCGCTGCTTGATCGACAGCGTCACCTTGCGGGTCTTCTTGTCGATGGTCGTCACCTTGGCGTCGACCTTCTCGCCCACAGCGAAGCGGTCGGGCCGCTGCTCGCTGCGGTCACGCGACAGCTCGGCCTTGCGGATGAAGCCGACCAGGCCGTCCGCCACCGTGACCTCGATGCCGTTGTCCTGGACCCGGCTGACCGTGCCGGTGACGATGGCGCCCCGGCGCAGTCCGTCGGCGGAGGCCTGGAAGGGGTCCTCGCCCAGCTGCTTGATGCCGAGGCTGATCCGCTCCTTGTCGGTATCGACGTCCAGGACCTTGCAGCTGACGGTGTCGCCCTTCTTGTAGTCCTTGACCGCCTCGTCGCCTGAGCGCGACCAGTCCAGGTCCGAAAGGTGGACCATGCCGTCGATCTCGCCCGGCAGGCCGACGAAGAGGCCGAACTCGGTGATGTTGCGGATCTCGCCCTCGAGCTCGGTGCCGACCGGATGGCTCTCGGCGAAGTCCTGCCAGGGATTGGACAGGCACTGCTTGAGGCCCAGGGAGATGCGTCGCTTCTGCTCGTCGACGTCCAGCACCATGACCTCGACCTCCTGGCTGGTCGAGACGATCTTGCCCGGGTGCACGTTCTTCTTGGTCCAGCTCATCTCCGAGACGTGGACCAGGCCCTCGATGCCGGCCTCCAGCTCCACGAAGGCGCCGTAGTCGGTGATGTTGGTGACCCGGCCGGTGAACTTGGTGCCGATCGGGTACTTGGCGCCGACGCCTTCCCAGGGATC
>JANQGU010000275.1 GCA_028282935.1 Kiloniellales bacterium
GCGCGACGATCAGGGCGCGCTGGCCCTTGCCCAGGGGCGCGGTCAGGTCGATGACCCGCGAGGTCAGGTCCTTGCTGTCCGGGTTCTCGACCTCGAGGCTGAGCTTGTCGTCCGGGTAGAGCGGCGTCAGGTTGTCGAAGTTGATACGGTGGCGCGCCTTCTCGACCGGGTCGAAGTTGATCGAGTTGATCTTCAAGAGTGCGAAGTAGCGCTCGCCGTCCTTGGGCGAGCGGATCTGTCCCTCGACGGTGTCGCCGGTGCGCAGGCCGAAACGGCGGACCTGACTGGGGCTGACGTAGATGTCGTCCGGCCCCGGCAGGTAGTTAGCCTCCGGCGAGCGCAGGAAACCGAAGCCGTCCTGCAGGACCTCGAGCACACCGGAGCCGTAGATCGCGACCTCGTTCTCGGCCAGCTGCTTGAGGATCGCGAACATCATGTCCTGCTTGCGCAGGTTGCTCGCGTTCTCGATGTTGAGCTCCTCGGCATAGTCCAGGAGGTCGGCGGGGCTCTTCGATTTCAGCTCTTGCAGGTTCATTCCGGTGACCGCTGTCGCAAAAGGGGGGGCCTGATCATCCAACACCCGTAGCAGCAAAGACTGCTTCGGGTCCGAGCCGCCGTTCCGGAACGAGAACCCTCAGCCGTGGCCGCCGAACAGGAAACGCGGGACTTTGTCTCTGGGATTGGCCGTTTTTCAGCCAGATAGACTGTTATTTCTACCAGATAACGACGGCCCCCCTCGAAGTCAAGTGACCATAGCGTGATCTGTCAGAACGGCTGGACGATGACCAGGACGACGATGAAAATCATGAGCAGAGTCGGCACCTCGTTCATGAAGCGGTAGAAGCGGTCCGAGTGCGGGTTCTCGTCCCTCTCGAACTGCCGGCGCCAGCGGGAAAGGCCGGCATGGACAACCTGCATCCCCAGCAGGCAGGCGAACTTGGCCAGCATCCAGCCCTGGGTCCAGGCGCCCAGGTGCGCCACGAGCATCACGCCGAAGAGCCAGGACGCGATCATCGCCGGATTGAGGATCGCGCGCAGCAGGCGCCGCTCCATCACCTTGAAGGTCTCGGACTGGACCGACCCCGGCGCCGCCGCGCAGTGGTAGACGTAGAGCCGCGGCAGGTAGAGCATGCCCGCCATCCAGGCGATCACGCTGATGACGTGCAATGCCTTGACCCAGAGATAGGCCCCGCCGAGAAACCCCTCCATTCCTGACTCGCTCCCCTGACTCGCAATCCTGGCTCGCGATCCCGCCTCAGGCTCCTGCCGCCTCGCGACAGGCGCAGCGGCCGAAGGCCTCCGGACAGATCGCGCGGCCCTCGGCCGGCGCGGGCGCTTCCGTCCCGCTCTCCGACGCCCGGCCGACGAGCCCGGCCAGGCCGCTGACGAAGGCCTCGCCGGCGCCGACCGTCGGCACCCGGAGATAGAGCGGCACCGCCGCCTCCTCGGCCAGCTCGCGGTACTCGATGTCGAGCTCGACCAGGGTCTCGGAATGCTCCGAGACGAAGGCGATGGGCACCAGGACCACACCGACCCCCTCGGCGCCAGCGCGCCGGATCTCGTCCTCGGTGGCCGGCCCGATCCACTCCAGGGGACCGACCCGGCTCTGATAGCAGACCAGCCAGTCCAGCCCCTGCGCCCGCTCGCCCAGCGCCGCCACCACGGCAGCCGTCGACTGCTCGACCTGCCACTGATAGGGATCGCCGGCGGCGACGATCTTCTTCGGCAAGCCGTGGGCGGAGAAGAGCACGCGGAAGGGCTGGCCGCCGGCCGCCGCCTGGTCCAGCGACCTGGCGAGCAGCGCCGCCGCCTCCGCGACGAAGCCGGGGTCGCGGGGATAGCAGCAGAGGACGCGGGTCGGCGCGGTCAACCCCGCGGCCCGGGCGGCGCGAAACCAGGCCTTAACCGAGGATCCCGTGGTGGTGGTCGAGAACTGCGGGTAGAGCGGCAGCAGCAGCACCCGATCCGGCGCGAAGTCGCGCACGGCGCGCGCGGTCGCGTCGCTCATCGGATGCCAATAGCGCATCGCGATGAAGACCTTGGTTTGATCCCCGGTCCGGTCCCCGGTCTGGTCCTCTTTGGCGGCCAGCGCCTGCTCCAGCGCCCTGGCCTGGGCCTCGGTGTTCGGCAGCAGCGGCGAGCCGCCGCCGAGGTGCTCGTAGATCTCCCGGGCGACCGGGGCCCGGCGGCGCGAGATGAGCTGCGCCAGCAGCCAGCGAAAGGGCTGCGGCAGGCCGATGATCGCCGGATCGTTGAAGAGGTTGAAGAGGAAGGGCCGGACCGCCTCGGGCCGATCCGGCCCGCCCAGGTTGAACAGCACCACCGCGGTCTTGGTCATCTTCCGTCCATTCCGAAGCGCTGCCCCGGGGTCTAGCTTGCGGTGCCGCGCACGCGCGCGACCAGGTCGGCGACATGCTCGGGCGGCGTTTCCGGAAGCACGCCGTGGCCAAGGTTGAAGACCAGGCGCTGCGGTCCCAGGGCCTCCAGGATCTCATCGACCCCGCGGGTCAGGGCCGAACCCCCGACCAGGAGCTTTACGGGGTCCAGGTTGCCCTGGACCACAGTCTTCGGCTGCAGCCGTTCCGCGGCCCAGCCCCGCGGCAGGGTGGTGTCGAGGCCGAGCGCGTCGAAGGCCCCCTCCTCGGCGAAGGCGCCGTAGGTCAGGCCGGCGCCGCGCGGGAAGGCGATCACCGGGATCCCCGGACAGGCCGCCCGCAGCCGACGGGCGATCTCCGCCATCGGCGCCAGGCTCCAGGCCTTCAGTTCCGGCTGCGGCAGGACCCCGGCCCAGGAATCGAAGATCTGCACCGCCTCGGCCCCGGCGCGGACCTGCGCGACCAGGTGCCGGGCGACCGCCTCGACCAGCAGGGCCAGAAGCCGCTCGAAGGCCTCGGGCTGGCCGTAGGCGAAGCGCTTCAGGCGGGCGAAGTCGCGGCTGGTCTGGCCCTCGATCATGTAGCTGGCCAGGGTCCAGGGCGCGCCGGCGAAACCGATCAGCGCCCGGCCCGCGGGCAGCTCGGCCGCCACGGCCTCCAGAGTCTCGTAGACCGCGGCCAGGCGCGGCTCCAGCTCGTCGGCCGAAAGCTTCGCCAGGTCGTCGGCCTTCTCGATCGCCTCGAGCCGCGGTCCCTTGCCCTCCTCGAACCAGACCTTCTGGCCCAAGGCCAGGGGCACCACCAGGATGTCGGAGAACACGATGGCGGCGTCCAGGTCGAAGCGCCGCAGGGGCTGCAGGGTCGCCTCGGCGGCCAGGTCCGGACGGAAGCAGAAGTCGATGAAGTTCTTGGCCTTGCCCCGCACCTCCCGGTACTCCGGAAGGTAGCGCCCGGCCTGGCGCATCAGCCAGATCGGCAGGCGATCCGCGGACTGTCCCTTGAGGGTCTGAAGCAAAGGCTTGTCGTCGGCTCGGGCAGGGACGTCGTCCACGGTTCGTGATCTCCGGATGGCAATGACACTTCAAAATAAGAATCTAAAGGAATCAGGGAAGTGGTTGTTGGGCCTGTGGACAGTGGGGATTGTGTGTTATCCACGCAGGTACCCTAAGCCGGGCGCCGGGTCACGCTTCTTTGCGCTGGCTTGTCGGACCACATTGTGGAAAAGAGTGCCTCGGCGCAAGGAGTCCCTGGGACTCGGGCGCCGGGGAATTCTGGGGATCGTCTGAGTATCCGCGCCACCTTGCCTTGTCCGGCAGTGGTTTTCCCCAAGGCAGGACGAAGCGGCGGACCGGGACGGAAGTCCTGGACGCGGGATCGGTGAGCCTGGATGGAATCGAGGCGTCTCCGCCGAAAGGCGACGATATCCCCATCTTTGACATTTCGGGGTGAATAACCGAGGCAGAGGGATGACGACCCACCACCTACATCTGGTCTCCGACGCGACCGGCGAGACCATCCATTCCGTTGCCCGGGCCTGCCTCGTGCAGTTCGAGGGCGTCGAGCCGCTCGAGCACGTCTGGAGCCTGATCCGTACCCCGGGCCAGATGCAGAAGGTCGCCGCCGCGATCGAGGCCAATCCCGGCCCCGTGCTCTTCACCCTGGTCAACGACAAGCTGCGCTCGAGCCTGATCGAGGCCTGCCGGCGCATCGGCGTCCCCTGCATCCCGGTGCTCGATCCGGTGATCCACGTCCTGGCCGCCACCTTCGAGGTCGAGATGAGCGGCCGGCCGGGATTGCAGCACATGCTCGACGCGGAGTACTTCAGCCGCATCGACGCCATGAACTACGCCCTCAGCCACGACGACGGCCAGGGCGTCACCGGCCTCAACGAGGCCGACGTGGTCCTGGTCGGCGTCTCGCGGACCTCCAAGACGCCGACCTGCCTCTACCTGGCGAACCGCGGCATCAAGGCGGCGAACATTCCCGTGGTCCCGGGCTGTCCCATGCCGGAGGAGCTGATCGAGGCCGACCAGCCGCTGATCGTCGGCCTGACCAAGGATCCGGCGCGGCTGGTCCAGGTCCGCCGCAACCGCCTGCGGCTGATCTCCGGTCCCGAGCACCAGGCCACCGACTACGTCGATCCGGACACGGTGCGCGAGGAGGTCGCCTTCGCCCGGCGGCTCTGCGCCAAGTACGGCTGGCCGGTCATCGACGTGACCAAGCGCTCGATCGAAGAGACGGCGGCCTCGATCCTGACCCACCTCGGTCAGCATCAGGAGCAGTCGTGAAGCCCCGGAACGCGAGTCCCTATCTGGAGGCACGGTAATGACGACAAGCAGACTGGTCCTGGCTTCGGGCAGCGCCTCGCGGCGGCGCCTGCTGGAGGCGGCGGGCGTGCCCTTCGAGGCGGCGACGGCGGCGGTCGACGAGGACGAGGTCAAGCTGGCGATGAAGGCGGAGGGCGCCGACGCCTTCGCGGTCGCCGAGGCGTTGGCCGAGCTCAAGGCGCAGCGCGTCTCGCCGCGCTTCCCCGGCGCCCTGGTGCTTGGCGCCGATCAGATGCTGGTCTGCGAGGGCGCCTGGTTCGACAAGCCCGCCGACCTGGCCGGCGCGGCCGAGCACCTGCGCCGGCTGGCCGGCCGGCCGCACCACCTGCTGACCGCGCTCTGCCTGCTGCGCGACGGCACCCGGATCTGGCACCACCGCGACCGCGCCGAGCTCACCATGCGGCCGCTCAGCGAAGCCGCGATCCAGGGCTACCTGGCCGAGGTCGGCGAGGCCGCCCTGAGTTCGGTCGGCGGCTATCAGCTCGAAGGCCGGGGCATCCAGCTCTTCCAGTCGATCTCCGGAGACTTCTTCGGCATCCTGGGACTGCCCCTCCTGCCGCTGCTCGACATGCTGCGGAACCATGGGGTGATCCCGTAATGATCCTCAGCGGCAAAGCGCGGCTCGCGGGCGTGCTCGGCTGGCCGGTCAGCCATTCGCTCTCGCCTCGGCTGCACGGCTACTGGCTGCAGCGTTACGGCATCGACGGCGCCTACCTGCCGCTGGCGGCGCCGGGCGGCGCCCTCGAGCGGGTGGTCGGGGCGCTGGCCGACCTCGGCTTCCGGGGCTTCAACGTGACCCTGCCGCACAAGGAGCCGATGCTCGCGCTCTGCGACGAGGTGACGCCGGAGGCGCGCCGCATCGGCGCGGTCAACACCGTGGTGATCGACGGCGGCCGTCTCCTGGGCGGCAACAGCGACGCCTTCGGCTTCGCCGAGAACCTGCGCGCGGCGGCCCCGGACTGGCAGCCAACGGCCGGTCCGGCCGCGGTGATCGGCGCCGGCGGCGCGGCCCGCGCCGTGATCGCGGCCCTGCAGGACCTCGGGCTGCCCGAGATCCGCCTGGTCAACCGGACCGAAGCCCGCGCCGAGGCCCTGGCCGCCGCGCTCACCGACCCGCTGGCCGACCCGGCGCGGGCGCCGATCCGAGTCCTGCCCTGGGCCGAGCGCGGCGCGAGCCTCGAGGCCGCTGGCCTGCTGGTCAACACCACCACCCTCGGCATGGCCGGCCAGCCGCCGCTGGACCTGGCGCTCGACGCGCTGCCCGCCGGGGCCCTGGTCACCGACATCGTCTACACGCCGCTGGAGACGCCCTTGCTGGCGGCCGCGCGGGCCCGCGGCAACCCGACGGTCGACGGCCTGGG
>JANQGU010000043.1 GCA_028282935.1 Kiloniellales bacterium
GGCAGGGTCGCAACCTCGACCACCTTCGCCTTGCCGGAGAGCGCCTCCAGAGGCTCGATCAGGAAAGACTCGAGGCCCTCGCCCACCCAAAAGACGAGCTGTGCCCGATTGAGGGCCTTGGCGTCCGAAGGCCGCAGGCTGTAGTTGTGCGGCGAGGCAGCGCCCCTGACCAGGAGGGTCGGTTCGGCGCCCTCACCCATCACGGCGGCGACCAGGCTGTGGACGGGCTTGATCGTGACCACGACCTCGGGCGCCGCCGCCAGCGGCCGCGGCGCGGCGGCGAGCAGCAGGCCGCCCAGAGCGACCGAGCCAAAGATTCCGAATCTCATCGCAGACCCTCCATGGTAGCGGACCATCGCCCCCGCTGCAGAACGGCGCCATACCGCCGCTTGCGCGCGGATTCAATGGTTATAGTATACTATTACTGTTCTCAATAGGCTTGTCGCAGCCTTTACCTGCGGGCAAGACAAGGGGCATGGGCAAAGGAAACGACCACAAGGCGCGCTTCGCCGAGGACGGGCACGATCATCGGCGCTGCATCGCGGAGGCCCTGGAGACCGCGGACGCGCTCTGTGCCCGCCGCGGTGTCCGGCTGACCAAGCTGCGACGCCGGGTGCTCGAGCTGGTCTGGACCAGCCATGCCCCGATCGGTGCTTACGACGTCCTGCGCAGGCTGAGCCAGGAGCACGACGGCGCCGCGCCGCCGACCGTCTACCGCGCCTTGGACTTCCTGCGTGAGCAGGGCCTGGTCCATCGGATCGAGAGCCTCAACGCCTTCGTCGGCTGCGCCGACCCGGCCGAGGCCCACACCAGCCAGTTCCTGATCTGTCAGGACTGCGGCGCCGCCGCCGAGCTGCAGGACCCGGCGATCAACCGCGCCCTCGCCCGCTCCGCCGGCAGTCTCGGCTTCCTGGTCAAGGACAAGACCGTGGAGCTGCGCGGCCTCTGCGCGCACTGCCGGGAGAGCGGGGCATGACCGCAGGCGCGCCCGCGGAGGAGGATGCCGAGGCCCTAATCGCGGCGCGGGGGATCGACGTCGCTTTCGGACGCAGCAAGGTGCTCGCCCGGGTCGACCTCACCGTGCGCCGGGGCGAGATCGTCACCCTCATCGGCCCCAACGGCTCCGGCAAGACCACCCTGGTGCGGGTGGTCCTGGGCCTGCTCAAGCCGCAAGCGGGCGAGATCCGGCGCCGTCCCGGCCTCTCGATCGGCTACGTCCCGCAGCGCCTGAGCATCGATCCGGCGCTGCCGCTGACCGTCCGGCGCTTCCTCTGCCTGCCCCGGCCGCAGCCCGACGCGGCGCTGCGGCAGGCGCTGGAGGAGGTCGGCGCCGGCTATCTGTTCGAGCAGCCGATCCAGGGCCTGTCGGGCGGCGAGCTGCAGCGCATGCTCCTGGCCCGCGCCCTGCTGCGCGACCCCGACCTCCTGGTGCTCGACGAGCCGTTGCAGGGGGTCGACTTCAACGGCCAGCTCGCGCTCTTCGAGCTGATCGGCGCGGTGCGGCAGCGGCGCGACTGCGGCGTGCTGATGGTCTCCCACGACCTGCACCTGGTCATGGCCGGGACCGACCGCGTGGTCTGCCTGAACCATCACGTCTGCTGCACCGGCGCGCCGGAGGCGGTCAGCCGGCATCCGGAGTACCTCGCCCTCTTCGGCCCGCGCGCGGCCGAAGGGCTCGCGGTCTACACCCACGCCCACGACCACCAGCACGACATCTCCGGTGCCGTGGTGGAAGAGCAGGAGCACGGGCAGAGCGCGCGGCCCAAAGAGCGGGCGTGATGCTGGACGACTTCCTGCTGCGCGCCTTCCTCGGCGGGGTCGGCGTCGCCCTTGTCGCCGGCCCGCTGGGCTGCTTCATCGTCTGGCGGCGCATGGCCTACTTCGGCGCCAGCCTCGCCCACTCCGCCCTGCTCGGCGTGGCGCTGGGCTTCCTGCTCGGTATCGACCTGACCCTTGGGATCGCCGCCACCGCGATCCTCCTGGCCCTGCTGCTGCTGCTGCTGGAGCGGCAGCGCGCCCTGCCGAGCGATACCCTGCTCGGGATCCTGGCCCATGCCGGACTGGCCCTGGGCCTGGTGGTGCTCGGCTTCTTCGAGACCCTTCGCCTCGACCTCATGGGCTATCTCTTCGGCGACATCCTCGCGGTCTCGCGCAGCGACCTGCTGTGGATCTACGGCGGCGGCACCCTGGCCCTCGGGGTCCTGGCCGCGATCTGGCGCGGCCTGCTGACCGCGACCCTGCACGAGGAACTGGCCCGGGCCGAGGGCCTGCCGGTGTTCCGGCTGCGGCTGGCCTTCATGCTGACCATCGCCATCGTGATCGCCATCGCGATGAAGATCGTCGGCATCCTGCTGATCATCTCGATGCTGATCATCCCGGCGGCGACGGCGCGCTGCTTCGCCCGCACGCCGGAGCAGATGGCGGCGCTCGCCGCCGCGAGCGGAGTCCTCGCGGTCGGCCTCGGCCTCTGGAGCTCGCTTGCGACCGACAGCCCGGCCGGGCCCTCGATCGTGGTGGCGTCGACGGCGCTCTTCGCAGTCAGCCAATTGACGGCCTGGGCCATGGCGAGTCGGACGGGCTGATCGGGCGCGGGAAGCCCCCTCGGGCGCCCGCCCTGGACAAGCTGCGGCCGGCCGACCCCTGTGGTATGATTTTCGGACCAAAAATCTCCGAAACCATCCTGCGCGGCGGGGCGGCCAAGGCCCCAAGCGGGGCCTCTTGCGCTGGCCCTGCCCGCCGAATTCGGGAGGTATCGATGAAAACCCTCAAACTGATGGGGGCCGGCCTGATCCTGGCCGGCTCGGCGCTCGTCGCTCATTCCGCCGCGGCGGTGACGGTCAACTGCGCCGCCGGCCAGACGATCGCCGGCGCCCTCGCGGCGGCCGACAACGACGACGACGATGACCTGGATGAGACCATCACGGTCAAGGGCACCTGCGTCGAGGACGTGACGCTTGCCGCCGACGGACTTGCGCTCAAGGGCCATGACCGCCTTGGCGGCCGCATCGAAGGCTCGATCACCGTCGACGGCGCCCGCCGGGTGTCGATCGAGAACCTGGAGGTGGCCGGCTCCGCCGCTGCCGGTATCTTGGTGACCAACGGCGCCGTCGTCGCGATTGCCGGCAGCAGCGTCTCCGACTCCGCCGACGAGAACATCCTGGTCATCCAGGGATCGAACGCAGTCCTGACCGGCACAGAGATCAGCGGCGGCTTCAACGGCATCGTCGTCGCCAGGAACTCCGCGGTCTGGTTGAAGGGCGGCAATTCGGTCAGCGGCTCGATCGAAGAAGCCGTGTTCGTGCAGCAGTCCTCGTCCTTCCGCGCCGGCGTCGGTGCCGCGCGGGACGGCTTTGCCGCTTCCACCGGAGTCATGGCGGTGAAGGAGGTCTCGAGCCTGGATGTCCGCAACGCCGACATCACCTGCGAGGCGGCCTGCATCGTGGCCGTCGACGTCTCGGGCGGCGGCACCTTCCGGACCCGGAGCGACGTCAAGATCACCGGCAATGTCGTCGTCGGAGCGGGCTCCGGCGTCAGGCTGCAGGGCTTCACGCTCTCCGGCGACCTGGTCTGCAACCCGGGCGCCTACGGCTTCGGCGGCGTCGGCTGCCCGTAAGCGGATGACCAGATCGACGCTCGGGCGTTAGCCCTTACGGCCGCTCGCCGCGGGCCAAGCGCTGGGTGATGTCGTCGATGCAGGGCAGGACCTGGGAGACGTCGTCGACCACGTAGTGGGCGCCGGCCTGGGACAGGCGGCGGTGGGCCTGGGTCCGCTTGGCGGTCTTCTCCGCCTCGGGAAGGTCCAGCCACTCCTGCAGGGACAGCCCGACCTCGTTGCCGGACACCGAGACGCCGATGCTCCACATGCCGGCGTTCAGGCCCTCCTCGATCCCGGGCACCGTGTCGTCGACCTTGACGCAGGCGGCGACGCAGTCGACCCCGAGCTCGATGGCGTTCTGCAGGCACATGAAGGGATAGGGCCGGCCGGCCGGAACGTCCGAGGCGGTCACGCAGGAGTCGGGCTCGAAGCCCTGGGCCTTGGTGTCGGCCAGGTTGACCGCGGCCATCTCGGTCGAATACCCGGTGTTGGTGCCGATCCTGACGTCGCGCCGGCGCAGCTCGGCGACCAGCTCGAGCGTGCCGGGGATCAGCGCTGAATAGGTCGAGAGGCAGGCGACCTGGCGCGGCACGAAGTCCTGGTACATGGACTCGACATCGGCCTCGGAGGGCGCCTGGCCATGCGCCTCGGTCCAGCGCCGGCGCACCGAGTCCATCTCGGTGATCGCGCGGATGTGGTCCTTCTTGGGCGCGCCCATGGGCGCCCGCGCCTCGGCCATGGAGATCGGCACCTGGCGGTCCTTGAAGACCTCGACGAAGACCACCGCCGGCGCGATGCAGCCGAAGTCGACGATCGTCCCGGCCCAGTCGAAGATGACCGCCTGCACGGCGCCGCGATAGCTGCGCCGGTAGCCGAAGTCGAAGACCTGGCTCATGGCTAGCTGCCCGTCCGCCTGAGCGGCCGGTAGGGGCTGCAGTCGGTGACGCCCATCTCGTCCAGGGTCACTTCGATCGCGGCCAGGGCGCCTCGAATCTCGGCGGCGCCCAGCCGGCCGATGCAGCCGATGCGGAAGGAGGGCGCCACGGTCAGCTTGCCCGGATAGATCACGTAGCCGCGCCCGCGCAGGGCGTCGTAGAAGGTCTCGAAGTCGAAGCGCGGATCGACCGGCATCCTGAAGGTGACGATGATCGGCGCCTGCAGGGAGTCCGGCAGCAGGGTCTCGAAGCCGAGCGCCCGCATGCCCTCGACCAGGATGCGGCAGTTCTCGCGATAGCGGCCGCCGCGGCCCTCGACGCCGCCTTCCGCCTCAAACTCCTTCAGGGCCTGATCGAAGGCCAGGATCACGTGGGTCGGCGGCGTGAAGCGCCACTGGCCGTTCTTCTCCATGGCCTGCCACTGGTCGAAGAGGTCGAGGCTGAGCGAGGGCGCGTTGTCCTCGGTGGCTTCCAGGGCGCTGCGCCGCGCGATGCAGAAGCCGAGGCCGGGCGCGCCTTCCAGGCACTTGTTGCTGGAGGCGACCAGGGCGTCGAAGGGAACCTTCCGGGCGTCCAGCGGCAGGGCGCCGAAGGCGCTCATGGCGTCGATCAGAAGGCTGCGGCCGCGCTGGGCGGTCACCTCGGCGATGGCCTCGATGGGGTTGAGGATGCCCGAGGTCGTCTCGCAGTGCACCGCCGCGACGTGGGTGATCTCCCGGTCCTCGGCCAGGGCCCGGTCGAGGGCCGCGGGATCGTTGGGCCGATCCTCCGGGGTCTCCAGGATCCGCATGAAGCGACGGTGGTACTTGCAGATCTTGGCCATGCGCTGGCCGTAGGCACCGTTCATGATGATCAGCACCTTGCCGTCCTGCGGCACGAAGTTGCCGAGCATGGCCTCGACCGCGAAGGTTCCGCTGCCCTGCAGGGGCACGCAGACGTGGCTGCCCCGGCCGCCGGCGATCGCGACCAGGCGCTCGCGGATCCGCCGGTTGATCTCGATGAAGCCGTGATCGCGCGACCCCAGGTCGTGAAGCATGGCTTCCTTGACCGAGGGCGAGGTGGTCAGCGGACCCGGGGTCAGCAACCAGGGGTCCCCGGTCGGCGAGAACGAGGCGGAGGGAATCGGCATGGCCGCGCCTTTCTTAGAGGAAAGCAACTTGTCCCTTGTACCGACCTCCGGTAGCATCAGTCCAATCGATATTACTGATACTAAAAATAGGCTATACCTATGAATTTCCTGCAGCTGCGCGCCTTCCACGGGGTGGCCAGCGCGGGCAGCTTCACCCGTGCCGCCGAGCAGCTCCACGTGACCCAGCCGACCCTGTCGGGCCAGGTCAAGGAACTGGAGCAAGGCTTCGGGGTGAAGCTCTTCGAGCGCCGGGGCCGCGGCGTGGCGACCACCGAGCTCGGCAGCCGCCTGCTGGCCATCACCCGGCAGATCTTCAGCCTCGAGGCCGAGGCCGAGCAGCTCCTGGCCGGCGCCAAGGCCCTGGCCCGGGGCCGCCTTCGGATCGGCGCCGACGCCCCCTTCCTGGTGCTGCCCCTGATGGCGGCCTTGCGGCGGCGCTTTCCCGGAATCGATCTGGCGATCTCCTTCGGCAACTCCCAGGAGGTGCTGCGCAGCCTGGTCGAGGGCCGCAACGACGTCGCGATCCTGCCCGACGTCGGCAAGGAGCCGCGGCTCCACGCCCTGCCCTTCCGGCGCGACCGCCTGGTGGTCTTCGTCGACCTCGGCCACGCCTGGGCGCGGCGGCGCAGCATCCACCTGCGCGACCTCGCCGAGGAGCGGCTGCTGCTGCGCGAGGTCGGCTCGACCACGCGGGCGATCTTCGAGCGCGCCCTGAAGCGGGCCCGGGTGCGCCCGCGCGAGACCCTGGAGATCGGCAGCCGCGAGGCCGTGCGCGAGGCCGTGGCCGCCGGGCTCGGCGTCGGCGTGGTGGCCGAGAGCGAGTTCGGCCGCGACGACCGCCTGCACAAGCTGGAGGTCCGGGGCGGCTCCGTCCAGGCCACCGAGTACGCGGTCTGCCTGAAGGCCAAGCGCGAGGACCAGGCCGTCGCCGCCTTCTTCGAGGTGCTGGCGGACTCGGTGGGAAGCTAGCGCCTTCTCCAGGCCTGGGTCCGGCGGTGGATGCCGTGCGAGGCGGCGGCGTGCAGCAGCCGCACCGCGGCGTTGGTGTAGAAGATCATCATGCCCATGGCCGCGGCCGGTGCGATGTCGCCGGCGTCGTCCATGTTGAGCACCGCGACCGAGGCCAGGGTGGTGTCGGGACTGTAGAGGAAGACCACGGCCGAGACCGTGGTCATGGCGTTGACGAAGAGATAGATCCAGATGTCGAGGATCGCCGGCGCGCAGACCGGCACCGTGACCCGCGCGAAGACCTTGGTGAAGGGCTGCTTCAGCGAGGCCGAGACGGACTCGAACTCGGGGTCCATCTGCTTGAGCGCGGTGACCGCGGTCAGGTGCGCCACGGTGTAGAAGTGGGTCACCGTGCAGATCACCAGGATCCCCATGGTGCCGTAGAGGAAGTTCAGGGGATTGGCCGGATCGTTGAAGAAGAAGATGTAGGACAGCCCGAGCACCATCCCCGGCACCGCCATCGGCATCATGGCGAGGAACTGGAAGCCGGCCCGGCCGAGCCGCATGCGCCGTCCCTTCTCGACCATGTAGGCCCCGAGGAAGACGATCACGGTGCCGAAGACCGCCGAGTAGAGCGCCATGCGGATCGAGTTGCCGTAGGACGCCCAGCCGCCGCCGTCCATGACGTCGAAGTTGTAGTTGGCGAGTCCGAGCGATAGGTCGTAGGGCCAGAACTTGATCAGCGCCGCGTATTGGCAGACCGCCAGGATGCCGAACATGAAGAGCGCGACGGCCAGGCTGTAGGCCAGCATCAGGCTGTCGAAGCGGCGGTCGGGCTGGGGCTGGTAGGCGACCGCCCGGGCGGAGAGCAAGGCGACCTGGCGCTTCTGCACCTGGCGGTCGACGACGAAGGCCGCGACCGCCGGGATCAGCAGGATCATGCTGACCACCGCGCCCATCTCGAAGTTCTGCTGGCCGATGACCTGCTTGTAGACGTCGACCGCCAGGACGTTGAACTGCCCGCCGATCACCTTGGGCGCGCCGAAGTCGGTGATGACCAGGGTGAAGACGACGAAGGCGGCGCTGATCAGGCCGTAGCGCGCGCCCGGCAGGGTCACCGTGAGGAAGATCCGCGCCGGGCGCGCGCGCAGGGCCACGGCGGCCTCATAGAGGCGGGCGTCGGCGATCGACAGGGCAGTGACGATGATGATCAGGGCGTGCGGGAAGGTGAAGAAGACCTCGGAGATCACGATCCCGGTCGGCCCGTAGATCGCCGAAGGGCCGTAGGCGCCGTCCCGCAGCCAGGCCCAGAGCGGCGCCACCGCCTCGGCGCCGAGCAGCGCCTCCAGCACCTTCAGGACCATGCTCTGGGCGCCGAAGAGATAGACCAGGGCGATGCCCGGCAGCAGCGAGGGCACCAGGATCGGGATCATGGCGATCACCCGGAAGGCCGGGCGGAAGGCCATGCAGCTTCGGGTCAGGGCGTAGGCGAAGACGAAGGCCAGGCTGACCGTGATCACGGTGCTGATCAGCGCGATCTCCAGGCTGTTGAAGATCGAGCGGAACAGCGCCGGGGTCGAGAAGTACTCCAGGTAGTTGCCCAGCCCCAGGCCGGGTGCCGGGCGCAGGGCGACCCGGCGGAAGTCGTT
Source organism: Kiloniellales bacterium (assembly GCA_028282935.1). GTDB lineage: Bacteria > Pseudomonadota > Alphaproteobacteria > Kiloniellales > JAKSBE01 > JAKSBE01. The sequence continues at coordinate 8,257 of JANQGU010000043.1, forward strand.
GCTGGAGAACGCCTGCCACTCGGTGGAGGTCACGGCCTCGCCGCGCACCAGGAAGCCGCCCTCGGTCGGCTCGGTGTTGCGCAGGCGGTAGCGGGTCTCGGCCCGGAAGCTGAAGTCCGGGAAGAGCTTGGCCGGGGAGAGCCTTTCGTCGGCCGCGGCGCGCTGCGCGCCCGGCTCGACCAGGCCCTGGGCCAGGGCGAGGTCGAGCGCGTTCAGGGTCTCGCCCCAGCCGCCGCCGCGGTCGACCTGGAGCTCGTAGCCGTCGAGCCGGAAGCTGTAGGTCGCCACCGACTTCGACAGCATGAAGTAGAGCGGCAGCGCCAGGGCCACCACGAGGTAGAGCCCGATCACCGCCATGAAGCCACGCAGGATCCAGTCGTCGCGTCCGAGCTTGGGGCGGACGACAGGTGCCTCGGCGGTCGCCGTCTCAGCCACGGCCCACGCCCTCGGGATAGATCCGGATCCGCTCGACCGGCAGGGTCACCGTGATGGTCTGTCCGACCGCGACGCCCAGGCGCCGCACCAGGTTGCGCGAGAGGTCTGCGAGCAGGCCCTCGCCCAGCCCCGGCGCGGCAAGGCTGGCGCGGTAGAAGGAGCCGAGGAACTCCAGCTCGGCGATCTCGGCCCGGAAGCCGTTGGCCGCGGCCGCGCCGGGCTCCTGGACCACGACGTCCTCGGGCCGGATCGCCAGGGTCACCGCCTCGCCCGCGGCCAGGTCCTCGGCCTCGCAGGCCAGGGCCAGGTCGCCCAGAAGCACCCGCCCCGGCGCCTCGGCCCGGCCGGGCAGGAAGTTCATGGTGCCGATGAAGTCGGCGACGAAGGCCGTCGCCGGCTCGCGATAGATCTCGTCCGGGGAGCCGACCTGCTCGATCACGCCGTGGTTCATGACCACGATCCGGTCGGCCATGGTCAGCGCCTCCTCCTGATCGTGGGTGACCATGATCGTGGTCACGCCGAGGCGGCGCTGCAGGGCCTTGATCTCGTGGCGCAGCCGGGCGCGGACCTTGGCGTCCAGCGCCGAGAGCGGCTCGTCGAGCAGGAGCAGCCCGGGCGAGGTCGCCAGGGCGCGCGCCAGGGCGATGCGCTGCTGCTGGCCGCCGGAAAGCTGGGCCGGGTACTTGTCTTTCTGCTCGGGCAGGCCGACCAGGGCGAGCAGCTCCTCGACCCGGCGGGCGATCTCGCCGCGGCTGGCCCTCCGGTTCTCGAGGCCGTAGGCGACGTTGCGTGCTACCGTGAGGTTGGGAAAGAGGGCGTAGGACTGGAAGACGATGCCGAAGTCGCGCTCGTCGGGCGGCAGGGCGGAGACGTCCCGGCCGCCCTGGTCGATCCGGCCCCGGGTCTGAATGTCGAGGCCGGCGATCGCCCGCAGCAGGGTGGTCTTGCCGCAGCCCGAAGGGCCGAGGAAGCAGACGAACTCGCCCTCGAAGATGTCGAGGCTCACGTCCCGGATCGCGACGAAGTTGCCGAAGGCCTTGGTCAGCCTGTCGATCCTGAGGTAGGCCGAGGCCTCCGCCCGGGCGCCGCCCGCGGTCTCGCTCATCCGGTCCCTCCCGCCGCCGCCGGCCGCCGGCGCGCTGCCGCGCACGCCGGAACCGGACCGCCCGGCGACCCGTCTAGCGGATCGCCGGGACCGGCCCGAGACATTCCCGTCCCGTCGGGATCAGCTCTTGGGCTCCGACTTGGAATCGTAGCGCGACTGCCACTCGCCCAGGATGCGCTTGCGGTTCTGGGCCGCCCATTCGAAGTTGTTGTCGATCATCGCCTCGGTGATGCCCTCCGGGAAGTGCTTGACCGGCTTGGCCAGGCCCGGGATGGCGACCACCGCGTAGCCCTCGTTGTAGAGCTTGTTCGCGGTCTCGCTGACCGACCAGTCGACCAGGGTCTTGGCCGCCTCTAGGTCGTCGGTCCCGGCGACGATGGCGGTCGCCTCCATGTCCCAGCCGATGCCCTCCTTGGGCACGATGATCTCCAGCGGCGCGCCGGCCGCCTTGGACTTGGCGCCGCGGAAGGCGAAGGAGACGCCGATCGGCACCTCGCCGGCTGCCGCCTGCTTGCAGGGCTTGGAGCCGGAGTGGGTGTAGTGGCTGATGTTCTGGTGCAGGCGGTCCATGAAGTCCCAGCCGCCTTCCTCGCCGAAGATCTGCAGCCAGCTCGAGACGTCGAGGAAGCCGGTGCCCGAAGAGTTCGGGTTGGGCATGGCGACGTGGCCCTTGTAGACCGGCTTGGTCAGGTCCTCCCAGGACGCCGGCATGGGCAGCTTGTTCTTCTCCGCCTCCACGGTGTTGACGCAGACCGAGGCCACCCAGGCGTCCATGCCGGTCCAGTAGGGCGGGTCGTCCTGGTCGCGGAACTTGGGATCGAGGGCGGCCAGGCCCTTGGGCGCATAGGGCTCCAGCATGCCCTCGCCCTTCATCAGCAGCAGGCTGGTCGCGGCCAGGCCCCAGATCACGTCGGCCTGGGGGTTGTCCTTCTCGGCCAGCAGCTTGGCGGTGACGATGCCGGTCGAATCCCGGACCCACTTGATCTCGATATCCGGATGGTCCTTGTTGAAGGCTTCGGCATAGCGCTTGAGGTCCTCGGCCTCGACGGCCGTGTAGACGGTGAGCTCGGTCTTGGCCGAGGCCGGCCAAGCGAGCAGGACGCCGGCGGCCAGAGCGAGCAGGCCGCGGCCAGCGGATATCCTGGACATGTTCTTCTCCCTGTCTGCCGGGGTCCTACAGCCTCTGCGCGCTGCCGCCGCCGGTCGTTTCGCCGTTTTTCGGCGGGCCCGGAAGGATCCGGACCCGGGCGTAGGCGTT
>JANQGU010000048.1 GCA_028282935.1 Kiloniellales bacterium
ACGGCGGTCGACAGCTTCGACGCTCCGACCGCGCTCAAGGTCACCCGCACCCTGGCCAGCAACCGGCCGGTCGCGGCCGCGCCGCCGCCGCCCCTGGCCGAGCCCCTGCTCGACCTGCTGGTCGCCCGCCGGACCGGCGCCGCCTACGAGCTCGCGGCCGGCGACTACGTCCAGGTGCTCGACGTCGCGGGCCGCCAGTGCTCGGACTTCATCGCCTTTCCCAAGGCCGCGCTGGACCGCGGCCTGGAGCGCTTCATCGACTCCACCGTGACCCGGACCATGGTCGGCGCGGCCTACCCGGCGCCCGGCCTCTTCGACACGTTCTTCGACCAGGACAGCCAGCCGCTGATCCAGGTCGTGCAGGACACCTGCGGTCGCCACGACACCTTCGGCCTGGCCTGCACTGCGCGGGTCTACGAGCGCAAGGGTTTCTTCGACCATCCCAACTGCTCGGACAACATCTCCGCCGCCATGACGCCCTACGGGGTCGCGCCGCGTGCCGCCTGGCCGGCGATCAACTTCTTCTTCAACACCACGGTGGCGGAGGGCAATGCCATCCTCTCGGACGAGGGCTGGTCACGGCCCGGCGACTACGTGCTGATGAAGGCCCTGACCGATCTGGTCTGCGTCTCCACCGCCTGTCCCGACGACACCTCGCCGATCAACGGCTGGGACCCCAGCGACGTCCAGGTCCGGGTCTACGGCGCGGAGACCCTTTTCAAGCGATCGGTCGCGGTCCGCGCGATCCCGGAGGCCAGAGCCGTCATGACCCGTGAAACCGGATTCCACAGCCGCACCTCCGAGCTGACCCGGGACTTCCGCGTCGCCCAGGACTGCTGGATTCCCGGCAGCTTCACCGGGCTGGGCGCGGTCGAGGAGTACTGGGCCTGCCGGGACGCCGCGACGGTCCAGGACCTCTCGCAGCTCCGCAAGGTCGAGGTCACGGGGCCGGACGCCGAAGCCCTGCTGGACCGCGTCCTGACCCGCGACGTCCGCCGCCTGGCGCCGGGGCACTGCGTCTATTCGGCCGCCTGCCGGGCGCATGGCGGCATGTTCGACGACGGCATTCTGTTCCGGCTCGGCCCGGACGGCTTCCGCTGGACCTGCGGCGCGCCGACCGCCGCGGAATGGCTTCAGCAGGTCGCGACCGAGCAGGGGCTCGACGTCTGGGTGCGCAACGTGACCGAAAGCCTCGACAACCTGGCGGTCCAGGGACCGCGGTCCCTGGAGATCCTGGCATCGCTGGTCTGGGCCCCGGAGACCGAGTCCCGGCTCGGCGAGCTCGCGCGCTTCCGCTTTCTGGTCGGCCGCCTCGGCGACTTCAACGGGCCCGGGGTGATCGTCTCGCGCACGGGCTTCACCGGCGAGCTGGGCTACGAGGTCTTCTGCGCCAGCCGCGACGCCGCCGCGGTCTGGCAGGCGATCTGGGAGGCGGGACGGCCGCTGGGCCTGCAGCCCATGGGCCTGGACGCCCTCGACCTGCTGCGCATCGAGGCCGGACTGCCGGTCGCCCGCCAGGAGTTCTCCGACGAGGTCGATCCCTTCGAGGCCGGGGTCGGCTTCACGGTGCCGCTCAAGACCAAGGCGCGGCCCTTCCTCGGCCGCGAGGCCCTGGCGCGCAACGCCGCCAGCCCCCGCCGCCGGCTGCGCGGCCTGCGGCTGGCCGGCGCCGAGGTGCCGCGCCACGGCGATCCGGTGTTCCTGGGCCGGGCGCAGGTCGGGGTAGTCACCAGCGCCTGCCGCTCGCCGCGCCTGGGCCAGGCGGTCGCCCTGGTGCGCCTCGCCGTGGAGCACGCCGCGCCCGGCCAGGCCCTGGAGGTCGGCCAGCTCGACGGCCAGCAGAAGCGCCTCGCCGCCGAGGTCGCCGAGCTGCCCTTCGGCAAGCCCGACGCCGCCTGACCCTCGTTCTTTCCCCGACTCCTGCCCTTTCCCTGACTCCCGTCCTTTCCCGCCGCCCGGCGCGTCGAGCTTCCGCTTGCTCCAAGCTTCCATGTAGTGGTAGCGTTTTCATTATTGCAAGAAGGGCGGTGATCGCTCCGCGGCCGACAGCTTGCGGTGTTTGTGCCAAAGTGGGGAATTCAGTAGAGCTATGGCGGTGCTTGACGGCAGCGGAGTATGGAAGCGCTCCCATAGTCCTGCAGAGGGCGTCACGGCGAGCCTGGTGGATGTCGCC
>JANQGU010000104.1 GCA_028282935.1 Kiloniellales bacterium
TGACGGAAAGCTAATCACCGCGCACAATCATTTCGACTTCATGAGCCTGTTCGAGCAGCTCGGCCTTCTGCCCAAGGGTGCCTTTTCGCGTTGCCTCTATAGGGAGAAGATCGCGTAGCCACGTCCGGCCTGACGCGAAGGCGTCTGATCGGGAACCACCACACTAGATCAAGATCGGATCAGATCGAATCGATCTGATCCGATCTTGATCTACTCCAACAAGTTAGAGCATGATTCACGCGTCACGCCAGATAGGCGTGACACGATCATGCGCTAGCCGGCGAGGGCGGCCGCCTCCTGTGCGGAGACGTCCAGCGCGTTGGTGAGGTCGAGCAGGGCTTCGGCCGCATAGACCAGCGGGATCAGGTCCGGGCCCGGTCCGACGAAGACCGCGAGCTTGTCGGGGTTGGCGCTGTAGACGATGTGGTGGTTGCGGATGTTCCCGGCGTCCAGCCACAGCGTCCCCTCCGGCGAGAGGGGCGTGTGCCCGACCACGAAGGCGGTCTGCTCGTCGACGCCGAGCTTGGCCCTGAAGGCGCTGACATGCCGCTTGCCGTAGCCGCCGGGATAGTTCGGACGGCGGACCCGGTTCCAGACGAGTTCCTGTCCCAGGCGGTGACGGCTCCTGACGTTCACCAGGTCGGACACCGTCGTTTCGCCGCGCGGGGGGCCGCCGTGGCAGGCGATCCAGTGCTCGGCCCTGGCCACGTAGGGCAGCAGCTCGAAGAACTCCGCCAGGGCATCCGCGTAGGCTTCGCCGCGCAGTTTCCGCGCGCGGCTCTTCAGCAGAAGTCCCTGCGGCACGCCGGCCTTGCCGACCGACTGGTCGAAGCTCTCGTGGTTGCCGCGCAGATAGAAGAGGTTCCGCGGGAAGCGGATCTTCAGCTTCAGGATCAGGTCCAGCATGAGCAGCGAGCTGTCCATCTGCGCCAGGTCCGTGTCGCCCTGGGGGTGAACGGCATCGCCCAGGAGCACGAGGCTGGCTTCGCCGCTGCAGAGGGAGTCCAAGAGGGCGTTCTCGCTCAGGATCTTGAGCAGGTTGTCCAGGTTGGCGTGGAGGTCGCCGACGATCACCGGCGTGGCCGCGTCGGGAAGGCACAGAAGGCCGCCCGGCAAACCCAGCGCATCCCTCGGCCGGTAGGCCTCCTCTCGCAGGAGCCCGTTGACCTTCCGGAGCGTCATGAGCGCTTGGTCCGGCGGCAGCAGTTCGATCGGGCCGCCGAAGATGCCCCGTATCGCCTTGAGGCTGGCCAAGCGCCGGCTGTCCAGGCGCGCGGCCGTGTCCTCGACGCGCGAGACGTAGGTCTCGCCGCCCGGATCGAGCCGGCTGATCGTGAGTCGGCCGGCGTCGTTGGCGATCTCGACCTGCCGTTTCATCACGCTTCTCGGGAACTTGAAGAGCCGCTGGCAGGCGGCGTCGCCGCGCCCGAGGCGCAGCTTGTCGCCGCTCGCGATCCGCAGGAAGCCTGAGAGTCCCTTGTCGCAGCCCTCGCGATCAGCAAGGATCCAGTCCCTGGTCGCCTGCCAGTCGCCGTTGATCCGATGATCCGGGCGAAGCCAAAGGGAGCGGCCGCCCATATCCAGTTGAACCGGGACGGCTTCTTCCGCGAGCCGGAGCTTGCCGGCCAGGAGTCGCGGCCGCGCCGTCAAGGAGGCCGACTCCTCTGGGCCAGCCTGAAAGAACAGATCCCGAACCCGGTCCAGCACCGTCCCGCCCCTCGCTCTCCCCCTGTCCTGCGCCTAGAGTCTTGGGACCTCCCTGGCAGGATCGCTTATATTCTTGGGCGCGCCGTTGAAATCGTCCCTGACATAGATCAAGATTCCGGCGCGCTTGAAGTGTAGTGCGGCCTCTCGATACACGTCCACCTGCTTTTCCACCTGCTCCAGCGTCACGTCCCGGTCGATCGGGTGGACCTCCTGCCGCTTGCGTTTCAGGCGGCCCTCAAGGATCTTGGTCGCCGGTGGGATGAGGAACTCGAAGACGAAGCGACCCCGCCAGTTCGTTGAAAAGAAGTGGTTTTTTGCCGGCGGCAGCAAGATCCTGGCGTGGTCGAGCCTGGGCCGCGGCGAGGCCTCCAGCCACGCCTGATCGAAGACCGTCAGGGCCTCGTCGAAGCCGAGGAAGGGAAACCCGAGGTGGACCTCCCGGGGGCGAAGGCTCAAGGACTGGGCCCGCCACCAATTGTCCAAGGTCAAATCTATGTAGCCTTCCTCCGGCCAGCCGCCGATCTTCCGGACCAGCCGCGATTTCCCCGAGCCCGGCGGGCCGGTCAGGATCAGCTGCCGGTACTTGATGCTCTTGGGGAAGGGCACGCCCTTTATCAGTTGAAGCTCCGCGATCGGCACCAGATCGAAGGCCGCAGCGCCCTTGGGCTTCTTTGAGTCCGGATCGGCGGCCATCATGGGAGTCCTGCGAAGCTTCTCGGGCGGCATCGTCGTCGGTTGCGTGGGGTACGGCGGCGGAGGAAACGCCGGCTCAGCGACAGGAAGCTGATCGGGCCCGGTGCAGCCCTTTCAGGGCAGGTGGAGTCCCGGGCCACGGACATCGATTTATACCCCGCGCCCTCGGTCTCCGCAAAGGCGGCGCTCTGGCCCGGCCCGCAAGCAGCCGGGCCGGGGCGACATGTCATCTTTCTGCAACATAGCCATCACAAAAGCTTCAAGTCCGGCGGCTAATAATAGTGGGTTAAGAGGCTTCCAAGCTGAGGCGTGCCGGGAGCGGACCATGAACAGCATCGTCGATACCTTGGACAGGCAGGACAGCTCGCGGGGCGAAACCACTGCGCCGCGGAGCGCCGCCGCGCCGGTCCTGGTGGCGGTCGAGCTCTCCGGCGGTTCCGAAGCCGCCCTGCGTTGGGCCTGGGGCCACGCCCTGGCGGTCGGAGCGCCCCTGGAAATCCTCCATGTGGTCCACGACCCGGCCGACTCCCCGGGCACCTACAGGCCGGACGAGCGTGATCCCCTGGAGCCGATGGCCGACGTCGCCGCGCGCAGGCTTGGCGCCTACCTGGATCGGGTCGGGCGCGAGACGCCGAGTCTCTCGGGCCTCGAAGCCGCGCCGCAGCTCTGTGTCGAGGGACTGCCGGCGGCGAAGATCCTCGACACCGCGCGGGCTCGCGGGGCCCGCCTCCTGGTGCTGGGCAGCCGGCGCCGCAACCGCCTGGGGCGCTTCGTACACGGCTCGATGGCGCTTCGGATCGCGCGCGATGCGGACCTGCCGGTGACCATCGTCAAAGCCGACGGCTGAAGATGCTGCGCTTGATCGACGGCGGGCAAAACGCGCCGCTAGCCTTTCCGCTCTTCGACGCGGTCCTGGACAGGACCGGCCGGCGGCAGCTCCAGCGCCTGGTCGCGCTGGTCGCGGCCACCCGCGGCCAGATCGTTGCCGAGCAGGGCGAGGTCGGCCGCGAGTTCCTCGTGCTCGCGGATGGCGTCGTCAAGCTCTGGAAGGCTCTGCCCGACGGACGGCGCCAGATCGTCGCCTTCCGCAGCGCCGGCGACCTGGTCTCCCTGCATCGCCGGGACACGCCTTGGCCGGTCACCGCCCAGGCCGTCTCGGACTGCCGCCTCTTCCGGCTCGAGTGGGAGGCTCTGCACCGGCTTGCCGACCGCTATCCGGCGCTCGACCGGGCGCTCTTCGAATTGGCGAGCGACGAGATCACCAACCTGCAGGACCGGCTCTTGACGCTCGGCCGCAAGACGGTCGAGGAGAAGCTCGCCTCCTTCATCCTGGAGTTCTGCCGTCCCTCGGCGGCCCTGGCGAGCCTTGGCCGCGAGATCCATCTGCCCATGCGCCGCCCCGAGATCGCGGAGTACCTCGGGCTCACAACGGAATCGGTGTCGCGTGAATTCTCGCGCCTGAAGCGCGAGTGCATCGTCTCGATGCCTCGGCCGAGCCGTATCATCCTGCTCAACCGGCCGGCGCTGGAAGCCCTGGCCTTGGGGCTGCAGGCCAGCACGCAGCAGGAAGCCTGGCCCAACGTCCTCGGGCATCTCGGGGGACGTTCGCGCGGCGCCTGAGGGAAGCGCCTTCCGCATCCGCCCGCCGCTCCCCGGAGAGTTCTCCCGGCACCTTCCGGCGGCGGCACCATGGACAGTCGCCTCGATCTGCCGGAAACTGGCATAGATCAATGCGGCCTCGGGCCGTGACCCTAACGTCGGTCTCCGTGTTAGAGCGGCCTGCGTTCATCTGAACGCGGATAAGCTGCTCTACTTGTACGAAACGGATCAAATCATCTGCGCTCAATCGAGTCCGATTGAGCGCAGTTCGATCCGGGTTGGGCGGAAAGCGGTGTCGATGAGCGAAGGGACCCCCGGCAGGGAAGGGGCTTCCTCCGAGGCGGAGGCGGCCAGGGTCGTGGCTGCGGCCGAGACGGGCCTGCGCAATCCGCCCGGATCGGTGGGGCGGCTGCTGGCGGGCGTAGCCTTGCTCTGGTCCCTGTTCCAGCTCTGGATCGCGTCGCCGCTGCCCTTCATGTTCGCCGACGTGCTGCCGGTCCTGAACGACACCAAGACCCGCTCCATCCACCTCGCCTTCGCGGTCTTCCTGGCCTACACCTGCCGGCCCGCCCTCAAGCGCTCGCCCCAGGACCGGGTGCCGGCCCAGGACTGGGTCTTCGCCCTGGCCGGCGCCTTCTGCGCGGCCTACCTCTACCTCTTCTACGAGGCCCTGGCCGAACGGCAGGGCCTGCCCACGACCACCGATCTGGTCGTGGCCGGCGCCGGGCTGCTGCTGCTGCTCGAGGCCACGCGCCGGGCCCTGGGGCCGCCGCTGACGATCGTCGCCCTGGTCTTCCTGTTCTACGTCTTCTTCGGCGACCGCAGCTTCGTGCCCGAGGCCATCCAGTGGAAGGGCGCCTCCTTCGCCAAGGCCATGTCGCATCAGTGGCTGAGCACCGAGGGCGTCTTCGGCATCGCCGTCGGCGTCTCGAGCAGCATGGTCTTTCTCTTCGTCCTCTTCGGCGCGCTGCTGGAGAAGGCCGGGGCCGGCAACTACTTCATCCGCGTCGCCTTCGCGCTGCTCGGGCACCTGCGGGGCGGGCCGGCCAAGGCAGCGGTGGTGTCCTCCGGCATGACCGGGATCATCTCGGGCTCCTCGATCGCCAACGTGGTGACCACCGGGACCTTCACCATTCCCCTGATGAAGCGGGTCGGCTTCTCGCCGGAGAAGGCCGGCGCGGTCGAGGTCGCCTCCTCGACCAACGGCCAGCTCATGCCGCCGATCATGGGCGCGGCCGCCTTCCTGATGGTCGAGTTCGTCGGCGTCAGCTACGTCGAGGTGATCAAGCACGCCTTTCTGCCGGCGGTGATCTCCTACATCGCGCTGGTCTACATCGTTCACCTGGAGGCTCTGAAGGCGGGCATGAAGGGTTTGCCCCGGCGCAGCGAGACGCCGTTTCTCCGCGCCCTGATCGGCTTCCTGATGACCGTCATCGGGCTGGTGATCCTCTCCGGCGTCGTCTACTACGGCCTCGGCTGGATCAAGGTCGTCGCCGGCGCCGCGACGCCCTACGTCGCCGTCGGGCTGCTTTGCCTGGCCTATCTGGCGCTCCTGCAGTACGCCACCCGCCATCCGGAGCTCGAGGTCATCGAGCGCATCGACGTGCTGCCCGAGCCGGGGCCGACGATCAAGGCCGGCCTCTACTACCTGCTGCCGCTGGTGGTCCTGATCTGGTGCCTGACGGTCGAGCGCTTCTCGCCGGGCCTCTCGGCCTTCTGGGCGGCGACCTTCATGTGCGTGATCGTGGTCACCCAGCACCCGATCAAGTCGATCCTGCGCCGCGAGGCCGGCATCGCCGGCGGGCTGCGCCGCGGCCTGGCCGAGCTTTTCGGAGGCCTGGTCGCCGGCGCCCGCAACATGGTCGGGATCGGGGTGGCGACCGCGACCGCGGGCATCATCGTCGGCACCGTGACCCTGACCGGCATCGGCCTGGTGATGACGGAGTTCGTGGAGCTGGTCTCCGGCGGCAACCTCATGCTCATGCTGCTGATGACCGCGGTCATCAGCCTGATCCTCGGCATGGGCCTGCCGACCACGGCCAACTACATCGTGGTGTCCTCGCTGATGGCGCCGGTGATCGTGACCCTGGGGGCCCAGAACGGCCTGATCGTGCCGCTGATCGCGGTGCACATGTTCGTCTT
>JANQGU010000304.1 GCA_028282935.1 Kiloniellales bacterium
CCGGCGCGTCCGCCTCGGGGCCGCCCAGGACCCGCTGCTGGAAGGCCGGATCGGCGGCCACCAGCCGGCCGGCGGCAAAGGCCTGGCGGTTCCGCTCGACCTTGACCCCGTTGAGCTCGATGGCGCGCTCGATCGCCTCCAGGCTCAGCGGGATCAGGCCCTGCTGCCAGGCCTGGCCGAGGACCATGAGGTTGGCATAGACGGAGTCGCCGAAGAGCGCCTTGGCCAGGGCCGTGGCGTCGAAGAAGCTGCAGCGGCCCTTGCCGGCGCGGGCGCGCAGGGCGCGGCGGCGCTCGCCGGCCTGGAGGTCGGCCTGGCCGCGCAGGACGAAGTCGGCGGTCGGGGTCTCGGCCAGGTTGCCGACCACCCGGGCCCGCTCCGGCGCCAGGGCAGCCAGGGCCTCGGGGCTGGTCGCCACGACCACGTCGCAAGCCAGCAGCAGGTCGGCGCGGTCCCGGTCGATCCGGGTCGGGCCCCCGGGGACCACCGCGCTCTCGGCCTCGGGCCGCAGCTTGACGTGGCTGAGCACCGCCCCGCCCTTCTGCGCGAAGCCCATGAAGTCGAGCACGCTGGCGCCCTTGCCCTCGAGCTGCGCGGCCATGGTGAGCAGGGCGCCCAGGGTCACGACGCCGGTGCCGCCGACCCCGGTCACCAGGATCTCGCGTCCCCGGCCCAGCGGCACGGTCGCCGGCAGGGCCAGCCGGCCGGCCTCGGCCAGCAGGTCGAGCGCCGGCGCCTCGGGCGCCGGGCCGCGGCGCAGCGCGGCGCCCTCGACGGTCACGAAGCTGGGGCAGAAGCCTTCGAGGCAGGAGAAGTCCTTGTTGCAGGCGGTCTGGTCGATCTGGCGCTTGACCCCGAAGGGCGTCGGCTTGGGCACCACGGCGACGCAGTTGGACTGAACGGAGCAGTCGCCGCAGGCCTCGCAGACCGCCTCGTTGATCACCACCCGGCGCGGCGGATCGGCGGCCAGGCCGCGCTTGCGCTTGCGGCGCGTCTCGGCGGCGCAGGCCTGGTCGTAGATCAGGACCGTGACGCCCTTGGTCTCGCGCAGCTCGCGCTGCACGGCGTCGAGCGCGCGTCTGTGGTGCAGGGTCGCCCCCGACGGCAGCGCGCCCTGGGCCGACGTGCGCTCCGGGTCGTCGCTGACCACCGCGATGCGCGCGACCCCCTCGGCGCGGACCTGGGCGGCGATGCCGGCCACCGAGACCTGGCCGTCGACCGGCTGGCCGCCGGTCATGGCCACGGCGTCGTTGAAGAGAATCTTGTAGGTGATGTTGACCCCGGCGGCGATGGCCTGGCGGATCGCGGTGGTGCCGGAGTGGTAGTAGGTGCCGTCGCCCAGGTTCTGGAAGACGTGGCCGTCGCCGGTGAAGGGCGCGCGGCCGATCCAGTTGACCCCCTCGCCGCCCATCTGGACCAGGCCCTCGGTCTCGCGGCCCATCCAGTTGGCCATGAAGTGGCAGCCGATGCCGCTGAAGGCCTGGCTGCCCTCGGGGACCTTGGTCGAGCTGTTGTGCGGGCAGCCGGCGCAGAAGTACGGCAGACGCTTGGCGACGTCGAAGGCGGGGCCGGCCTCGGCGCTGGGCCGGGGCAGGCCCGGTAGCAGGCGGTCCCAGTTCGGGTCGTGGTCCAGGATCCAGCGCCGGACGATGGGCGCCAGCAGCGAGGGCGAAAGCTCGCCCAGCTCCGGGATCAGGGGCGCGCCGCGGAAGTCGCGCTTGCCCAGCAGGCGCGGCCGCCGCTCGGCCGGCAGGTTGTACAGCAGGTCCTTGATCTGGCTCTCGACGAAGCCGCGCTTCTCCTCGACCACAAGGACCTCGTCGAGGCCCCGGGTAAAGTCGAGGATGCCCTCGCGGGCCAGCGGATAGGACAGACCGACCTGATAGACCGAGATCCCCAGGTCCTCGGCCACCGGCCGGTCGATGCCCAGGTCCCGCAGGGCCGCCATGAGGTCGAGGTGCGCCTTGCCGGTGGTGACGATGCCCAGGCGCGGGTGGCGGGCGCCGAAGACCCGCCGGTCGATGGGATTGGCGCGCGCGAAGGCCTGCACCGCCGCCAGCTTGTCGAAAAGCCGCTGCTCGATCCTGAGGCTCGGCAGATCGGGCCAGCGGTAGTGCAGGCCGTCGCCTTGGGGCGCGTAATCCCTTGGGGTGACGAAGCTCGGCGCCTCGGGCAGGACCACCGCGGCCCCGCTCTCGACCGTTTCTGAGATCGCCTTGAAGCCGACCCAGGTCCCAGAAAACCGTGACAGGGCAAAGCCGTAGAGCCCGAAGCTCACGTAGTCCGCGACCGAGGCGGGGTTGAGCACCGGCATCGACCAAGCCTGGAAGGCCTGCTCGGATTGGTGCGGCATGGAGGAGGAGATGCAGCCGTGGTCGTCGCCCGCCACCACCAGCACCCCGCCGTGAGGCGAGGAGCCCAGGGCGTTGCCGTGCTTGAGGGCGTCGCCGGAGCGGTCGACCCCCGGGCCCTTGCCGTACCAGAGCGCGAAGACGCCCTCGACCTGGCGCCGCGGATCGCTCTCGACCTGCTGGCTGCCGAGGATCGCGGTGGCCGCCAGGTCCTCGTTGACCGCGGGCTGGAAGCGGATGTCCTCCTCGTCGAGGAGGTCCTTGGCCTGCCAGAGCGAGAGATCGAGCCCGGCCAGCGGCGAGCCGCGGTAGCCGCTCACGAAGCCCGCGCTGTTCAGGTCCTTGGCGCGGTCCAGGCGGCGCTGCTCCAGCAGCAGGCGGACCAGCGCCTGGGTGCCGGTCAGGAAGACCCGCCGGCGGCCGGCCTCGTAGCGGCTGTCCAAGCGGTAGTCCCAGTCGATCTCCGGTGTCGGGTCGGGCACGGCGATCGGGGCTGGGCGCATCGTGGGTCTCCGTCGGGTTGAGACCTCGAGCGCCAGGTCGTTGCTTCCGCCTCGGTGTCATGCCCGGACTTGATCCGGGCATCCATCGCTCCCCCGCACCGTGGATCGCCGGATCAAGTCCGGCGATGACAGCCTGAAGGGACTTCAAGCATCGCGCCTGCCGCACAAGGGCTGGTTACCTCCAGGAGTCTAACCCAAGCGCTTTGGTCAGATATTCCTTTCTTGGCGCCATTCTGATAGAAAATGGCAATTCTTACCTGTAAAGGATCATATGATGGATAATCCTGTCACTTTCACCGGGATTGGCCCCCAGGAGCTGCGGATCCTCGACGAGCTGCAGCAGGACTGCCGGCTGTCGAACCAGGAGCTGGCGGAGCGGGTCAACCTCTCGCCCTCGGCCTGCTGGCGCCGGGTCCGGGCGCTGGAGGAGAACGGCGTCATCCAGGGCTACGTCGCCAAGGTCGATCCGGAGCGGGTCGGCCTGACCGACTGCGTCTTCGCGAACGTGCGCCTGGGGCGTCATCTCAAGGCCAATACCGAGGACTTCGTGGCCGCCGTCATGAGCCGCCCCGAGGTCCTGGACTGCTACGCCACCACCGGCGACGAGGACTACATGCTGCGGGTTCTGGCGCCCAGCGTCCGGGCCTACGACCGCTTCCTGCAGGACTTTCTGCTGGATCTGCCCTACGTCGACCACGTGCGCTCGCACTTCGTGCTGCGGCGGATCAAGGCCGAGACCCGCATCCCGCCCGAGATCTTCCCGCAGGCCGGCCAGCGGTGACCCGACGATCCGAAAGAAGGTCTTGCAGATGGTCGACCTGCCCGGGCTGATCTATGAAGGTCCGCCGCTCGACGAAGCCGAGTTGGCGGCGGCGGCGCTACCGGAAAACTTCGCTGGACTGCTAAGGCAGGTGAACGGCTTCGTTTGCCTCCACGGCGGCTTTCACGTCAGAGGGATCTGCCGGGAGCCGGCATGGCACGCCCTGTCGACCGTCACCGAAGGGCCGCGGGCGCTCCACACGCACTATAGGAGCGTGCGGCTCGGCGACCTTCCCTTCGGCGAGGAATGCCTTGGGGATCAGTTCCTGCTGCGTGACGGCGAGGTCCATCGGCTCTACGCCGAGAGCGACCAGATCGAGGCCCTGTCGATCGGACTCGGCACTTTCCTGGACGGCCTGGCTTCCGAAGCGATCTTCGAGCTGCCGGATTTCCTCTACGACTGGTACTCCCAGGGCCGCCTGACCGCGGACAAGGCCGTACACGTCTATCCGCCCTTCGTCGCCGCGAAACCCGATAGCGGCTACAGCTTCGCGCCCGTCCCCAGGCTGGAGCTTCTGGACTACCACTTCGAGTTGAGCAATCAGATCCGCGACCTGCCTGACGGCGCCAGAGTCCGCTTCAAAGTCACGGAGTGAGCTTGGAAGGCTCGACGTCAATCCAAGTCCGGCCGCGGCTGTCTCCCGGACCTGAGACTGATTGCGTACTAGCTCCTCTCCGAGTCGACCTAGAGCTGCTCGACTCCTGCTTCGCCTCGGTAGACCCCGACCGGGATCGATCGGTGGGCCTGCACGCAGGACCCTGAGGCCAAAACGAGCGGCAGAAGGCCGAAACGGGAACCCAGGCGCCCTCCTTGTCCTTGCATCCGCGGCCGCCGAGGCATTGCACCAAAGGGACGAAGTGCGGCCTTAGGGGCCCGACTCCGGCGATGTCTGTGAAAGGACCATCGCCAGCGCCCCCTCCTGACCTTCCGAAGCGGAAGTGATATCCTGTCCGATCAGTCATTAGACCGGAGAGAGAGGAGACAGCCACCATGAGCCTGGCCAGCGAAGCGGCGCATCCCAGCGACGACGCCTCCCGGGGCTTCAGCGCCGAGGAGTGGCAGGTCCGGCTGGACCTGGCTGCCTGCTACCGGCTGGTGCACCTCCATGGCTGGACCTCGCAGGTCTACAACCACATCACCGCGCGGGTCCCGGGCAGCGAGGCGATCCTGATCAATCCCTTCGGGCTGGCCTACGACGAGATCACGGCCTCCAACCTGGTCAAGATCGACCTCGAGGGCAACAAGCTGGACGACAGCCCCCACCCGGTGAACCGGGCCGGCTACGTCATCCACTCGGCGATCCACGGCGCCCGCCCGGACGTCGCCTGCGTCCTGCACACCCATTCCCGGAACGCGGTCGCGGTCTCCTGCCTGGACGAGGGCTTCGTCCCCATGACCCAGACCGGCTTCATGTTCTTCGAGCGCATCGGCACGCACGGCTACGAAGGCATCGCCCTGGACCTCGACGAACGCGAGCGCCTCATCGCCGACCTCGGGCCGGACAACCACACCCTCCTGCTCCACAACCACGGCATCATCACCACCGGGCCCTCGGTCGCCTGGGCCTTCACCCGGCTCTACCACTTCGAGGATAACGCCGCGATCCAGCTCAAGGTCATGGCCTCTGGCGGCAGCCTGAAACTGCCCGGCCGGGCGGTGATGGAGCGCACCCGCGCCCAATTCGAGGAAGGCGCGGCCCAGGCCGGCGCCGAGGTCCGCCTGCCGGAGTGGCCGGCCTACCTGCGCCTGCTGGACCGCACCGACCCGAGCTGGCGGCGCTGACGCGGCGACGGCAAAGGCCTACTGCTGCTGCTCCTGCTGCTGCTGCTGCAGCTCCATCATCTTCTCCAGCATCTTGGCCGCGTCCTCGGGGTTGTTGGGATCGAGGCCTTCGAACTGGCCCTGCAGGTCCTCGAGCTGCTGCATGGACTGCTGGCTGGCGTACTGGCCGCCGAGGGTGAGAAGCAGAAGGACCAAGCCTATGATCCCGAAGACGACGGTCGCCGTCTTCTGAGCGATCTGATGGATGTGGACGCTGGCAAGGATCGTGAGCCAAATGCCCCAGATCAGCCACGCGGCAACACCGACATAGGGAATCAAACCGAGAACAGCGCCGATGGGCCAGATCGCAGCGCAGTAGCAGACGATCCGGAACGAGGCCTCGAACTTCTCCTTCGAGCCCATCATCATCCAGATCACGCAGACGATTGCGGCGGTGATGAACACGCCGATAATGGCGAATATAGGAGTCAGGATGAGGGTGAAGATCGAGGCCATGCCCAGCCAGCCGAAGCTGATGACGCTGACGACCGTTGCGATCACGGCGTAGATGACGGACATCACCAGCATGAAGATCAGCGGCGAGAAGAAGCCGCCGCTCCTGGGCATGGTCTGGAAAAAAGCCGTGGGCTGCATGATGACCATCTTGGCGGTCTCCGGCAGCGACCGCACGGTCTCCTCGGCCTGGTCTTGGAACTCTTCCGTCGTCATCGGGGCACCTCGAAGACAGTGAATCCGAATGTTGCAGGGCGGGCCGACACGTGGTCCGGCATAAGGAAGGGCCTGGGCCCCAGACCCCTGGAGCCCGGATGGGAGAGCCGAATCTCCGTCGCTGGCGTCCCCTTTCCCGGGCCTGCAGGACTGGATTCCCGACTCGATTGCTCCGCAGTATAGCAGGCTTTGACGCGCCGGGCCTGACTGCTTTGCGGTAGAGACGGCCGCGGGTCTTTCGCCCTATCCGGCGGCCGCCGGCTGCTGTGCCGTGAGGTACCCGACGCAGCCGCGCAGGCTTGCCAGCTTGGGGTAGTCGATCTCCGAGATCTTGATCCCGCTCCGCTCGCCCAGGGCGATGACGAAGTTCAGGAAGTCCAGGGAATCGAACTCGATCTGGTCGCGGAAGGCGACCTCCGGGTCCAGGCTGGCGGCATCGACGTTGGGCGCGACCTGGGCCAGGACCTCCAGGACCATCGCCTCGATCTCGGCTTCGCTCATCCTTTTTCTCCCTTTAGGTCAGAGCGTTGCATAAAATATCTCTCTCAAGACCTCAAGCGCCGCTCTCCAGCGTCGAGGTGTCGCCCTCCGCCAGCCCGAGCTCGCGGGCCTTGAGCAGGCGGCGCATGATCTTGCCGCTGCGGGTCTTCGGCAAGTCGTCCAGAAAGGCGATCTCGCGCGGCGCGACCGCCGGCCCGAGGCGCTCCCGCGCCAGGCCCAGGATCTCCCGGCGCAGGGCCTCGTCGGGCCGGATGCCGGGCTTCAGCGCGACGAAGGCCTTGACGGTCTCCATGGCGACCGGGTCCGGCTTGCCGATCACCCCGGCCTCGGCGACGGCCGGATGCTCCATCAACGCGCTTTCCACCTCGAAGGGCCCGATCAGGTGACCGGCCGACTTGATCATGTCGTCGGCCCGCCCGAGGAACCAGAAATAGCCCTCCTCGTCGCGCCGCGCCAGATCGCCGCTGAGGTACCAGCCCTCGGCGAAGCACTTCCGGTAGCGCGCCTCCTCGCCCAGGTAGCCGCGGAACATCGAAGGCCAGCCGGCCTTGAGCGCCAGTTCCCCTTCCCGGCCCGGCTCCTCGACCAACTCGACGCCGCCGTCAGCGCGACGGCGGAGGATGGCGGCCTCGATCCCGGGCAGCGGCCGCCCCATCGAGCCCGGCTTGATGTCCGCCGCCGCGAAGTTCGCGAGCATGATGCCGCCGGTCTCGGTCTGCCACCAGGTGTCGTGAAAGGGCCGCCCGAGGACGTCCCGCCCCCAGACCACGGCCTCGGGGTTCAGCGGCTCGCCGACGCTGGCCGCAAAGCGCAGCGCCGAGAGGTCGAAGCGCCGTGGCAGATTCGGCCCGAGCTTCATCAGCATGCGGATCGCGGTCGGCGCCGTGTACCAGACCCGGACCTTCTCGTCCTGGAGAATGCGGTACCAGCGCTCGGGCTCGAACTCGGCCTCGTCGACGACCAGGGTGGCGCCGACCGCCAGCGGCGCGACGATGCCGTAGGAGGTGCCGGTCACCCAGCCCGGGTCGGCGGTGCACCAGTAGACGTCCTCCGGCCCGAGGTCCAAGGCGAGGCGGGCCGAGGCGGCATGGACCACCACCGCCTCGTGGACGTGAAGCGCGCCCTTGGGCCGGCCCGTGGTGCCGCTGGTGAAATGCAGCAGCGCCCGGTCCTCCGGATCGGTCGGCGGGATCTCGAAGTCCTCCGAGGCCGCCTCCAGGACCGGCTCGAAGCCGAGGCAGCCGGCCTCCGCCGCATCGCCGCCGACCAGCAGCACCTGCTCAAGGGCGGGCAGCCGGTCACGCAGCCCGCGGACCTTGCGGGCGTAGAGCTGGGGAGTCGTCACCAGGACCCTGGCCTCGCCGATCGCCATCCGGGACTCGATCGGCTCGGGACCGAAGGCCGAGAACAGGGGACAGAAGACGCTGCCGTTCTTCAGGGCGCCGAGGGCCGTCACGTAGAGCGCCGGCACCCGGCCGAGCAGGCTGAAGACCGTATCGCCCTTGCCGACCCCGAGGCCGCGCAGGGCGCTGGCGAAGCGGCTGGAAAGCGCGGCAAGCTCGGCGTAGCTGACCTCGCGCCGCGTGCCGTCCTTGCCGAGCCAGCACAAGGCGCTGCGCCGGCCTTGCGGACCCTTGGCGTGGCGGTCGACGGCCTCATGGGCGATGTTGAGCCCGCGGCCCCCCGGCAGGCCGTCCAGCGCCGCCCGTGCCTCGGTCCAGGAAAACCCGCGACGGGCGGCCTCGTAGGACGCCATACTGGGCGAATGCTGAAGGGCGCCCTTCGATTTGGAGATCCGATCCCGCGCCATAGCCGACTCCCGATTCGTCACGCCGACGGCCGGCAAAGCACCGTTGCCCGGCCGCGAAGCGGACTATAATGCTGCACTTGCGAAGAAGGATTTGATCTCGCGCAGTTCGCCATCAATATGACCGGGATAGACCGAAACGGACTCGGAACCGCGCCGTCATGACCATTCGCAACCTGGACTTCCTGTTCAAGCCGGCGTCCATCGCCCTGATCGGCGCCAGCGAGCGGCCCGGCTCGGTGGGCGCCGTCCTGGCGCGCAACTTGCTGCGCCGCAGCAGCGACCGCCCCGCCTTCGCGGTCCATCCGAAGCACCGGGAGGTCGAGGGCGTCGCCGCCTATCCGGATGTCGCCAGCCTGCCCCAGGCGCCGGATCTGGCGGTCATCGCGACACCGCCGCCGACGGTGCCGGGCCTGATCGCCGAACTCGGCGCGCGCGGTACCAAGGCGGCGGTCGTGATCACCGCCGGCTTCGGCGAAGGCGGCGAGTCCGGAAATCCCGGGAAGAGCCTGCGCCAGGAGATGCTGGACGCCGCGCAGCCTCACCTGCTGCGGATCGCCGGGCCGAACTGCCTGGGCATCATGGTGCCGGGTCAGGGGCTGAACGCCAGCTTCGCGGCCCGCGAGCCCCTGGTCGGCCGCCTGGCCTTCGTCGCCCAGTCCGGGGCCGTGGTCTCCTCGGTGGTCGACTGGGCCGGCAGCCGGGGGATCGGGTTCTCGCATCTGGTCTCCCTGGGCGACATGTCCGACGTCGACTTCGGCGACATGCTCGACTATCTCGCCAACGACATCCAGACCCGCGCCATCCTGCTCTACGTCGAGGCGATCAGCGACGCCCGGAAGTTCCTCTCGGCGGGCCGCGCCGCCGCGCGCAGCAAGCCGGTCATCGTGGTCAAGGCCGGCCGCCACGCCGAGGGCGCGCAGGCCGCGGCCTCCCACACCGGCGCCCTGGCCGGCGCCGACGAGGTCTACGACACCGCCTTCCGGCGCGCCGGCATGCTGCGGGTCATGAACCTGGACGAGCTCTTCGACGCGGTGGAGACCTTGAGCAAGGCCCGCCTGCCCCAGGGCGACCGCCTGGCGATCCTGACCAACGGCGGCGGCTTCGGGGTCATGGCGACGGATTCGCTGATCGACGAGAAGGGCCGGCTGGCCGAGCTGAGCCCCGAGACCATCGCCGCGCTGGACGCGGTGCTGCCGCCGACCTGGTCGCGCGGCAATCCGGTCGACATCATCGGCGACGCGACCGGCGAACGCTACGCCAAGGCCCTGGAGGCCCTGACCCGGACGGCGAGAGGCAAGG
>JANQGU010000318.1 GCA_028282935.1 Kiloniellales bacterium
CTGCTCGACGACTTCGCGGCGGCGGAGGCCTGAGCGATGCGTCCGGTCTCGGAGATGCCCCGGGAGGTCGCCGCGCAGATCCGCTGCGTCCTGACCGACATCGACGACACCCTGACCAGCGAGGGGCGCCTGCCGGCCGCGGCCTATGCCGCGCTGGAGAGGCTCCATGATGCGGGACTCCTCGTCGCCCCGGTCACCGGCCGTCCGGCCGGGTGGTGCGACATGATCGCGCGCTTCTGGCCGGTCGACGGCGTGGTCGGGGAGAACGGCGCTTTTTACTTCGCCTACGACAGGGACGCGCGCCGCATGCGCCGCAGCTTCGCCGCCGACCAGGCCTGCCGGGAGGGGAACCGCGGCCGCATGGACGACATCCGCCGGCGGGTCCTGGCGGAGGTTCCGGGCGCCGCGGTCGCCGCGGACCAGGCCTATCGCGAGACCGATCTCGCCATCGATTTCCGCGAGGACGTGGCGCCGCTGCCCGAGGCCGCGGTCGAGCGGATCAAGGCGATCTTCGAGGAAGCGGGCGCGGTGGCGAAGGTCTCCTCGATCCACGTCAACGGCTGGTTCGGCGCGCACGACAAGCTTTCCATGTCGCGCCGCTTCGCGGCCGAGGTCCTGGGCATGGACCTGGATGCCGAGGAGGCGCGTTTCGTCTTCTGCGGCGACAGCCCGAACGATGCGCCGATGTTCGCCTTCTTCTCCAACGCCTGCGGCGTCGCCAACGTCCGCGACTTCGCGGGCCGGATCGAGGCCGAGCCGGCCTGGGTCGCCGGCGCGCGCGGGGCCGAGGGCTTCGTCGAGATCGCCGAGGTGGTGCTGGCGTCCCGATCGTCCGGACAAGGAGCCAATCCAGGGGAGATATCGTGAAGCAGTCGGAACGAGCCTTGCGGCAGGAGATCATCGATCGCTGCCGCGAGATGAACGCAAAAGGCAT
This sequence comes from Kiloniellales bacterium, assembly GCA_028282935.1. Taxonomy (GTDB): domain Bacteria; phylum Pseudomonadota; class Alphaproteobacteria; order Kiloniellales; family JAKSBE01; genus JAKSBE01. The sequence continues at coordinate 935 of JANQGU010000318.1, forward strand.
CAACCAGGGGACCTCGGGAAACATCTCGGCCCGCTACGGGGATCGGATGCTGATCTCGCCCTCGGCGATCCCCTACGAGGAGATGACGCCGGAGGTGATCGCCTCGCTGCCGCTCGACGGCGACGGCGACTGGGAAGGCCCGAAGAAGCCCTCCTCGGAGTGGCGCTTTCACTTCGCGCTGCTCCGCGAACGGCCCGACGCCGAGGCGGTCGTCCACGCCCATCCGACCTATTGCACGACCCTGGCCATGGCGCAAAAGGGCATTCCCGCCTGCCACTACATGATCGCGGCCTTCGGCGGCAACGACGTGCGCTGCGCCGGCTATGCGACCTTCGGCACGGACGCGCTGTCCAAGCTGGCGGTCGAGGCGATGAAGGATCGCACGGCCTGCCTACTGGCCAACCACGGCATGATCGTGATCGGCGAGAGCCTGAGCAAGGCGATGTGGCGCGCGGTCGAGCTCGAGACGATCGCGCGGCAGTACTACCTGTCGCTGCAGATCGACGGCCTGGTGGTGCTTTCGGACGCGGCCATCGAGGAGACCCATGCCGGCTTCGCCGGCTACGGCCTGCAGAACGACGACGGCGAGGCGCCGGCGAAAAGCGGCGTACCAAAATGACGGCGAGCAAGGCAACATAGGCCGAAAAACGGCCGGAACCGTGCGGCCCGGCGCCGCGCGGCAATAATAAGTCGCCCGGACGGGCGGGGAGGCGGAAATGACGGCGGCGGCGATCAGGCTGCGCAGGATGGTGTCTTCGGACCATCCCTTGCCCTGGCTGGCGCCTCTGATCGCCATGCTGGTCGTCTTCACCGTCTATCCGCTGATCTACAACATCTGGCTCAGCTTTCACGAGTACGCGCCCTTCAAGCGCAGCTTGGTCTACGTCGGCTGGGAGAACTGGGCGCAGCTCATGGCGGACGAGCGCTTCTGGGCATCGCTGAGCGTCACCTTCACCTACTTCTTCGTGGTGCTCACGGTCGAGCTGGTCCTGGGCATGCTGCTGGCGCTGCTGCTGGACAGCGACGAGCCCGGCTTCGGCCTGCTGCGGGCGCTGCTGACCCTGACCCTGGTGGTGCCGCCGGCGATCACCGGCATGATGTTCCTGCTGATCCAGGATCCCGAGTTCGGGGTGCTCAGCTACCTGCTGGAGCGGATCGGCGTGATCGATTCGACCACGCCGATCCTGGCGACCGGCTCGACCGCGCTCTTCGGGGTGATGCTCGCCGACATCTGGCAGTGGACGCCCTTCATGGTCCTGATCTTCCTCGCCGGGCTGCGCTCGCTGCCGCCGGAGCCCTACGAGGCGGCGATGCTGGACGGCGCCTCCGGCCTGCAGGTCTTCCGCCGCATCACCTTGCCGCTGATGTCGAAGGTGATCGCGGTCGCCGTGCTGATCCGCGGCATCGATCTCTTCCGGGTCTTCGACTACGTCTTCGTCATGACCTCCGGCGGGCCGGGCACGGCGACCTACACGGTCAGCCTCTACGCCTGGCAGCAGACCTTCAGCTTCATCAAGTGGGGCTACGGGGCGACCATCTCCCTGGTCACGCTGGCGCTGATCCTCCTGATCGCCAACCTCTTCATCTGGCGCGCGAAGGTGCGGTGGTGATGGTCCAGTCGAACGCCACGCGCACGCTGCGCATCCTGCTGGCCTGGGCGGTCGTGCTGCTCTTCGTCTTCCCGCTTTACTATTGGGTGACGGTGGCCTTCAAGGACGCGCGGGAGATCTTCGACACGCCGCCCAACGTCTGGATCTTCTCGCCGACGATGAAGAACTTCGAGGAGGTCTTCGGCATCTCCTTCGGCTTCGTCACGCAAAGGGAGGTCCTGCCCGGCGGCGGCAACTTCTACATGGCGCCGCGGCTCTGGGACTCCATCGTCATCGCGGTGCTCTCCACGGCCCTGGCGGTGGCGATCTCGACCGTTGCGGCCTACGCGCTCAGCCGCTTGCCCTTCCGCGGCCGGCACCACTTCGTGGCCTGGGTGCTCTCCACCCGGATGATGCCGCCGGTCGCGGTCGCGATCCCGATGTTCTTCATCTACAAGGACTTCGGCCTGCTCGACACCTATACCGGCGTGATCCTGATCCACGCTCTGATGAACCTGCCGCTGGCGGTCCTGCTGCTGAAGAGCTTCTTCGACGACATCCCGCAGGAGATCGACGAAAGCGCGGTGATCGACGGCGCCTCGCGCTGGCTGATCTTCCGCCGCGTGATCCTGCCCATGGCCAAGGGCGGCATCGCCGCGACCGCGGTGCTGTGCTTCATCTTCTCCTGGACGGAGTTCCTCTTCGTCCTGACGCTGACCCAGACGGGACTGAAGACCGTTCCCGTCGTCTCCTCCAGCTTCGTGACCTCGACCGGCACCGCCTGGGGGAACATGGCCGCCCTGGGGGCGGCCGCCATGGTGCCGGCCTTCATCTTCATCCTGCTGGTCCAGAGGCAGCTGGTCCGCGGGCTTACACTCGGGTCGCTCAAGCAGTAGGGCGCCCGATCAACACCTGCCAAGAGGGAGGTAAAGGAATGCGAGAGCAAGACAGGAAGCGGTATCTTGCCGACCTGACGGACCGCTACGTGAAGCGGCGCATCGGCCGGCGCGACTTCATGCGGGCGGCCGGCAAGCTGGGCCTCGGCCTCGGCGCCCTCGGCCTTTCGCGGCCCTTCGGCGGCAACTTCATCAGAACGGCCGAGGCGGCCGACCTGAAGCCCTCCGACGAGGTCCTGGCCTGGGTCAAGGACGTCTCCAAGCCCTTCGCCGGCACGACCTTGAAGCTGGCGACGGAATCGACCCCGCCCTCCAACGCGATCAACAGCCAGCTCAAGCCGTACTTCGAGCAGGCCTCGGGCATGACGGTGGAGATCGAGGTGCTGCCGCTGGAGCAGGTGCTGCAGAAGATGACCCTGGACATCGCCTCCCAGCTCGGCACCTACGATCTCTACTACATCGACCAGAGCTGGGCCGCCTCGGTCAGCCGCGACGTCTTCGACCCGCGCGAGCAGCTGGCGGGCAAGCCGGAGCTCGCGATGCCGGACTACAACATCGACGATTTCCTGCCGGCCCTGGTCGACGGCATCGCCAAGTACGAGGACCGCTGGGTCGGCGTGCCCTACGACATCCCGATCTTCATCATGATGTACCGCCGCGACATCTACGAGGAGATGGGCTTCTCGGCGCCCAAGTCGCTGGACGAGTACCTGACCCAGGCCCGGGCGATCACCAAGGAGAAGGGGCCGGACATGTACGGCGCCACCGGCCAGATGAAGTCGGGGCACTACAGCCTGGAATGCGACTGGACGGCCTGGCTCTGGGGCCATGGCGGCTCGATCTTCAATGCTGACGAGAAGTTCACCGGCAACGACGAGCGCGGCCTGGAGGCGATGGCCTATTGGGACGAGCTCTACAAGACCATGCCGCCGGGCGTGACCGGCTGGACCTGGGACGGCCAGGGCCAATCCGTCGCCCAGGGCGTCGCCGCGACCATGATGAGCTGGGGCGAGTTCTTCCCCTACTTCGACGACCCCAGCGCCACCAAGGTCTCCGGGCTGATGGAGGCGGTGCGCTGCCCGCCGCCCAAGCACCCGCTGCGCACGGTCGAGCAGACCGGCTTCGGCGAGATCCCGGGCGTCGGCCACCAGGGCGGTTCGTCGCTCGCGGTGTCCAAGAACTCCAAGCACCCGGACGCGGCCTGGATCTTCATGCAGTGGGCGACCTCCTTCGACACCCAGGTGCTGATCACCGCGCTGGGCGGCGGCACCGGCCCGACCCGCGAGAGCGTCTACGACGATCCCAGGATCATCGCCAACCGGCGGGTCGGCCCGGGCACCACGCGCCACCTCGACGTCGTGCGCGAGACCATCGCCAACGACATGGGGTCGGAGCCGGACCTGCCGCAGTGGGCGGAACTGTCGAACGACACCATTCCGGTGCGCCTCGGCAAGTACTTCGCGGGCGACTACGGCTCGGCCAAGGAGGCGATGGACGACATCGCCCGGGCGGTCGACAAGATCGTCGCCGGCTGAAGCTGACCCTGGTCCGGGCGGCGTTTCTCGGCGCCGCCCGGATGCCCTTCCGCAGAAGACGGGGAGACGAAGATGGCGGAGAAACCCCTGGTCGCCGTGACCGGCGCCAGCTCGGGCATCGGCGAGGCGACCGCGCGGGCCTTTTCCGCCGCCGGCCACCCGGTCCTGATGATGGCGCGCCGTATCGAGCGCATGGAGGCGATGGGCCTGCCGGACAGCCTCTGCCGCCGGGTCGACGTGCGCGACCGGGCGGCCATCGCGGCGGCGGTCGCCGAGGCCGAGGCCGCCTACGGGCCGGTCGACATGATCTTCGCCAACGCCGGCATCGCCCGCCTCGCCGGGATCGAGCGCCAGGATCCGGCCGAGTGGGACGAGATGATCGACATCAACACCAAGGGCGTGATGAACACGGTCCACGCCGTGATGTCGGGCATGATCGAACGCAAGCGCGGCACCCTGGTGCTGATGAGCTCGATCGCGGGGCGCAAGGTCTACCCGGACCATACCGTCTACTGCGGCACCAAGTTCTTCGTCCATGCCGTGGCCGAAGGCCTGCGCGCGCACCTCGCGGCGCATGACGTGCGCGTCCTGGTGGTCTCGCCCGGGGTGATCGAGACCGAGGTGCTGGATTCGGTCACCGACGTGCAGACCCTGGCAGACTACAAGGCCAACAAGGTCAAGATGGGCGGCGGCATCGGCGCGGAGATCGTCGCCGATCTGATCCTGGGCGCCTATCGGCTGCCGCAGAACGCCCTGGTCCAGGAGATCTGCATGACCCCGACCCGCCAGAGCTACTGAAGACCCGATGGCCACCGTCGAATACCGTCACATCGCCAAGAGCTACGGCGCCGTCGAGGTCCTGCACGACCTCTCGCTCTCCATCTCCGACCGGGAGTTCGCGGTCCTGCTCGGTCCCTCCGGCTGCGGCAAGACGACCCTGCTGCGCATGACCGCGGGGCTGGAGACCATATCGCGCGGCGATCTGCTGATCGACGGCCAGCGGGTCAACGACATCCATCCGCGCGACCGGGACATCGCGATGGTGTTCCAGAACTACGCGCTCTATCCGACCATGAAGGTCTTCGACAACATCGCCTTCTCGCTGGAGGTCAAG
>JANQGU010000370.1 GCA_028282935.1 Kiloniellales bacterium
ATCCGGCCGCGTCCGACCACCCTTCGACCAGCCCTACGGCGTGCGCGAGTTCCACGTCAAGGACCCCGACGGCTGCCTGCTGCTGTTTGCGGAGAGCGATTGAGGGCGAAGGTGAAGCTGCCCTGATGGCGGAGGGCTGATGTCGTTACCCGATTCCATTCCGGACATTCAATCTGGCATCGTTGAGAGTCTGAGAATGACCCAGAGCGGACATTCGAACTAGTAGCGGTTATCTTGCCGTTCGATCGAACTCTGCAATCACCGACGACAGCGCTTCGCCGAACTGCCCGTCTTGAAAACTGACAATGCGAAGCTCGTGCAGGTATCGCCAGTCGATGAACGCGGTACTGTGGGAATCCAGAATCGATCGCAATCCCGGACGAATGGGTGGAAGCCTCGGAGGTCGTGTGGGATCTCTGGATATGCGCTCTCAAGGCGCGCCTGCGTATCTTCGTTCAGTCTGTCGAACAACTTCAGAAGATTGTGCGTTTTCGGCACCTCACAATCCGTGTTCTCCTTGGCCCACCAAGCTTTGAGGGCCAGTTCCATTGCAAGAGCTAGAAGTACTGGTGCAGCGATGAACTGTCCCTGAAAGAGGAAGGGGTTTGAGGTCGGATCAGCGCGGTTTCCAAACGATCTCACAAGTTCCTGCAGAGCGCGAGCAGAGAACATTATCGAGTCTGGGTCCGAGTGTTGCTGCTTTAGAGAAGTCATAGTTTGATGTCATGACCTATCTGATTTTGCTTTGCGGATATAGTAGTGCTTAGGCGATCAGCAAAGCCGAAGTCGAGCCAAAGCCGCGATCCGGCAGCTTCCTGATCGACGACCGCTGCGCACCCACCTCGATGGTCCGGTGCAGGACAGCCATCGTCCCAATTGGGCTCAAGGCGGATGTGACCCCTTGCAGCGGCGTTTTCTGGTTATGGCTAGTGCCGGAAGTTGCGCGCGCGCCTGTTCGAAGCTGATATCCACTCAAGAGCGGACATAGGCACTTCGCCAAGGGCGGCCCGTAACCGCGGCACCTGAGCCGCCGCAAAGGCCGCTTGCCCGAATCGGGGAGACGGCGTGAGCTTAGGGGCAGCCGCAGGTCGCGGCTTGGCCGGAGTCCCAGGAGCGGCCCTTTCGATGCACGAAGCCCGCAGCCGGAGCCTCGCGCTCGCCCTCGGCGGCCTGATCGCGCTGGCCGCGGCCATGGGCATCGGCCGATTCGTCTACACGCCGATCCTGCCCTACATGGAACAGGCCCTGGACCTGAGCAAGGCCGAGGCCGGGGTCGTGGCCTCGGCCAACTTCCTGGGCTACCTGCTGGGCGCCCTGGGCGCGGCGGCGGGGCGATTGCCCGGCGGCCGGCGGCCCTGGTTCCTGGCCGCGCTGGGCGGCAGCGCCGCGACCACCGCCGCCATGGGCCTGGCCAGCGCCGTCCCGGTCTTTCTGGTCCTGCGCTTCCTCGGCGGGGTGGCCAGCGCCTTCGTCCTGGTCTTCGGCTCGGCCCTGGTGCTCGACCGGCTGGCCCAGGCCGGCCGGCCCGGACTGTCGTCCCTGCACTTCGCCGGGGTCGGCAGCGGCATCGCCGCCTCGGCCCTGCTGGTCTGGGGCCTGGCCGCCGCCGGCGCCGACTGGCGCGCGCTCTGGCTGGCCAGCGGCGCGCTTTCCCTGCTGGCGCTGCTGGCGGCGCGGGCGCTGGTCCCCGGCGAGGCCGAAGCGGGCGCCGTCCCGCCGGCGGAGACGGCCGCGCCCGCCGGCAGCGACCGGCGGCTGCCGATCCTGGCCCTGGCCTACGGGCTTTTCGGCTTCGGCTACGTGATCACCGCGACCTTCATCTCGACCATGGTGCGGAGCCTGCCCGAGATCGCCGCCCTCGAAGGCCTGGTCTGGCTGGTGGTCGGGCTGGCGGCGGTACCCTCGGTGGCCTTCTGGGCCTGGCTCGGGCGCCGCTGGGGCAACGACCGCAGCTTCGCCCTGGCCTGCCTGGTCGAGGGGATCGGGGTCGCGCTCAGCGTCCTGGTCACCGGCCCGGTCGCCATCGTCGTCGCCGCGGCCCTGCTGGGCGGCACCTTCATGGGCATCACCGCGCTCGGCCTGATCAACGCCCGGACGCTGTCCCGGGGCGACCCGCGCCGCAGCATCGCGATGATGACCGCCGCCTTCGGCCTGGGTCAGATGATCGGGCCCAGCTTCGCCGGCTACGCCTACGGCTTCGGCGACAGCTTCCTGCTGCCCTCCCTGGTCGCCGCCGGCGCGCTGGTGATTTCGGCGGCACTCGCGCAGTCCCTGCGGCTGGCGAAGAACGCTTAGCGTCGGCCTGGGATCAGATCCGCGCCCGCAGGAGGAGCGTCGCGCCGCGTTCGGCCCGCGGTCGCAGGCCGAGCGCCGAGAGGCCGCGCGCGGCGAGGTAGGCCAGGACGCGGGCGCGGCGGCTCCGGCCCCGCGGCGGCCGCGGCAGGCGCCGCTCCAGGCGCGCCATCCAGTAGAGCGGAACCTCCCAGGGCTCGAGCGGGCTCTCGTCGATCGCCTCGATCCGCAAGGCCGTCTCCCGCGCCAGGGTCGCCAGCGCCCGCGGCGACCAGCGGGTCACGTGGTGTGGCGGCAGGTCGAGCGGGAAGTCCCTGAGATCGGCGAGATAGCTGTCCCGCTTCGGCACGCCGAGGAAGAGGCGGCCGCCGGGCTTCAGCCTGGCCTTGGCCTCGGCGACGAAGGCCAGGGGATCGGCGACGTGCTCCAGGACTTGGAAGGCGCAGACGACATCGTAGCCCGCCGGCGGCTGCGGGCCGGTCGTCCCGGCGGCGCGGGGGCCGGGGGCCGCATAGGGATCGAGGGCGGTGTAGCGTCCCGGATCGACGAAGGCGCGAAAGGCCTGCGCCCCGGCGCCGAGATCGAGCACGTCATCGCCGGCCCCGATATGCCGGGCCGCCTCCCGGTACTCCCACTTGTCCGGCTGCAGGTACCAGCCATGGCGACGCAGCCGGGTATAGAGACCTTCATCTCCGGTCACGATCGGGTGAAAGAACCGCAGATCGGACTTGTCCGAATGCCAGAGACCGACCACCTGCCGATCATCGAGGAGGCCCGTGATGTCGATGCCGAGATCCTCTTTCCAGAGCCGGATCAGCTCCGCCCCGCTCCAGCGAGCGAGGCAACGGCCGTCCCGCGACCCCGTGATCGGACAACGCGGCGGCGGGCCGGCGGCCCGTTCTTCAGCCATCTCGGCCGGCGCCGGGCGCCGCCTCGCCGCGCCGGCCCTCGTTCTGCTCCTGCTCTGCCAGGGCGTCGCCGCGGAGGAGCGCTTCGAAGACCTGCCGGAGATCGATCCCGCCTTGGAGGCCAAGGGCTGGCGCCTGCTGACCCGCAGCGACCTCGCGCCCAACCGCTTCCGCCTGCGCGACGACGGCGCGATCGAGGTGCGGAGCCGCGACAGCAACGCCCTGATCTACAAGCCCGTGACGGAGGATCAGCGCTTCCCGGCCCGGTTCCGCTGGCGCTGGCGGGTCGAGCAGAGCACGCCGCCGACCGACATCCTGGTCAAGGGCGGCGACGACCGCCCGGTCTCGGTCTACCTCGGCTTCGAGGCGCCGCCCGGGAGCCGTGGCTTCTTCGACAGCCTGAAGAACGCCGTCTCGGAGCTCATCGTCGGGGTCCCGGTCTCGGGCTACGCCCTGACCTACACCTGGGGCGGCACCAGCCCGGTCGGGACCATGTTCAACAATCCGCATCTGCGCGACGATAGCTATGTCTTCGTCCGCCGCAACCAGGCAGCGCCGTTGATGCAATGGCTGGCCGAGGAGATCGACGTCGCGGCGGACTTCCGGGCCGCCTTCGGCCGGCCGCCCACCGCCCTGCGCTTCATCGCCATCGCGGCCGACAGTGAGGACACCGGCCAGCTCAGCATCGCACGGATCGCCGACCTCGATCTCGTCGTGGCGGGCGATTCAGGCCTGTCACCGGGCTCGGCCAAGTGACCGGCTCCTGTCCTGCCTGGTCAGGGCAAGGCACAGCGGAACAGCGATCCGCCGGCGGGTAGGCCGTCAGGCAGGCCGGCGAGGCGCAGCATGTGCCAGGCCAGGGCC
>JANQGU010000384.1 GCA_028282935.1 Kiloniellales bacterium
GAGAAGCGGAGCCCGGCGTCCTCGAGCTGGCCGCGGTAGTTGATGTTGACCTCGTAGCGGTGCCGGTGGCGCTCGCTGATCTCGCCGGCGCCGTAGATCCCGGCGACCTGGCTGCCCTCGGCCATCAGGCAGGGATAGGCGCCCAGCCGCATGGTGCCGCCCAGGTCGCTGGCCGCGTCGCGGCGTTCGACGACGTTGTCGCGGGTCCATTCGGTCATCAGACCGACGACCGGATGCTCGCAGCCGCCGAACTCGGTGGAGCCCGCCCCTTCCAGGCCGGCCAGGTTCCGCGCCGCCTCGATCACCGCCATCTGCATGCCGAAGCAGATGCCGAAATAGGGCACCTTCTTGGTCCGGGCGAAGCTGGCCGCGGCGACCTTGCCCTCGGAGCCGCGCTCGCCGAAGCCGCCGGGCACCAGGATGCCGTGGACGCCCTCGAGGCGGTCGACCGCGCCCTCGGACTCGAAGATCTCGGAGTCGAGCCAGTTGACCTTGACCCGCACGTTGTTGGCGATGCCGCCGTGGGTCAGGGCCTCGGCCAGGGATTTGTAGGAATCGATCAGGCTGGTGTACTTGCCGACCACGCCGATGGTGACCTCGCCGTCAGGCTGCCGGATCCGCCCCACGACCCGGTCCCAGACCGCCAGGTCTGGCTCCGGCGTGGTCAGGTCGAAGTGGCGGCAGACCTCGCTGTCCAGGCCTTCCTCGTGATAGCTGCGCGGCACCGCGTAGATGGTGTCCACGTCCAGCGCCTGGATCACGCCTTCCCGCCGGATGTTGCAGAACAGGGCGATCTTGCGCCGCGCGTCCTCGTCGATCTCGTGCTCGGTCCGGCAGACGATCATGTCCGGCTGGATGCCGACGCTCTGCAGCTCCTTGACCGAATGCTGGGTCGGCTTGGACTTCAGCTCGCCGGCCGAGGCGATGTAGGGCAGCAGGGTCAGGTGGATGAACATGCTGCGCTCGCGGCCCAGCTCGTTGCCGAGCTGGCGGATCGCCTCGAGGAACGGCAGCCCCTCGATGTCGCCGACCGTGCCGCCGATCTCGCAGACCACGAAGTCCTCGTCCGTGACCCCGGCCTGGACGAAGGCCTTGATGGCGTCGGTGACGTGGGGAATGACCTGGACGGTGGCGCCCAGGTACTCGCCCCGGCGCTCCTTGGCCAGGACCTGGGAGTAGATCTGCCCGGTGGTCACGTTGTCGCCCCGGCGCGACGACACGCCGGTGAAGCGCTCGTAGTGGCCGAGGTCGAGGTCGGTCTCGGCCCCGTCGTCGGTGACGTAGACCTCGCCGTGCTGATAGGGGCTCATGGTCCCCGGATCGACGTTGAGGTAGGGATCGAGCTTACGCAGCCGGACCTTGAAGCCGCGCGCCTGCAGAAGCGCGCCGAGGGCTGCCGAGCAGAGACCTTTGCCGAGGGAGGAGACCACGCCGCCGGTGATGAAGATGAACCGCGCCATGGACCCGCACTATCGGTCCATCGAGCGGCCGGGGCAAGCCTTGGGAGGCTGGTGCAGTCGAATTGTCATAGAGGCCGCGGATTCCTTGTGGAAAGGCCCCGGAGGCTCGGCGCCCAAGGACGCCGCGAGGCCGCCGAAACGGGCGCGCCGCATGAGGTCCGGCCGGGGGTAAGAGAGAAAGCTGTCTCGATTCGAGGGGCGGTTCGCCTGGGGTTTCGAGCCCCCGATCACTGAAGCGAGCCGATCACTGAACCGGAACCGAGGGCCCCTCGGGCTCTGCCGGCGCGCTCTCGGTCGGGGCCGCCCCGCCCTGGACCGGCGCGTCGAGAATCGAGCCGCCGCCGCCGCTGCTGTCGGCCAGGAGCGTCAGGGTCAAGCTGGTGACCATGAAGCAGGCGGCCAGGATCGCCGTGGTCCGGGTCAGCAGATTGGCGGTGCCGCGGCCGCTCAGGAAACCGCCCATGCCGCCGCCACCGCCACCGCCGCCGCCGCCGATTCCGAGGCCGCCGCCCTCGCTCTTCTGAAGGAGGACGGTGCCGATCAGGGCGATCGCAAGAAGCAGATGGATGACGAGAAGGACGGTGGTCATCGATATGGTCTCGTGCTTTTGTCCGGGGACGTTGGCGACCCCTGGGCCGGAGCAAGGAAGGGCCGGCCGCCAGGGCTGGTCGCGGCAGCTTTTTACCGGGTCCGGCGGGTCCTGACCAGCCCGGATTTCCAGTCCCGGGCAGGCTCCCGTCGCGGGGCTCTAGGCGCAGGCCCGGGCGATGGCCAGGAAATCCTCGGCCTTGAGGCTGGCGCCGCCGATCAGGCCGCCGTCGACGTCCGGGACGGCGAGGAGCTCGGCGGCGTTGCCCGGCTTCATCGAACCGCCGTAGAGGATCCGGACCGCCGCCGCGGCCTCGCCGCCCAGCCGGGCCTCCAGCCAGCGCCGGACCGCCGCGTGGACCTCGCCGACCTCCTCGTTGCTGGGGGTCCGGCCGCTGCCGATGGCCCAGACCGGCTCGTAGGCGATCACCAGGGCCTGCCCGGGTCCGGGCTCCGGCAGAGAGCCGGCCAGCTGCTCCTCGACCACCGCGAGGGTCCGGCCGCCGTCGCGCTGCGCCGCGGTCTCGCCGACGCAGACGATCGGGGTCAGGCCGGCGGCCAGCGCCGCGCCGGCCTTGGCCCGGACCAGATCGTCGGCCTCGCCGTGATCGCTGCGCCGCTCGGAATGGCCGAGGATCACGTAGGCGCAGCCGGCATCCTTCAGCATGGCCGCCGAGATGTCGCCGGTGTGGGCGCCGGCCTCGGCGCCGTGGCAGTCCTGGCCGCCAAGCGCGACCGGCGTTCCGGCGATCAGGCCGCCCACGGTCTCCAGCAGGCAGGCCGGCGGACAGACCAAAAGCTCGCAGGGCGGCTCGGCGCCGGCGAGTCCCTCCAGCAGGCCCTGGACCAAATGCGTTGCAGAGGCCCGCAGGCCGTTCATCTTCCAGTTGCCGGCGATCAGCTTGCGCCGCATGGTTCGGAGCCCTCCCCTGATGAGCTTGTCCGGTCCCTTAGCACAGCCCCGCAAGGGCCGCAAAGCCCGGGGGGATTTGCGTGTTGCCGGGCTATTGCCGCGACTCTAAGATGCCGCGCCGCCGGGAGCCGGCGCGCCCTTGCGCCGAACCTCCTCCGCGAAGCCGAAAGCCAAGACCGGGAGACGACAGCCCGCCATGTTGGACAGCCTGCGCAAGACCGGAGCCAAGGTCCTCACCTTCATCCTCTTCGGGCTCTTGATCCTGAGCTTCGCGGTTTGGGGCATCGGCGACATCGTGCGCGGCCCGGCGATCAGCAACTCGGTGCTGCAGGTCGCCGACACCCAGGTGCCGCGCGAGGACTTCGACCGGGCCCTGCGGCAGTCCATGGACCGCATACAGCAGATGCTGGGCCAGCCGATGGACATGCGCCAGGCGCGCAGCTTCGGCCTGGTCGACCAGGTCCTCGGCGAGCTGAGCAACCGGGCCCTGCTCGATCAGCTTTCCCGGGACATGGGCCTGGTGGTCAGCGACGAGCAGCTGCGCAAGGCGGTTCACGAGATCTCGGCCTTCCAGAACGCCGCCGGCGAGTTCGACCGGGTGATCTTCGACCAGACCCTGCAGTCGGCGAACATGACCGAAGGCATGCTGCTGGACCAACTGCGTCGCGAGACCAGCCAGGACCAGATCAACGCCGCGGTCGTCGAGGGGATCTCCGCTCCGGAGAGCCTGGCCGAGCGCCTCTACCGCTACCGCTCGGAACGTCGGATCGCCGAGTACATCGTGCTGCCGCGCACGGGGGTCGAGGCGCCGGCCGATCCCGAGCAGGCCGCGCTCGAGGCCTTCTACACCGACAACGCCGGCCGCTTCATGGCCCCGGAGTACCGCAGCCTCTCCTACCTCCACCTCTCGGTGGCGGACGTCACCGCCGAGGTCGTCGTTCCCGAGGAGGACCTGCAGGCCGCCTTCGAGGAGCGCCGGGAAGAGTTCGTGGTTCCGGAGCGGCGGCAGATCGCGCAGTTCATCCTGCCCGACGAAGCCGCGGCCAAAGCCGCCGCGGACCAACTGGCCGGCGGTGCGGACTTCGCCGAAGTCGCCCAGGAGGCGACCGGGGGCGCAGCGATCGACCTGGGTTCCCTGACCAGGCAGGAGCTTCTGCCCGAGATCGCGGATGCGGTCTTCGCGCTGGAGGCGGAGCAGGCCAGCGCGCCCCTGGAATCGCCGCTGGGCTGGCACCTGGTCCGGGTCGGCGGCATCGAGCCGCGGGAGGAGCCCGAGTTCGCCGAGGTGCGCGAGAGCCTGCTGAACGAGCTGACCGAGATCGAGGCCCTGGACCGGATCCTGGGGACGGCCGGAGAGCTCGACGACGCGCTCGGCCGCGGCGCCAGCCTGGAGGAGGTCTCCAACACCCTCGGCCTCCAGGTCAAGAAGGTCGCCGCCATCTCGCGCAGCGGCCAGGACCCCGCGGAGCAGGAGATCGAGGGCCTTCCCGACACCCGGCCCTTCCTGCGCGAGGCCTTCGACCTGGAGAGCGGCGGGGAGAGCCTGGTCATCGAAACCGCCAACGGCGACTACTTCGTGGTCCGGGTCGACGGCATCACCGCGAGCGCGCAGCGGCCCCTCGCCGAGGTGCGCGAAGAGGTCCTCGCCGCCTGGCGCGACGAGGAGGTCGAGCGCCTGCTGCGCGAGAAGGCCGAGGCCCTGGCCCAGAGGCTCGGCGAGGCCGGCGACCTGGCCGGGATCGGCGAGAGCGAGGGCCTGAGCCTGGCCAAGACGGAGCCGCTGCGCCGCGAGGACACCGGGCCCGAGAAGGTGCCGGCGGCGGAGCTGACCACCCGCCTCTTCGACGCCAAGCCGAACGGCGTGGTCACGGCGCCCGCGCCGGACGGCTACGTCGTCGCCAAGCTGGTCGAGATCCTGCCCGCCGACCCGACCGGCGACGCCGAGGGACTGGCGGCGCTACGCGATCAGCTCGGCGCCGGTCTCCAGCAGGACTTCATGGCCCAGTTCATCGCCGCCCTGCGCGAACGCTATGACATCACGGTGAACGAACAGCTGGTCGATCAGCTGACCGGCAACATCTGAGCCGATGCGTGCGCAGCCCGACTTCGGGACCTTCGCCCGCGCCTACGAGGACGGCCGGGCGCAGATCGTCTCGACCACCCTGGTCGCCGACCTGGAGACCCCGGTCTCCGCCTTCCTGAAGCTGGCCGACGGCCGGCCCAACAGCTTCCTCTTCGAGTCCGTGGAGGGCGGCGCGACCATCGGCCGCTACTCCTTTCTCGGCCGCAAGCCGGACCTGATCTGGCGCTGCCGCGACGGTCGCGCCGAGATCAATCGCAGCGCCCACTTCGACCTCGAGAGCTTCGAGCCCCTGACCGGCAAGCCCCTGGAAACGCTGCGGGCGCTGGTCGCGGAATCGCGCATCGAGCTGCCGCCGGGGATGCCGCCCATGGCCTCGGCCCTGGTCGGATTCATGGGCTATGACATGGTCCGGCAGATGGAGCGCCTGCCCGACGACAACCCGGACGTCCTGGGGGTGCCCGAGGCGGTCTTCCTGAGGCCCAGCGTGATCGCGGTCTTCGACCGGGTCGAGGACCTGATCACGGTCTTCTCGCCGGTCTGGCCCGACCCCGAGGTCGGCGCCAAGGCCGCCTACGCCCAGGCCTGCGAGCGGCTGTCCGACGTCGTCGTCGACTTCGAGCGCTCCCTGCCCTACCGGCGCGAGCCGGTCGAGGCGGCGAGCGCGCTGCCCGAGCCGCGGTCGAACATGACGCCGGAGGCCTTCCGGGCCATGGTCGAGCGCGGCAAGGAGTACATCTTCGCCGGCGACGTCTTCCAGGTCGTGCTGTCGCAGCGCTTCACCCTGCCCTTCGCGCTGCCGCCCTTCGCGCTCTACCGCGCCCTGCGCCGGCTCAACCCCTCGCCCTTCCTGTTCTTCCTCGACCTCGGCGGCTTCTCCATCGTCGGCTCCAGCCCCGAGATCCTGGTCCGGCTGCGCGAGAACGAGGTGACGATCCGGCCCCTGGCGGGCACCCGGCCGCGCGGCCGCAACGCCGAGGAGGACCGGCAGTTGTCCGAGGAGCTCCTCGCCGATCCCAAGGAGCGGGCCGAGCACCTGATGCTGCTGGACCTCGGCCGCAACGACGTCGGCCGGGTCGCCGAGGTCGGCAGCGTCAAGGTCACCGAGCAGTTCACCGTCGAGACCTACAGCCACGTCATGCACATCGTGTCCAACGTGATCGGCGAGCTGGCCGAGGGCGAGGACGCCATGAGCGCCCTGGTCGCCGGCTTTCCCGCCGGCACGGTCTCGGGCGCGCCCAAGGTCCGCGCCATGGAGATCATCGACGAGCTGGAGCCGGAACGGCGCAGCATCTATGCCGGGACCGTCGGCTACTTCGGCGCCGGCGGCGCCATGGACACCTGCATCGCCCTGCGCACCGCGCTGGTGAAGGACGGCAAGGTCCAGATCCAGGCCGGCGGCGGCATCGTCGCCGACAGCGATCCCGAGGCCGAGTACCAGGAGAGCTGCAACAAGGCGCGCGCGGTCATCCGCGCCGCCGAGGAAGCCATGCGCTACGCCGCCCAGAGAGGCTGAGCCGAGGGGCCGAACCGGGGCCGGAACGGCGGATCAGCCGGAGACCTTCGCGCGTCCGGCGATGTTGCTGATCGGCACGAAGACGAAGCCGCGGGCCTTGGCCTCGGGAATCCAGGCTTCCAGCGCCTTGAGCGTCTCGCCGTAAGGATGGCCGATGCCGACCGCGTAGCCGCGCCGGCTCGCCAGCCGCTCCAGCTTCGCCAGCTGGGCCTGGATCTCCTCCGGCTCCGGCGTGTTGTCGATGAAGATGTCGCGCCGGGCGAAGGGCACGCCGAAGGCCGCGGCGACCTGGCCGCCGACGCTGCCGGACACGGTCTGGGAGTCGAGGAACAGCAGGCCGCGGCGCTTCAGCGCTGCCATGACCCGGGCCATGTCCGGTGCCGAGGCCGTGAAGCGGCTGCCCATGTGGTTGTTGACCCCTACGAAGCCCTCGAAGCGGCTCAGCCCCCAGTCGACACGTTGCGCCAGATCGGCCTCGGCCATGCCGGTGGTCAGGACGTTCGGACCGGGATCGGTCGAGCTGTCCTGGGGCTCCATCGGCATGTGGACGAGCAGCTCGTGGCCGGCGTCCCGGGCGCTGCGGGTCAGGCGCTGCAGGTCGTAGCCGTAGGTCATGAAGGCCAGGGAGAGCGGCCCCGGCAGTGTGATCGCCTTGCGGGTGTTGGGCAGGTTCAGCGCGAGGTCGTCGAGCACGATGGCGATCGCCGGCCGGTCCCCGATCGCGGCCACCTGCACGGCATGGCGCCGCCAAGGCGGTTCCGCTTCCCCGGCCGGCCCGTCTTGGGCCAGGGCGGCCGGAGTCTCTTCGGCCTCCGGCCCAGGCGCTTCCGAAGCGGGCCTCTCCGCCAGCTCCGCCGGGGTCGGCGCCGCCGGATCCTCAGGAAGCGCGCCGGCCTTGGCCACCGAGGACGGCCGTTCCGGGGCCGCCTCGGGCGCGCCTTCGATCTCGCCCCGTTGCGGCGGCGTGTCGGGCGCCGGGCTGGGCTCCGGCGTGCCGCCGGGCCTGGCCGGAAGGAAGACGCTCAGCGCATGCTTGGACGGCTCCCGGCGCCACATCCCGGGCGCCGGCCTTGCGGGCGCCGGCCGTTCCAGGGCCGCCAGCCTGACCTCGAAGTCCTGGCGGGCGATCTGGGTCCCGACCACCGAGCCGATCAGGGAGCCGCTGAAGAAGAGGCCGGCCGCCCCGAGCACGAGCCAGAGGCGCTGGCTCCGCTCCGGGCGCGCGGGTGCCGCGGCCGGCGCCTTCTTGGGCGCGGGCCGTCGTGTCGTCTTCGGCCTTTGCGGCTGCTTACGGCGCCTTTTACGTCCCACGTATCGTCCTTAGAAACCAGGGGGCCTGCCATCCTGAAACGTCGAGTCCCGAAAGACCCTCCGGCCCCCCTCGCCGGTCGCCCACCAGGCGCCTGCGCCGGCTGGTCTCAGACAACCAGATTCGAGCGGGCCTGTCCAAGCCTTCATTGGAAGACGAAGGTTAAGGTTCGGTTTATGATCCTAGCCCGCGACAGAAGGCGGCCGGCGCTTTCTTCGCTCCCGGCGAACTGATATAAGTGGAGCCGGCAGTTCAAGGTGGCTATGAGCAAAATAGAATAAGCCTCTCTAATGTTTCTACTTATAGATAACTACGACAGCTTCACCTACAACCTCTACCACTTCCTGGGGGAGCTGGGCGCGCGGGTCACGGTCAGGCGCAACGACGCGCTGACCGCCGAGGAGGCCCTGGAGATGGCGCCCCAGGGGATCATCCTCTCGCCCGGTCCCTGCGATCCCGACCAGGCCGGAATCTGCCTCGAGGTGGTGGCCAAGGCCGCGGGCCGCCTGCCCTTGCTCGGCGTCTGCCTGGGCCACCAGGCCATCGGCCAGGCCTTCGGCGGCCGGGTCGTGCGGGCCTCCGCCCCGATGCACGGCAAGCTGAGCCCGATCCGGCACCTGTCCGGCGGCGTCTTCGAGGGCCTGCCCTCGCCGCTGTCGGCGACCCGCTACCACTCCCTGACCGTCGAGCGCGAGAGCCTGCCGGACAGCCTGGAGATCACCGCCGAGACCGAGGACGGCACGATCATGGGGCTGCGGCACCGCGAGCTGCCGGTCCATGGCGTGCAGTTCCATCCCGAGAGCATCGCCTCGGAGCACGGCCACGCCCTGCTGCACAACTTCCTCGCCATCGCCGGCCACAATGCCTGACCAGGGGCCTGACCAGGGCCCTGGCCAGGGGCCAGAGCAATGATCCGAGCCGGGGCCTGAACCAAGGAAAGATCGCATGGCGGCCGACACCACGGATTTCCGGACCCTCCTGTCCTACGCCGCGAGCGGCGGCCGGCTCTCGGAAGAGCAGGCCGAGGCCGCCTTCGGCATCATGATGTCCGGCGACGCCACCCCCTCGCAGATGGGCGGCTTCCTGATGGCGCTGCGGGTCCGCGGCGAGACCGTAGCCGAGATCACGGGCGCGGTGCGGACCATGCGCGCCAAGATGCTGCCGGTCGAGGCGCCGGCCGGCGCGATCGATACCTGCGGCACCGGGGGCGACGCCAAGGGGACGCTCAACGTCTCGACCGGCGCCCAGTTCGTGGTCGCGGCCTGCGGCGTGCCGGTGGCCAAGCACGGCAACCGGGCGCTGTCGTCGAAGACCGGCGCCGCCGACGTTCTGGCGGCCCTAGGGGTCAACATCGATGCCGACCTGAAGCTGCTCGAACGGGCCTTGAGGGAGGCCGGGACCTGCTTCCTGATGGCGCCGCGGCACCACAGCGCCATGCGCCACGTCGCGCCGACCCGGGTCGAGCTCGGCACCCGGACGATCTTCAACCTGCTCGGGCCGCTGTCCAACCCGGCCGGGGTCAAGCGGCAGCTGATCGGCGTCTTCGCCAAGGAGTGGGTCGAGCCCCTGGCCCAGGTCCTGAAGAGCCTGGGCCACGAGCGCGCCTGGGTGGTGCACGGCGCCGACGGCCTGGACGAGCTCAGCACCACGGGGCCCTCGACCGTGGCCGAGCTGAAGGACGGCGAGATCCGCGTCTTCGAGGTCGCGCCGCAGGACGCCGGCCTGCCCGAGGCCCGGCTACAGGACCTGCTGGGCGGCGACCAGGAGACCAACGCGGCGGCGCTGCGCGCCCTGCTCGGCGGCGAGAGCGGGCCCTACCGCGACATCGTGCTCTTCACCGCCGCCGCGGCGCTGCTGGTCGCCGGCAAGGTCCCTGACCTCAAGCAGGGCGTCGAGATGGGCGCCGAGGCGATCGCCAGCGGCAAGGCCAAGGCGGTGCTGGACCGCCTGGTGGCGATCACCAACGAAGGGGGGCCGCAATGAACCGCCCGGCCAAGCGGATCGAGAGCGACGTCCTGGCCCGGATCTGCGCCGACAAGCTGGACCATGTCGCCGCCAGCAAGGCCGCCCTGCCCCTGGCGGAGCTGGAGGCCCGGGCCCGCGATGCCTCGCCGCCGCGCGGCTTCCTGGACCGCCTGCGCCAGGTGGCGGCGGCCGAGGGCTACGCCCTGATCTGCGAGATCAAGAAGGCTTCGCCCTCCAAGGGCTTGATCCGCGAGGACTTCGATCCGCCGTCCCTGGCCCGGGCCTACGAGGCCGGCGGCGCCGCCTGCCTCTCGGTCCTGACCGACGGCCCCTATTTCCAGGGCGAGACCGGACACCTGATCGCCGCCCGCGCGGCCAGCGGCCTGCCGGTGCTGCGCAAGGACTTCATGCTCGACCCCTACCAGGTGACCGAGGCCAGAGCCCTGGGCGCGGACTGCATCCTGCTGATCCTGGCGGCCCTGGAGGACGGCCAGGCGGCGGAGCTCGAAGCCGCGGCCATCGCCCTGGGCATGGACGTGCTGCTCGAGGTCCACGACGCCGAGGAGCTGTCCCGGGCGCTCGCGCTGCGCTCGCCGCTGATCGGCATCAACAACCGCAATCTCAAGACCTTGGAGGTCGATCTTGCGGTCACCGAGGCCCTGGCGGCGGGGCTTCCCGAAGACCGCCTGCTGGTCTCCGAGAGCGGCCTCTACACGCGCGGCGACCTGGACCGCATGCGCGCCACCGGCGCCCGCGCCTTCCTGATCGGCGAGTCCCTGATGCGCCAGGCCGACGTCGCCGCGGCGGCCGCGGCCCTGCGCCCGGAGGGCGCGGCGGTCCGAAGGGAGACGGCGGCCCGAAGGGAGACGGCGGGATGAGCGGCTTCACCCATCTGGACGAGCAAGGCCGGGCGGTCATGGTCGACGTCGCCGACAAGGCCGAGACCGATCGCCGGGCGGTGGCCAAGGGGCGCATCTTCATGGCTCCCGAGACCCTGGCGCTGATCCGCGACGGCGCGGTCAAGAAGGGCGACGTGCTCTCGGTCGCCCGCCTGGCCGGCATCATGGGCGCCAAGCGGACGCCGGACCTGATCCCGCTCTGCCACCCCCTGGCGCTGACCTCGGTCAAGGTCGAGCTGGAGCTCGACGAGGCCGCCTCGGCGGTCGAGATCACCGCAAGCTGCGGCCTCAAGGGACGGACCGGGGTCGAGATGGAGGCCCTGACCGCAGTCGCGGTGGCCGCGCTGACGGTCTACGACATGTGCAAGGCCCGGGACCGCGCGATGCGCATCGGCGACCTCCGCCTGGTCCACAAGTCGGGTGGCAAATCAGGCAGTTACGAGGCGCCCTGATGATTCCCGTCGAAGAGGCGCTGGCCCGCATCCTCGGCGCCTTCTCGCCCCTGCCCGCGGAGACCGTGAGCCTGACCGAGGCCCTGGGCCGGGTCCTGGCCGAGGACGTCACCGCCGCGCTCACCCAGCCGCCGCACGACGTCTCGGCCATGGACGGCTACGCGGTGCGCGCCGCGGACCTTGCCAAGGTGCCGATCGACCTCGAGGTCGTGGCCGAGATCGCCGCCGGGGCCCTGCGCCGCGAGCCGCTGAGGCCGGGCCAGGCGGCCCGGATCTTCACCGGCGCGCCGCTGCCGCCCGGCGCCGACGCGATCGTGATCCAGGAGAACACCGAGGCCGAAGCCGGCCGGGTCCGGATCCTGCAGTCCGTCCAGCCCGGCCGCTACGTCCGGCCGGCCGGGCTGGACTTCCGCGCCGGCGAGGTGGGCATCGCAGCCGGCCGGCGCCTGACCTCGCGCGACGTCGGCCTGGCGGCGGCGATGAACCGCCCCTGGCTCAAGGTACGGCGCCGGCCGCAGGTCGCCATCCTCTCCACCGGCGACGAGGTCGTGCTGCCCGGCGAAGCCCTGGGCGAGAGCCAGATCGTCGCCTCCAACGGCTTCTCCCTCTCCGCCTTCGTCACCGCCGCCGGCGGCCAGGCGGTCCACCTGGGCATCGCGGCCGACGACCGGGGCCAGCTCGACGCCGCCCTCGACCAGGCCGCCGGCAGCGATCTCCTGGTCACCTCCGGCGGCGCCTCGGTCGGCAAGCACGACCTGGTCCAGGGCGCCCTGGTCGACAAGGGTATGGATCTGGACTTCTGGAAGATCGCCATGCGGCCCGGAAAGCCGCTGATGTTTGGCTTGATGGGCGGGACTCCCGTCCTGGGCCTGCCGGGCAACCCGGTGTCGAGCCTGGTCTGCGCACTGCTCTTTCTGCGTCCGGCGATCGCAGCCCTGCTCGGGCTCGCGGAGGATCTGCCTGAGGAGACGGCGCTGCTGGGCCGCGATCTGGACCAGAACGACGAGCGCCAGGACTACCTGCGGGCCCGCCTCGAGGCGGACGCGGCGGGCCGCCTGACCGCGCTGCCCTTCGAGCGCCAGGACAGCTCCATGCTCGCCACCCTGTCGCGGGCCGATTGCCTGATCGTCCGCGCGCCCCACGCCCCGGCGGCGGCGGCCGGCGACCCCGTGAAGATCCTGCGTCTCGGCGGCCCGCTACTCGGAATCTGAGTGCTGCGGGAAGCTTCTGCACGCAGCAGGTAATACCCCTTATGGCGCTGTTGTCATTTTCCTGCCATATCACCCCTTGACGCGATAAGAGAACCAAACTAGAACATGTAGAAAGTTTTTGTTTTGTTCTAGATATTGTGGTCGAAGACGATTCTGCAGGGGGCCAAGCGAGGCGCACGACATGCTCACGCGAAAACAGCACGAATTGCTCAGCTTCATTCACCAGCATCTCAACCGCCACGGCGTGTCGCCCTCCTTCGACGAGATGAAGGACGCACTGGGCCTGAAGTCGAAGAGCGGTATCCACCGGCTGATCACGGGTCTCGAGGAACGCGGCTTCATCCGCCGCCTCGCGCACCGGGCCCGCGCGGTCGAGGTCATGCGCCTGCCCGACGACATGGAGACGCCGGCCGCCCTGCCCGCCAACGTCATCAAAGGCGATTTCAGCGGACAGCAGCATGCCAAGACGCCGCCGGCGGCCGCCAACGCCATGGAGCTGCCCTTCTTCGGGCGGATCGCTGCGGGCACGCCGATCGAGGCCCTGCGCGACCACTCCAGCTTCGTCGAGGTGCCGCCCTCGCTGATCGGCGGCGGCGAGTACTACGCCCTCGAGGTCGAGGGCGACTCCATGGTCGACGCCGGGATTCTGGACGGCGACACCGTGATCATCGAGCGCTCGGAACATGCCGACAACGGGGTCATCGTCGTCGCCCTGATCGACGGCGAGGAGGTCACCCTCAAGCGCCTGCGCCGCCGTGGCCAGGCGATCGCCCTGGAACCCGCCAACCCCGCCTACGAGACCAGAATCTTCCCGCCCGATCGCGTCAAGGTCCAGGGACGCCTGATCGGATTGCTGCGCCAGTACTGACGGCGGCCTCCCAGAGCGACGGCGACGTCATTCGTCCGGCCGCCCGTCGGGCGACGGGGCCGTCGACGCCTCGGGCCTGCGGACCCAGGGCCGCTCGCCGCGCAGGGCGCGCACGCTCGCGACTCGCGGCAGGCCGCCGCGCAGCCAGACGGCATGGGCACCGTTGCGCCAGAGGTCGAAGCGGTCGATGACCAGGCGCGGTTCCGGGCAGTCCAGGCCCCGCAGCGGCTCCAGGCTGACCAGGACCTCGACCCGCCGGCAGTCCTCTTCCAGCGCCTCGCCCGCCAGAGCCAAGCCCAGGCGCCGCCCCGGTGCGAACTCGAAGACGCAGCCGAGGGCGTCGCAGCGCAGGCCGGAGGCCGCCGGGCCACCGCCCCGGTCCCAGGCCTGCGCGGTTTCGCTCCCGGAGCGGCGGAGCCAGATGTCGCGCCGGTAGCTCTGCCGCTTCAGGGAAGAGAAGACCAGGCCGCCGTCCCCGGCCCTGACCGCGAGCAGCCTGCCGTCGCCGCTGACCAGCAGATCCGGCGGGCTCGCCAGCGCGATCGAGGCCACGGCGAGCAGCGGCCCGGCCAGGCCGAGGAGCCGCCAGGGCCGCTCCCAGAGGCAGAGCCAGAGGCCGCCAAGGCTCGCCGCGGCCAGGCCCCAGGTCGGCATGGCCCGGACCGGGATGGCGGCGCCCTCCAGGCCGGCGATCTTCGCGGCCACGGCCAGCAGCAGCTCGATGCCCGCGCCCATCGCCGCCAGGGGCCAGGCCTCCAGGCCGAGGGGCAGGAGCAGCATGGCGACCAGCGCGGCGGGCATGATCACAAAGGCGGTCAAGGGGATGGCGACCAGGTTCGCGAGGAGCCCGAAGACCGCCAGGCGGTTGAAGTGGAAGACGGCGAAGGGCGCCGTCGCCAGGTTGGCGATCACCGAGGACAGCAGCAGGAAGCCGAGATAGAGGCCCAGGCGGGCCAGCAGCCCCCGGTCCCGGGGGCCCGGCGCCCGGCGGCGGCTCAGCCATTCGTAGCCGGCGACCAGGGCGGTCACCGCGGCGAAGGACATCTGGAAGCTGGCCGAGAGCAGGCTCTCGGGCGACAGCAGCAGGATCAGCCCCGCCGCGGCCGCCAGCAGCCGCAGGGAGATCGGCTGGCGATCGAGGATGATCGCCAGCAGCGCCAGGGCGACCATCACATAGGCGCGCTGGGTCGGAATCGTGGCTCCGACCAGGAAGAGGTAGACCAGGGCCGCCGCCGCGGCCAGGACCGCGGCCCACTTCTTGATCGGGACACGGAGGGCCAGGGCCGGGATCAGCACCAGGCCGGCACGCGCCGCGAAGAAGACCAGGCCGGCGACCAGGCCCAGGTGCAAGCCCGAGATCGCCAGCAGATGCGCCAGGCCGGAGAGCCGCATGTCCTCGAGCACCGCCTCGGGTATCGCGCTTCGGTCGCCGGTGATCAGGGCCACGGCGACCGCGCCCGGGACCCCGTCGAGCGCCGCGGTGATCCTCTGGCCCAGCGCCTGGCGCGCCGCCGCCCAGGCGATCTGGAAGCCGCGGGACCAGCCGTCGCCGGCCGCCGAGCCGTCGATCCGCGGCGCCGTGACGGCATAGCCCACCGCACCCAGGCGCTGGAAATAGGCGCGCCGCGCGAAGTCGAAGGCGCCCGGAGCCGCCGGCTCGGGCGGTGGCCGCAGCACCGCTCGAAGGCTCACGAAGGCCCCCGGCCGCAGGTCCGACAGGGGCCGGAGCAACCGCAGCCTGAGCCGCGCGGGCGTTGCCTCCGCCGGCAGGCCGGAGACCGTCGGATCGTCCAACAGCAGCCGCGGCCTGGACTCCACGATCTCGACCTGGACCACCTGACCGGAGACCCAGCGCGGGCCGAGCTCTTCGGTCAGCACCGGCGCGGCGACGCTCTCGGTCCGCAGCATCGCGACCAAGAGGCCGAGGCCGAGCAGGCCCAGCGCCAGGGCCGGCGCGCGCAGGGCCGGCCGCTGCCAGGCCAGCCCGGCGAGCGCCGCGAGGCCGAGCGCGAGCGGCAGAGGCAGCCAAGGCGGCGGTTCCTGCGGCAGGGCGAAGTAGCCTGCGATCCCCAGCCCCAGGCAGACCGGCAGCCAGAGGCTGGCCCTGGCGCCCTCGGCCGCCAGGGCCGAGGCTAGGCGGCGCAGCGGCGCGAGGCCGTGGAGCCGCGACAGAATGGGTCCGCCGACCGCCTCCGTCATGCCGATGACCTTCCCCCCTTTTGGGCTTTCCCCCTCGGGCTTTCCCCCTCGGGCTTTCCATGCATGCCAAGGCGGGGCGACTGTGGTAAGCAGCCCCGCCAGAGCGAAGAACCCTGCCCCCAGACTGAGCGAAATCAGATTCCGAGACCATGAGCGTCGTCACACGGTTTGCCCCCTCGCCCACCGGCTTCCTGCACATCGGCGGTTGCCGCACGGCCCTGTTCAACTGGCTCTACGCCCGACACCACGGCGGCCGCTTCCTGCTGCGCATCGAGGACACCGACCGCAAGCGTTCGACGCCCGAGGCGATCGCCGCGATCCTGGACGGCCTGCGATGGCTGGGCCTCGACTGGGACGGCGAAGAGGTCTACCAGTCGCGGCGCGCCGAGCGCCACGCCGCCGTGGCCCGCTCCCTGGTCGAGGCCGGCAAGGCCTACCACTGCTACTGCAGCCCGGAAGAGCTGGAGGAGATGCGCCAGAAGGCCCGCGCCGAGGGCCGCTCGGCCGTCTACGACCGCCGCTGGCGCGACCGGGACCCCGCGGAGGCACCGGCCGGCGTCGAACCGGTGGTGCGGATCAAGGCGCCCCTGGACGGCGAGACGATCATCGAGGACGGGGTCCAGGGCCAGGTCACCCTGGCCAACGAACAGCTCGACGACATGGTCCTGCTGCGCGCCGACGGCACGCCGACCTACATGCTCTCGGTGGTGGTCGACGACCACGACATGGGCGTGAGCCAGGTCCTCCGGGGCGACGATCACCTGACCAACGCCTTCCGCCAGACCGTGCTCTACCAGGCCATGGACTGGGCGCCGCCGGCCTTCGCCCACATCCCGCTGATCCACGGCGACGACGGCGCCAAGCTCTCCAAACGGCACGGCGCCCTGGGAATCGAGGCCTATCGCGAGATGGGCTACCTGCCGGAGGCGATGCGGAACTACCTGCTGCGCCTGGGCTGGTCGCACGGCGACGACGAGTTCATCTCGACCGAAGAGGCCATCGCCTGGTTCGACCTCGGCGGCATCGGCCGCTCGCCCTCGCGCTTCGACATGGCGAAGCTGAACAACGTCAACGCGCACTACCTGAAGGACGCCGACGACGACCGCCTGGCCGGCCTGATCTGCGCCGACAGCGCCCTCGGCGACGACGCCAGGGCCCGCCTCTCGGCGGCCATGCCGATCCTCAAGCCCAGGGCCAAGACCCTGGTCGAACTCTCTGATGCCGCAGGCTTTCTTCTGGTCCGGCCGAGAAGCCTGACGGCCAAGGCGGCGAAGATCCTGGATCCAGCGGCGCGCGCCCTGCTGGCCGGGCTCGTCGCCGCCCTCGAGGCCAGCGAGACCTGGGACGAGGCGGCCCTGGAAGCCGTCGTGCGGGCCTTCGCCGAGGCCCAGGGCGTGAAGCTGGGGGCCGTCGCCCAGCCGCTCCGCGCCGCCCTGACCGGCTCTCACGCCTCGCCCGGCATCTTCGAGGTCATGGCCTTGCTGGGCCGCGAAGAAAGCCTGGCGCGCCTCGCCGCACCGCCCGCCGGAGGGGCCTGAAACCCAGGCGCCGCATTTGATTACAGCGTTAAGAGTCTCTATGCTGCGCTGCAGCTAAAATCATGACAGTCCACGACTTCCGGAGACCCGAGGTATGACCCAGAAGAGCTCGGCCGCGACCGCGTCGCCCCCGCGTACGGTGACGGTAACCGACAATTCCACCGGACAGTCATGGGAGTTGCCGGTCCACGAGGCGGTGCTCGGCCCGGCAGTCGTTGACGTTCGACAGCTCTACGGCTCGACGGGTCTCTTCACCTTCGATCCGGGCTTCACCTCGACCGGCAGCTGCGAGTCCAAGATCACCTTCATCGACGGCGACGAAGGCACTTTGCTGCACCGCGGCTACAAGATCGAGGATCTGGCGGAGAACAGCGACTTCATGGAGGTCTGCTATCTGCTGCTGCACGGCGAGCTGCCGACCGCCGGCGAGAAGCAGAGCTTCGAGCACACAATCACCTACCACACCATGCTGCACGAGCAGCTGACCTACTTCTATCGCGGCTTCCGGCGCGACGCCCACCCCATGGCGATCATGGTCGGTGTGGTCGGCGCCCTCTCCGCCTTCTATCACGACTCCACCGACATCAGCGACCCGCACCAGCGCATGATCGCCTCGCACCGGCTGATCGCCAAGATGCCGACCATCGCCGCCATGGCCTACAAGTTCTCCATCGGCCAGCCCTTCGTCTATCCGCGCAACGACCTGGACTATGCCGCGAACTTCCTGCATATGACCTTCAGCGTGCCGGCGGAGGAATACAAGGTCAGCCCGACCCTGGCCCGCGCGATGGACCGGATCCTGATCCTGCACGCCGATCACGAGCAGAACGCCTCGACCTCGACCGTTCGCATCTCGGGCTCCAGCGGCGCCAACCCCTTCGCCTGCATCGCGGCCGGGATCGCCTCGCTCTGGGGTCCGGCCCACGGCGGGGCCAACGAGGCCGTGCTCGCCATGCTGCAGGAGATCGGCACCAAGGAGCGCATCCCCGAGTTCATTGACCGGGCCAAGGACAAGAACGATCCCTTCCGGCTGATGGGCTTCGGGCACCGGGTCTACAAGAACTACGACCCGCGGGCCTCGGTCATGCGCAAGTCCTGCCACGAGGTCCTGGACGAGTTGGGCATCAAGGACGAGCCGCTCCTGGCCCTAGCGATGGAGCTGGAGCGCATCGCGCTGGAGGACGAGTACTTCGCCGAGAAGAAGCTCTTCCCGAACGTCGACTTCTATTCCGGGATCATCCTGAAGGCCATGGGCTTCCCGACCTCGATGTTCACGGTGCTCTTCGCCGTCGCGCGCACCGTCGGCTGGGTCGCCCAGTGGAAGGAGATGATCGAGGATCCGAGCCAGAAGATCAGCCGGCCGCGCCAGCTCTACACCGGACACGCGCAGCGCGACTTCGTGCCGCTCGCCCAGCGGGGCTGAGCTTCGGCCCGGCCGTTCATGGCGGAAAATGCCCAAGTCGAGCCTGCTCGTCGCCGAGAGCTCGTCCGGCTGGCTATGAAAGCCGTAGAGTCGGCTTGGGAGGAAGGTTGCCCGGTCGCCTCGCCAGCGGATGAGATTGCCCGCGTTGCCGTGCGACGCTGGCTTTCGCCGGATCGTCGCGGCGTTTGCTCCGACCGCTCCGACGATCGGATCAAGGACCTGGCACAAGGCCTCATCGAGAGCTTTGAGAAGGATCCCGGATTGCTTGGGCCCCTGAAGCTCGACTACGAGTACCTCGCGGGCCGTATCGCCGAAGCCTTGCCGGCCTGAAACCGCGCGGCGCCCGCCTCGACGGCCTGGCGGGCTATTCCGGTTCCCGGTCGAGGATCATGGCGGTGAACTGGGCCTCGGCGACCAGGGTACCGTCGACCGTGGCCTCGCCCCGGCACTTCCAGACCGTCGGGCGGCCGCGCAGCCGGGTCACCTTGAGCTCGAGGATGTCGCCCGGCGCCACCGGCTTG
>JANQGU010000404.1 GCA_028282935.1 Kiloniellales bacterium
TAGAAGGCGAGCAGCGCGCCGCCCAGGATCACCGTGCCGGAGACCACCGGCTCGACGACCGGCAGGTTCCATTCGGCGAGGTGGAGGACGCAGCCGGCCAGGGTCGCGGCCACGAAGGCCAGCGGCAGCAGGTAGCCGCGCGCGAAGAGCGTGCCGATCAGGCCAATCGCCAGGATGAAGGCCAGATGGTCCGGACCGATGATCGGATGCCCGAGGCCGGAGAGCAGGCCGTGCACGAAGGTCTGCGGCATCTGGTAGTCCGTCGCGTGATGCGCGAAGGCCGATCCGGAACTCAGCAGAAGTGCCGCAAGGCTCAGGACGCCGGTGGCTGTATGACGTGACATGGGTTTCCCTTCCCTTTCTCGGTCCAAAGACCCATGCCCTTTGCGAAGGGCGCGGCGCCGTCTGGCGCCGGCCGTCGAGCCCGCCGGTTCCCCCGCCCGGCGGCTTCGCAAGTGGCGGGTGCAACGGCAGGTCTCCTGGCTCGCGGGTTTGGAGCGCGGGTCCCGCCTTCCCGGTTTCCCAGTGGCTCGAACCTGGACCCGCGTCACCCGCCTACAGTTGCGGGGGCAGCCGGGGCTTCGGCCTCCGAAGATCGGCGCCTCACCCCATTCCCTTTTGATCCCGAAACGGGAACCGTTGCAGCCGCGAGCCTAAGCCAAGCGAAGTTCGCAGGACAAGCGTCTTCGCGCCGCATCGAGGTCCAGATACGTCGGCGGCCGCGATCTGCTAGGCTTGGGAGATAAGGGGCCTGAGTCTGTCCGTCTGCGCCAGGCATTGCATCCTGCGAGGGCGCAGCCTGAAGCGGTGCCGAGCCGAATGACCGAACGCGAATCGACCCTGACCTGCCCGCTCTGCGGCCATCGCCGGACCGAGACCATGCCGACGGACGCCTGCCAGTACTTCTACGACTGCCAGGGCTGCGGCGCGGTGCTGAAGCCGAAGCCCGGCGACTGCTGCGTCTTCTGCTCCTACGGCACGGTGCCCTGCCCGCCGGTGCAGGAAGGCGGTCGCTGCACGTCTGAAGGTTAGCGCTGCAGGACCTTGCGGCTTGCCGCGTCGCGGCCCTGCCAGCCGTGGCGCTCCAGCTCCGGATCCTCGTGCTCCTCGACCGGGTAGCCGAGGCAGAGGTAGGCGACGAAGCGCCAGCCCGCCGGCACCTCGAGGCAGGCCGTCAGTGCCTCCGGGTCCAGGATCGAGACCCAGCCCAGACCCAGGCCGCGGGCCCGCGCCGCGAGCCAGAGCGTGTGCACCGCCAGCACCGCCGAGTAGCGCAGGGTCTCGGGCATGGTCCGGCGGCCGAGGCCGGCGCCGCTGGCGGTGGTCTCGTCGGCGAAGACCGCGAGCTGCACCGGCGCCTCCCGCAGGCCCGAGAGCTTGAGCCCGGCATAGAGCCGCCGCCGCGTGCCGTCGTAGTCGGCCAGGGCCTCGGCGTTGCAGCGCTCGAAGTTGGCGATCACCGCGGCGCGCCGGGCCGGGTCGTCGACCCGCACGAAGCGCCAGGGCTGGCTGTTGCCGACCGAGGGCGCCAGGCAGGCGAGGTCGAGCAGGGCCTCGAGCTCCGCCTCGGGCAGGGGGTCGCTTCGGAAGCGGCGCACGTCGCGGCGCCAGGCCAGGAGGTCGCGCAGGCGCTCCCGGAAGGCGGCGTCGAAGTCCGGCGCGGCCCTGGCTGGGGTCTTTGGTTCGGCTTCGGACATGCTCGGTCTCGCTCGCGGCCCCTGGTCAAGTCGGCCAGCCGCTGCGATAACGCTCCGGCGCCGCGATTGCAACGGAGGAAGCCAGAATGACCGCCACGCTTTGGGCCAGCTTGGCCACGATCGTCGGAATCTGGTCCGTTACCGTCCTCAGTCCCGGCCCCAACTTCTTCATGACGGCCTATACCGCGAGCCGCCAGACCCGGCGCCTGGGCCTGGCCGTCGCCGCCGGCATCGCCCTGGGCACCACGGTCTGGGCGACGGCCAGCCTGCTCGGCCTCGGCCTGCTGTTCCAGAGCGCGGCCTGGCTTTATCAGGCGGTGAAGATCGCCGGCGGCCTCTACCTCGCCTACCTCGGCCTGCGCATGATCCTGGCGGCACGCCGCGAGGCCCGGCCCGATACCGCCGGGCCGCCGGCGGCCCGGCGGCTCAGCCCGCGCGGCGCCTTCCTGCGCGGGGTGATCGTCGACCTCGGCAATCCCAAGGCCGCGGTCTTCTTCGCCAGCCTCTTCGCCGTCGCCGTGCCGCCCGACGCCCCGCTGTGGTTCAAGGCCCTGGTCGTCGCGACCGTGGTCGTCATGGCCGGCGGCTGGTACGCCGTGGTCGCCTGCCTGGTCAAGCTGCCGCCGGTCGCGGAAGCCCTGGCCCGGATGCAGACGGCCATCGCCTACGTCACCGGCGCGATCTTCGTCGCCCTCGGCCTGCGCCTGGCGAGCGAGCGCTGAGGCCCGCGCTGTTGCCTGGACCCGGGACGCTTGGCACCATGGCCGGGGTGTGAGGACCGGCGCCGGACAAACAAGGGGGAAGAGCAATCAAGGCCTTTCAGCAGACAGCGCCGCAGGGCCCGCCGCCGGAGGCCGGCGACCGGGCGCCGGACGTCAAGCTGCTCGACCACCAGGGCGGCGGCGGCTTCCTTTCGCAGGCCCTGCGCGGCAAGGGCGCGGTGCTGATCTTCCTGCCGAGCGCGTCGGACCCGGCCGGCCAGGCCATGCTGCGCGCCTTCGCCGCGGCCTTTCCGCGGCTCGAGGCCCAGGTCAACGTCTTCGCCGTCACCGCGCAGCCGGCGGCCAGGAACGCCGCCGCGGTCGGCCAGCTTCAGCTTCCCTTCCCGCTCTACGCCGATCCCCAGGGCGCCGCCGCCCGGGCCTACGGCGCCGCCCACAACCTGGCGCCCCAGCAGCCGGTCTTCGGGATGGCCGCGGTCTCGGCCTTCCTGATCGACAAGGGCGGCCGCATAAGGCTCGCCCTTCGCGACAACGCCGAGCCCGGGCTGGCCGAGACCATCGCCGCGCGGCTGGAGGCACAGGCCGCCGAGGCGCCGCAGGCGCTGCGCGGCACGGCGCCGGCGCTGCTGGTCCCCGGGGCCTTCGAGCCGGCCTTCTGCCGCGAGTTGATCGCCGCCTACGAGGCCGGCGAGAAGAAGCGCACCGGCACCCTGCGCGACCTCGCCGACGGCCGGCGCGAGCACTACATCGACGACAAGGAGAAGATCCGCCTGGACCACCATCCGGAGCCGGCCCTGCTGGCCGAGATGTGGCGGCGCCTGGAGCGCCGGGTCGTGCCCGAGATCGCCAAGAGCTTCCAGTTCGCCGCGACCCGCTACGACAACCTCAAGATCGGCTGCTACGAGGGCAGCCAGGGCGGGCACTTCAGCGTGCACCGGGACAACGACACGCCGGGGGTCGCGCACCGCCGCTTCGCCATGACCCTCAACCTCAACGAGGGCTACGAGGGCGGCCACCTGCGCTTTCCCGAGTTCGGCCCGCACCTCTACCGGCCCGAGGCCGGCGAGGCCATCGTCTTCTCCTGCTCGCTGCTCCACGAGGCCCTGCCGGTGACCCA
>JANQGU010000408.1 GCA_028282935.1 Kiloniellales bacterium
TCGGCGTCCTCGAACTGCAGGGCGGCCAGGCGGGCGTAGAGGCCGTCGCGGCGGACCAGCTCGGCGTGGCGGCCGCTTTCCACGATCCGGCCCTGGTCGAGGACCAGGATCCGGTCGGCCTTGAGCACCGTCGCCAGGCGATGGGCGATGACCAGGGTCGTGCGGCCGGACATGAGCTGTTCCAGGGCCTGCTGGACGTGGCGCTCGCTCTCGGCGTCCAGGGCGCTGGTCGCCTCGTCCAGCAGCAGCACGGCCGGGTCGCGGAGCACCGCGCGGGCCAGGGCGATGCGCTGGCGCTGGCCGCCGGAAAGCCGCACGCCCCGCTCGCCCAGATCAGTGTCGAAGCCCTGCGCCAGCTCGTCGATGAAGGACAGGGCGTTGGCCGCCTCGGCCGCCGCCCGGACCTCGGCCTCGGAGGCCTCGGGCCGGCCGTAGCGGATGTTGTCCAGGACGCTGGCGGAGAACAGCACCGGCTCCTGGGGCACCAGGCCGATACGCGCGCGCAGCGCCTCGGGATCGGCCTGGCGCAGGTCGACGCCGTCGAGCAGGACCGCGCCCTCCTGGGGATCGTAGAAGCGCAGCAGCAGCTGGAAGACGGTCGACTTGCCGGCGCCGGAGGGCCCGACCAGGGCGACCTTCTCGCCCGGCTGGATCTCGGCGTCGAAGCCGTGCAGCGCCGCCTGCTCGGGCCGGGCGGGATAGCGGAACTCTACGTCGCGAAAGGTGACCGCGCCGGGCGCCGGCAGGGGCAGCGGACGCGGCTGCGCCGGCGCCGCGATCTCCGGCCGGGTCGACAGCAGCTCCAGCAGCCGCTCGGTCGCGCCGGCCGCGCGCTGCAGATCGCCGATGACCTCGCTCAAGGCGCCGATCGATCCGGCCACCACGACCGCGTAGAAGACGAAGGCCGAGAGCTCGCCGCCGGAGATCCGCCCGGAGAGCACGTCGTGGCCGCCGATCCAGAGGATCACGCTGATCGCGCCGAAGGCGAAGACGATGACCGCGGCGGTCAAGAGGGCCCGCGCCCGGATCCGCGCGACCGCGGCACGGAAGGTGTCCTCGACCCGGCCGGCGAAGCTCTTGCGGTCCTCGGGCTCGTGCCCGAAGGCCTGGACGGTGCGGATCTCGCCGATCGACTCGTTGATGTAGACGCCGACGTCGGCGACCCGGTCCTGGGTGACGCGGCTGAGGCGCCGGACCTTGCGGCCGTAGACCAGGATCGGCAGCAGGATCAGCGGCACGACCAGGAACACCAGCCCGGTCAGCTTGGGAGAGGTGACGATCAGCAGGACCGTGCCGCCGATCAGGAGCAGGGCGTTGCGGATCGCGATCGAGACTGTGGAATCGACCACCACCTGCAGCACCGTGGTGTCGGTGGTCAGGCGGGAGATGACCTCGCCGCTGCGGGTCACCTCGAAGTAGGAGGGCGGCAGGGTTATGACGTGGTCGAAGACCTCCCTGCGGATGTCGGCGACCACCCGCTCGCCGATCCAGGAGACCAGGTAGAAGCGGGCGAAGCTGGAGGCGGCGAGCACCAGGGTCACGCCGAAGAGCACGAAGACCGCCTGATCGAGCAGCGCCGCGTTGCCGCCGGTGAAGCCGTCGTCGACCAGGCGGCGCAGGCCGACGCCCATCGCCAGGACCGTGCCCGCGGCGATCACCAGGGCCACGAAGGCGCCGGCGAGCTGCCAGGGATAGCGTCGGACATAGCGCCAGAGGTGGCCGAGCTCGCCCAGGTGCCGGCTGCGGGGCCGCTCCTCCTGCTTGCCCGCCTTGGATCCGGCGCCCCTCATCGGGCCGCCTCGCCGGGGCGGGGAGTCCGGCTTCGACGCTGTCGATCGGTCTTCGGCTGCATGGTCCTTCCGGGCTCGAAAACGGCCGTTATCCCTAGCCCAAGCCCCCGCGCCCGGCAACCTCGGGACGGCCGATGATTCCGCGAAACCACAAGGCCCGCCCCGCCCCCGGATCCCTGCCTCGGGGCCCTTGCCAAGCTCGCCCGGCTCAGGTATACACCCGCCGCCGCTGAAGGAGCAGGACGATGAAGGACGGAATCCACCCCGAGTACCACGAGATCACGGTCATCATGACCGATGGCTCGACCTTCACCACCCGGTCGACCTACG
The DNA here is from genome assembly GCA_028282935.1 of Kiloniellales bacterium. Lineage (GTDB taxonomy): Bacteria > Pseudomonadota > Alphaproteobacteria > Kiloniellales > JAKSBE01 > JAKSBE01. The sequence continues at coordinate 2,121 of JANQGU010000408.1, forward strand.
GGAAGGCCGGAGACAGCCTGCGCCTGGACATCGACCCCAAGACCCATCCGGCCTGGACCGGCGTCCATCGCCTGGTCGACACCGGCGGTCAGCTGGCCAAGTTCAACAAGCGCTTCCAGGGCCTGGGGCTGAAGGAAGACAAGTAGGCCGGCCCCGCCGTCGCGCGGGCCTCACGCATTCATCATGGCATCCAGACGCGCCACGCGGGCGTAGATCTCGGCCGTGCGCCTTTGCAGGTCCGAGAGCACGGGCGGCAGCTCGGCCCCCTTCAGCTCGCGGCCCGGCTCGCAGACCGCCTGCCCGCCGAGCCGGTGCTGGCTCGCCCGGGCGTCTTCCCGACTCAGCTCGCCGGCGTGCACCGCCTTCTGGACCAGGAACCAGGCGATGACCTGGGTCAGCCGGGCGGTCATGCGCAGGCACTCGCAACTGCCGTGGAGGCGGGCATAGTATTCCTCGGGCGCGGGCCTTTCCTGGCCGCCCTTGGCCGCGATGTGATCGCGCAGCTCGCAGGCCAGGCCCAGGGCCTCCTCGTAGGTGCTGTCAAAGAACGCCACCGCTGGCTGCTGATCAGACAAGATAAACTCTCGACAAAACCTAAAGAATCAAGATCTAATACTTAGCATCTTGTACATAATAACAGAAAAACACCGACAGATGCTTAAAATTATTTTGATGACGCCAGCGTGGCGCCAAGGCGGAAGCCCTTGAAAAACAAGCAAGGCCTCCCCATATCCAGCGTGTTCCGGGAAGACGCCTGAGTCAGGGTCTCCATGAGGAACGCAGATGAAGCGGTCCGGCCGAAGTCGGCGGACCAATTTTAACCATATCGCTCAAGGAGGATGTGGCGATGCATAGTTTCGACCTGACCCCCCTTTTCCGTTCCACCGTCGGTTTCGACCGCATGGCGCGACTTCTCGACAGCGCCACGCGCATCGACGACCAAGCCGTCTCCTACCCGCCCTACAACATCGAGAAGCTGGGCGAGGACGACTACCGCATCTCGATGGCGGTTGCCGGCTTCGGTGAGGACGCCCTCGATGTGACGGTCCGCGAAGGCACCCTGGTCGTCAGCGGCAAGGCCGAGAAGAAGGACGCCGAGCAGAAGTTCCTGCACCGCGGCATCGCGCGCCGCGCCTTCGAGCGCCGCTTCGACCTGGCCGACCATATCCAGGTCACCGGTGCGCGGCTCGAGAACGGCCTCCTGCACATCGACCTGGTCCGCGAGGTGCCCGAGGCGATGAAGCCCCGGCAGATCGCGATCAACACCGTCGGTGGCAAGGCCAAGTCCATCGAGCAGAAGGCGGCCTGACCGCGGCCAGGCCTTTGGGGGGTCCGGCCGGTCTCCGGCCGGGCCCTTCCCGTCCCGACAACCCTTGAACGTCCGACAGTCTGTTAACGACGGCCCCGAAGCGGCGGGCCGGAGGAGGCGAATTTCGCGCCGACAGTGGCGAAATGGTCTGCTATCACACGCCAGGCGCGCAGGGACCATTAACCGGGGGAGATGAACCATGGCATGGCGGCACGCGACCCGACTCCTGTCGGCCCTCCTGCTCGGCCTTTCGCTCAGCGCCTGCGGCGTCAACGAGTTGCCGACCCGCGACGAGGCGACCAAGGCCGCCTGGGCCCAGGTCGAGAACCAGTACAAGCGCCGCGCCGACCTGATCCCCAACCTGGTCGAGACGGTCAAGGGCTTCGCCGGCCAGGAACGCGACGTCCTGACCGCCGTGGTCGAGGCCCGCGCCAAGGTGGCGCAGATGACCATCCCCAAGGACATCATCGAGAATCCCGAGGCCTTCCGCCAGTTCGAGGCCAACCAGGGCGCCCTCAGCCAGGCCCTGGCCCGGCTCCTGGTCGTTGTCGAGCGCTACCCGACCCTGACCTCGAACCAGAACTTCCTGAGCCTGCAATCGAGCCTGGAGGGCACCGAGAACCGCATCGCCGTCGCACGCCGCGACTACATCCAGTCGGTCCAGGCCTTCAACACCGAGCTGCGGACCTTTCCCGGCCGGATCTGGGCGGCCCTCCTCTACAGCGAGCTCAAGCTGAAGGAGACCTTCAGCGCCCCCGAGGCCTCCAGCGAGCCGCCCAAGGTGTCGTTCCAATGACCCCGGCCCCGGGCACCCGCGAGCGGGGGCCGGCCAGGCGCCTGGCCCTGCTGCTGCTGCCGCTGCTGCTGGCCGGCGGTCCGGCCCTGGCGGCGCCGGAGTTCCCGGCCCTGACCGGCCGGGTCGTCGACGGCGCCGGCCTGCTGTCGGCCGCCGCCGAGGGGCGTCTGGAGCGGCAACTCGAAGCCCATGAGGCGCAGACCTCGAACCAGGTGGTCGTGGTCACCCTGCCCTCGCTCCAGGGCTACAGCATCGAGCGCTTCGGGGTCGAACTGGGCCGGCACTGGCAGATCGGCCAGGCCGGGCGCGACAACGGCGCCCTGCTGATCGTCGCGCCCAAGGAGCGCAAGCTCCGCATCGAGGTCGGCTACGGCCTGGAGGGCGAGCTGACCGACGTCCTGTCCCGTGCCATCATCGAGAACGAGATCACGCCCCGCTTCAAGCGGGGCGACTACGAGGCCGGCATCACAGCCGGGGTCGAGGCCATGCTCAAGGCCATCGCCGGCAGCTACAAGGCGCCGGCCCGCAAGACCTCGAAAAAGCGGAATTCCGACGAAATCGTTGTAATTGCAGCTTTCGGCGGCTTTCTTTTTGTGTTTCTGCTAGCGTTCTTCTTGAACTACAAATACGGGGCCGCGCCGGGCCAAGGTCGCCACAAAAAACACCTTGATGACGACGGCCAGACCTGGACCTATTACGACGCTGACCGCCGATCCGGGAGCGGCTGGGGCAGCTTTGGTGGCGGTTTCGGCGGTGGAGGCTTCGGCGGCGGTGGCGGCGGTTTCAGCGGGGGCGGAGGGAGTTTCGGAGGCGGCGGATCGTCGGGGAGCTGGTAACCATGGATTTCATCAAGGACGAGGACAAGGCGCGGATCGCCCGGGCCATCCAGGAGGCGGAAAGCCGCACCGCCGGCGAGATCGTGACGATCATCGCCCGGGAGGCGGACGACTATCCCTTCCTGCCCCTGCTCTGGGCCGCCGGGGCCGCCCTGCTGACCCCCCTGCCCCTGGTGCTTCTGGACCTGCCGCTTTCGGCCATGCAGATCTATCAGATCCAGATCGTGGTCTTCCTCGCCCTCGGGCTGCTGACCCGCTGGCGGCCGATCAAGATGCGGCTGATCCCGAGGTCCGTGAAGCGCCAGCGGGCCGGCCGCCTGGCGCGGTCCCAGTTCGTCGAGCAGGGCCTGCACCACACCGAGGGCCGCTCGGGCATCATGATCTTCGTCTCGGTGGCCGAGCGCTACGTCGAGATCATGGCCGACCAGGGCATCAACGACCGGGTCCCGCCCGGATCCTGGGACGGCATCGTCCGCGACTTCGTGGCCAAGGTCCGGGCCAAGCAGACCGCGGAGGCCTTCATGGCCGCCGTGGAGCGCTGCGGCGACCTGCTGGCCGAGCACTTTCCGGCCGAGCCGCGCAACCCGGACGAGCTGCCCAACCACCTGGTGGAGCTGTAGGAAGCCGCAAGATCCCGACCTGCAACCGCCCTCCCGCTTCGACAAGCTCAGCGTGAGGGCGAGCGCTGAGCTGACCGCCTCATCCGCGCGAAGCGCCGGGCTGCGCCCCTTGTCGAAGGATGAGCCCACCCGAAGCCTTTCCCGGACAACTCGCCCTCAAGCCACGAGCAATCGTGCCAGGGCGGTCCGGATCGGCTCGGGTATGGGCGTCGGGCGCATCGCCGCCCGCTCGACGAAGACGTGGACGAAGTGCCCGGTCGCGGCCGCCGTCTCCGCCCCGGCCTTGAACAGCCCGATCTCGTAGCGCACCGCGCGATTGCGCAGCTCGGCGACCCGCAGCCCGGCCTCGACCGGCTCCGGGAAGGCGAAGGAATCCCGGAAGCGGCAGGCGGACTCGGCGCAGACCCCGATCACCTCGGCATCGTGGATGTCGAGCCCGCCCTGGTCGATCAGGTATTCGTTTATGACCGTGTCGAAGTAGGAGTAGTAGACCACGTTGTTCACGTGGCCGTAGATGTCGTTGTCCATCCAGCGCGTCGGGATGGTCAGAAAGTGGGGATAGCCGGCGCGGGCTTCGGCAGGACTGTCGGTCATTCCGGGCTCACAGAAGGGTCTTGAGGGCGTCCAGGGTCTCGTCGGGCTTCTCGGCCATCATCATGTGGCCGCTGCCGGCGACGACCTCGACCCGGGCGCCGGGGATCGCCTCGGCCAGCTTGCGCCCGGCCCTGGCCGGGGTCATGCGGTCCTCGGACCCGAGCACCAGCAGGGCCGGACAGGCCACGGCCGCCGCCGCCTCCGGGCCCGCCCCGTAGGCGGCGCAGGCCCGCAGGTCGTTGAACAGCACGCCGGGCTTCGCCGCCTCCAGCAGGCGCCCCCCGCCGCCCATCAGCCAGAGGCCCGGCGCCGTGTTGCCGCCCAGATGCCCGGCCGGCCCGTGCCCCCAGGAGGTCACCAGGTCGTAGGCCAGGTGGTTGTTGGCCTCGGCCGCGGCCAGGAGGTCGGGATGCACCGGCATGGCGGGCGCGGCGCCGAGCAGGGCGATGGCCGCCACCGCATCGCCGTGGCGGGCGGCGCAGTCCAGGGCCACCAGGGCGCCCATGGAGTGCCCGACCAGGGCCGCCTCGGCCAGGCCGGCGGCCGCCAGGAGCCGGGGCACCCAGTCCGCCATGGCGCCGATATCCGCCAGCGGCGGCCCCTCGGAGCGGCCGTGCCCCGGCAGGTCGACCGCCAGGACCGAGCGGCCGTGATGGGCGAAGTAGCGGGTCTGCAGGGCCCAGACCGTATGGTCCATGCCGGCGCCGTGCAGGAAGACCACCGCCGGCAGGCGCGGATCGAAGGGCCGGCCCCCGGTGGCGGCGAAGACGGCCCTATCGTCGACCTGAAGCTCCATCCCGGCCGTCCTTAGCTCTTCTGGGAGGCGCGCAGGGCCTGGCGCAGGTCCTCGACGATGTCGCCGGGGTCCTCCAGGCCGACCGAGAGCCGGATCATGTCCTCGCCGACCCCGGCCGCCGCCAGCTGCTCGGCGTCCATCTGCTGGTGGGTCGTGCTGGCCGGATGGATCACCAGGGTCTTGGCGTCGCCGACGTTGGCCAGGTGCGAGGCCAGGCCGCAGGCCTCGATGAAGCGCCGGCCGGCGGCGCGGCCGCCCTTGACGCCGAAGGAGACGATCGAGCCCGCGCCCTTGGGCAGCAGGCGCTTGGCCAGCTCGTGGTCCTCGTGGCTGGGCAGGGTCGGATGCAGGACCCAGGACACGGCCTCGCTCTCCATCAGGAACTCCAGGACCTTGGCGGTGTTGGCGACGTGGCGCTCCATCCGCAGCGGCAGGGTCTCGACGCCCTGCAGGATGTGGAAGGCGTTGGCCGGGCTCATGGCCGCGCCGAAGTCGCGCAGGCCCTCGGCCCGGGCCCGCATGCAGAAGGCCTGGGGGCCGAACTCCTCGGCGAAGTCGATGCCGTGGTAGCCGGCGTAGGGCTCGGTCAGGGTCGGGAAGCGGCCGCTCTTCTCCCAGTCGAAGCGGCCGCCGTCGACGACGACGCCGCCGATCGCGACGCCGTGGCCGCCCAGCCACTTGGTCGCCGAGTGCATGACCAGGTCGCAGCCGAACTCGACCGGCCGGCAGAGGTAGGGGCTGGCGAAGGTGTTGTCGATCAGCAGCGGCAGGCCGGCGCGGTGGGCGATCTCGGAGACCGCCGGGATGTTGAGGACCTCGAGGCCCGGGTTGCCCAGGGTCTCGGCGAAGATCAGGGCGGTCTCAGGCCGGATCGCCGCCTCGATGCCCTTGAGGTCGCGCGGCTTGACGAAGGTGGTCTCGATGCCGAAGCGCGGCAGGGTCAGGGCCAGGAGGTTGACGCTGCCGCCGTAGAGCGAGGCCGAGGCGACGATGTGACCGCCCTGCCCGGTCAGGGTCGTGATCGCCAGGTGCAGGGCGGCCTGGCCGGAGGCCGTGGCGACCGCGCCGACGCCCTGCTCCAAGGCCGCCACCCGCTCCTCCAGCACCGCCGTGGTCGGGTTGGAGATCCGCGAATAGATGTGCCCGGTCCGCTCAAGGTTGAAGAGCGCCGCGGCGTGGTCGGTGTCGCGGAAGACATAGGAGGTGGTCTGGTAGATCGGCACCGCCCGGGAGCCGGTGGTCGGATCGGGCCGCTGTCCGGCGTGGAGGCTGAGGGTGTCGAACTTGAGGAACTTCGGATCGGCCATGGCGCATCTCTATCTATATGAAATAGATCGAATTACCTGCGCTCCATCGAGGCCGATCGAGCGCAGTTCGATCCAGCGCCACCTTACAGGAAACGGCCGCAGTGGCCAGCGCCGCCGCGCAAGCGCGGCCCGCTGGTCCCGGGCGTCAGGCAAAGGCCGGAAAAGTCCTGGGCGTGCTTGAAAAAAATATGGCTTCAAAAGAACTTGGAGGGCTTTGAGCCCGGTTCTCACCGGCTCACGCCCTCCTTGTTCTTTGAAGCCTCAACCTGTCAACTTGCCGTGGGAGGAGAGACTATGGTGCTGCCACAATGTGGTCAAGAATGGATTCTGGCATAAGGGAAAACCCGCGCAAAAAAACAAGGCCGCCCGGCCAAAAGGCCGGGCGGCAAGTCAACAGGGAGGCATTCAAGGAACGGATACACGTCAGAGCGACGTGCCAGGCTCCCGTGGGAGGACAGGAACCAATACCGTCACTGCCCAAAATAGTGAGCGGTTCCTAACAAATGGTTAATTTCTTAACCAAATATGCCCAGCAAAGGAAAATCTGTGGAAAAAATACAGATTCTCGGCCTCGACGGCTGTCGCGCCGGCTGGCTGGTGGTGATTCTGGAACCGGAATCCGGCGAATTGAAGGCGAGCCTGGCGACGGACTGGTCGGCGCTGGCCGCCGAGCGGGGGCGGGCCGCGATGCTGGCGGTCGACATGCCCATCGGGCTGGCCGATAGGGGTGCCAGGGGCTGCGACGTCGCGGCCCGGCGGCTCCTGCCGCGCGGCCGGAAGTCCAGCGTCTTTCCCGCCCCCCGCCGCTACATGCTGGACTGCGGCTCCTGGGCGGAGGCCCAGGACGAGGGCCGGCGCCGCGAGAGCTGCGGCCTCAGCAAGCAGAGCTGGAACATCCTGCCCAAGATCCGCGAGGTCGACGCGGCCCTCGGCCCCGCGGACCAGGACCGGGTCCGCGAGGCCCATCCCGAGCTGATCTTCCACCACCTGAACGGCTGGGCGCCGCTGCCCGGCAAGCGCAGCGCGGAGGGCCGGGAGGCCCGCCTGGGGCTGCTGGCCGCGTCCGGGCTGAAGGGCGTGGCGCCGCTGCTCGACCGCTTCCCCCGCGCCCAGGTCCAGCCCGACGACGTCATCGACGCCGCGGCCTGCGCCCTCGCCGCCGGCCGCATGCTCCGGGGCGAGGCCGTCCGCCTGCCCGAGGACCCGCTGCGGGACGCCAGGGGCCTGAGGATGGAGATCTGGTACTGACGGGTCCTTAGAAGACCTCCGGGACGTAGAGCTCGTCGGGCAGGACCTTGCGTTCGTAGTTCGGGTTGTGCGCGCGCTCGGGCAGCGTGACCGGCTCCTGCGGGACCTCCGCGTAGGGCATCTGCTGCAGGAGGTGGTGGATGCAGTTGAGCCGGGCCCGCTTCTTGTCGTTGCCCTCGACGATGAACCAGGGCGCTTCCGGGATGTTGGTCCGCTCGAGCATCTCCTCCTTGACCTTGGTGTAGTCCTCCCAGCGGACCCGCGACTGCAGGTCCATCGGGCTCAGCTTCCATTGCTTCATCGGATCGTGGATCCGCATCAGGAAGCGGAGCTGCTGCTCCTGGTCGGTGATCGAGAACCAGTACTTGATGAGCTTGATGCCCGAGCGGACCAGCATCCGCTCGAACTCCGGGACGTCGAAGAAGAACTCGCCGACCTGGTCCGGGGTGGCGAAGTCCATGACCCGCTCGACCCCGGCGCGGTTGTACCAGGAGCGGTCGAAGAGCACGATCTCGCCGCCGGCCGGCAGGTGCGGGACGTAGCGCTGGAAGTACCACTGGGACTTCTCGCGCTCGGTCGGCGCCGGCAGGGCCACGACCCGGCAGACCCGCGGGTTGAGGCGCTGGGTGATGCGCTTGATCACGCCGCCCTTGCCGGCCGCGTCGCGCCCCTCGAAGACCACGACCAGCTTGTACTTGTTGGCCACGACCCAGTCCTGGAGCTTCACCAGCTCCGCCTGCAGGCGGAACAGCTCGTGGAAGTAGACCCGCCGTTGCAGGGTCGACTTGTGCTTGAGGTCGGTGATCGTCCGCAGCTCTCTGGCGATGCGCTCGTCGTCGATCTCCATCTCGAGCTCTTCGTCGAAGCTGTCCTCCAGCTCCGCCTCGACCCAGCTCTGCTCCCTCGGCTCACCCCGTTCTTTGCTCATGCTGCCCTATTTCCTCGCTGAAGTCCTGCTATTGGTCTGGAGCGACACTATAGACCGCAAGATACGACAGGACTTTGACAGGCGATATGGGGGACGGGCGATATGGGGGACGGGCGATATGGGGGACGGGCGGCCATGACGACCTTGGTGACGGGCTTCGAGCCCTTCGGCGGCGCGCACAGCAATGCCTCGGAGCTCGCGGTGACGGCGCTCGGCGCGCTGGGCGAAGCGGGGGTCGTCACCGCCGTCCTGCCGACCTCCTACCGCCGCGCCGGGGCCGGCATCGGCGAGCTGCTCCGGGCCCATCGGCCGCGCCGGGTGCTGATGCTCGGGCTCGCCGCCGGCACGGCCCAGCTGCGCTTCGAGCAGGTGGCGCTGAACCTCGACGACTCCGCCGCGCCCGACAACGACGGCGAGGTCCGGCTGCGACGGCGCATCGTCGAGGAGGCGCCCGTCGGCTACTGGAACAGCCTGCCCCTCGGCCGCATGGCCGAGACGGCCCGCGACCTCGGCGAGGAGGTGGCGTTCTCGCGCGACGCCGGCGGCTACGTCTGCAACCACGTCTTCTTCACTGCGGCGCACCTTGCGGCGACGGACCTTCCCGGGACCGACGCCGGCTTCGTGCACCTGCCGGAGGTCGGGGGCGCGGACAAGCGCCTGAAACGCTTCGTCGCAATCCTGCGGGCCTGGGCCGGCGACGCCTGAGCGGCCCTGGGGAGAAAAGGGGGGGCGCCTACTGCGCCGTCCAGCCGCCGTCGATGGAATGGGTGGTGCCGGTGATCTGGGCCGCGGCCGGGCCGCAGAGGAAGACCGCCAGCGCACCGATCTGCTCGACGGTCGCGAAGGCCTTGGAGGGCTGCTTCTCGCAGAGCAGGTCGTGTTCCGCCTGCGCGACCGGGATGCCCTCCTTCTCGGCGCGGGCCTCGATCTGCTGCTTGACCAGCGGGGTCAGGACCCAGCCCGGGCAGATGGCGTTACAGGTGATGTCGGCCTCGGCGGTCTCCAGCGCCACGACCTTGGTCAGGCCGACCACGCCGTGCTTGGCGGCGACGTAGGCGCTCTTGTTGACCGAGGCGACCAGGCCGTGGGCCGAGGCGATGTTGACGATCCGGCCCCAGCCGCGTTCGCGCATCCCGGGCAGGGCCGCGCGGATGCAGTGGAAGACGCCGGTCAGGTTGATCGCGATGACCGCGTCCCAGCGCTCGGGCGGAAAGGCCTCGACCGGGTCGGTGTGCTGGATGCCGGCGTTGTTGACCAGGATGTCGAGCCCGCCGAAGGCCGCCTCGGCCTCGGCGACCATGGCCGCGATCTCCTCCGGCTTGGAGAGGTCGGCGCCGGAGTAGCGGACCTCGACGCCCTCCTGCTCGGCGATCCTCTGCCGCAGCGCCTCGATCTCCGCGGCATCGCCGAAGCCGTTGAGGACGAGGTTGCAGCCCTGCCCCGCCAAGGCGCAGGCGATCCCCAGCCCGATGCCGCTGGTCGAACCCGTCACCAAAGCCGTCTTGCCTTTGAGCATCCGCTCCACTCCGCCGCTTGCCCGTACGGCGCTTACATAGTGGCTTCCGTCCGGAGGGAAAAGGAAAAGCCGCCGCCCGGCTGGCGTCGATGCCAGTCACGACGCAGAATGGCGAGCGTCATGTCTCCGCTCGTCGCCTGGCTGGTCCTGATCGTCTTCTACCTGCTGCCGATCGCGCACGTGGTGCTGTCGCCCAGGGGCGGGCCCTGGCGCATGCCGCCCGGGGCGCGCTGCCCCTTCAGCCCGCGGGTCGGCTGGCTGGTGATCGTGCTGACCCTGGGCGCGCTCGGCTGGCTGCTCTATCTGCGCGGCCGTGGACGCCGGGCCGCCGGCTAGCTCTTGAACAGCGAATCGGCGCCGGAGAGATAGGCCTTCTTGGCGGCGATCTTCTCCTTCACCCGCTCGGCCTCGGCCTGCAGCTTGGCCAGGTAGTCCTCCAGCTCCTCGACCCCGAGGCTCTCCAGGTCCTTGGGTTTCGGCTGCTTGGTTCTGGGTTCCAGGTCTTCCAGTTCCATCTCGGGCCCCTCGAAGATGCGGCGCTTGCCATCCTTGGCCTCATGATACTAGATCGGCTGCAGGGCGCCAGGGCCGCAGTCAAGCGTTGGAGAGAGCAGGATGTACCAGATACCGGACAGCATGACCGCCATCGAGATCCCGGAGCCGGGCGGGCCCGAGGCCCTGGTCCCCGGAACCCGGCCGGTGCCCAAGCCCGGGGAAGGCGAGCTGCTGATCAAGGTCGCGGCCGCCGGGGTCAACCGGCCCGACGTCCTGCAGCGCAAGGGCGGCTATCCGCCGCCGCCGGGGGTGACCGACATCCCGGGCCTGGAGCTGGCCGGCGAGGTCGTGGCCACCGGCCCCGGGGTCACCGGCTGGCACGGCGGCGACCAGGTGACCGCGCTGGTCGCCGGCGGCGGCTACGCCGAGTACTGCACCGCGCCGGTGGGCCAGTGCCTGCCGGTGCCCAAGGGCCTGAGCCTGGCCGAGGCGGCGGCCCTGCCCGAGACCTTCTTCACGGTCTGGTCCAACGTCTTCGACCGCGGCGGCCTGCAGTCCGGCGAGAGCGTCCTGGTGCACGGCGGCTCCAGCGGCATCGGCACCACGGCGATCCAGCTCGCCGCGCGCTTCGGCGCCAGGGTCTTCGCGACCGCCGGCTCGGCCGAGAAATGCCGGGCCTGCGAGGAGCTGGGCGCCGAACGGGCGATCAACTACCGCGAGGAGGACTTCGTCGAGGTCGTGACCGAGGCGACGGGCGAGGGCGTCGACCTGATCCTGGACATGGTCGGCGGCGACTACATCGCCCGCGATATCAAGGCCCTGGCGCCCGACGGCCGCCTGGTCTTCATCGCCTTCCTGAACGGCCCCAAGGTCGAGGTCAACTTTCTGCCGATCATGCTGAAGCGCCTGACGGTGACCGGCTCGACCCTGCGCATCCGGCCCTTCGACTTCAAGGCGGCCATCGCCCGGAACCTCAAGGACAAGGTCTGGCCGCTGCTCGAGTCCGGGGACGTCAAGCCGGTGATGTACAAGACCTTTCCCCTGGCCGAGGCGGCCGAAGCCCACCGCCTGATGGAGAGCAGCAGCCATATCGGCAAGATCGTCCTGACCCTATGACGCTTGATGACGCTTATGCGACAGAGCGGCCGGCGGCGCGCTACGGGCTTTCCAGCGCCGGTCCCGGCGCCTATATTTCGGCTATCCCCCATTTAGCGTGAGGGTGATCTGCGGGCAATCCGGCCCGCTGGGCTTGTTCGGCACGCGAGCCGGCCTGCCGATGGAGGAAGTATGTCCAAGCCGCTTATGCCCAAGGCCACCGCTGTGTGGCTGGTGGAGAACACTGCCCTGACCTTCGACCAGATCGCGAACTTCTGCGGCCTGCATCCCCTGGAGGTCCAGGGGATCGCCGACGGCGAGATCGCGACCGGGATGCAGGGCCTGGATCCCATCGCCAACAGCCAGCTGACCAAGGACGAGATCAAGCGCTGCGAGGCCGATGCCACGGCGCGCCTGCGGCTCGCCAAGCAGGACCTGCCGCAGCCGGCGAAGCGGACCAAGGGCCCGCGCTACACCCCGGTCGCCAAGCGCCAGGACAAGCCGAACGGCGTCGCCTGGCTGCTGCGCAACTATCCCGAGGTCTCGGACGCCCAGATCAGCAAGCTGATCGGCACCACCAAGAACACCATCATCGCGGTGCGCGAGCGGACCCACTGGAACATGGCCAACATCCAGCCGCGCGACCCGGTGCTGCTCGGACTCTGCGGCCAGGGCGAGCTCAATGCCGTCATCGAGAAGGCGCAGCGCGCCGCCGAGCGGGCCCGCAAGGCCGCTGAGAAAGAGGCCGCCAAGGCGGAGGCCAACCTGAAGGCGGAGGTCGGCGTGCCGGCGGCTGCGGAGGACGCCCCAGGGGCCGCCCCCGAAACCGACCCCGGGGCCGCTGCCGAGGCCCCTGCGGAGGCCGGCGCCGACAGCGAAGCGACGCTCGAAGGCTGATCCAGCCGGGAGAAACCGGAAATGCCGAAGTTTTTCGTCGCGCGCGCGCTCGCGCTGGTGATCCTGGCCGGCCTCGCCGCCTGCCAGCCGGCGGGCCGTGACGCCGGGCCGGCGCCGGGCACCCCCGGGGCCGACGCCCTGCCCTACGCCGACAGCGACGCCGGCTGGGCCATGCTGGACGAGTTCCGCGACGTCCTCGGCGGCGGCGTGGTCGACGCCATGCTCAGCAAGCAAGACCAGCGCCACTTCCGCAACGCCGCCGGCGAGGCCCTGGAGAGCCGGCCCGAGGGCGGACGCACCTCCTGGTACAACCCGCTGAGCGGCAACGGTGGCCAGTTCAACGTCAACTCGATGTTCCGCGGCCCCGACGGCCGGCCCTGCAAGCGCCTGACCCAGAAGGTCATGGCCGGCGGCCAGGCCCACGTGATCCAGTCCATCGCCTGCAAGGCCAGCAGCGGCACCTGGGGCGGCCTCGAAGGCTGAGCGCGCCTCAGGCCCGGCGCCGCGCCAGCAGGAAGCCGCCGAGCGCGACGGCTAGCAGCAGCCCGCCCGCAATCAGGATCCCGAGATCGGGCGCCCCGGCGTTGCGCCGCAGCTCGAGGCCGAGGGCGGTCGCCTGAAGCTCATGGCGGGCGCCGAAGGCCAGGGTCAGGGTGTAGTCGTCCGCCGCCTCGACCTCGAAGCGCTTGACCAGGGTGCGGAAGACCTCCCGCTTCGCCGCGGCGCCGGGATCGAGGCTGGCGTCCCGGTCCCGCGCCACACGCGGCTGGGTGAAGCTGGCGGTCTCGGTCCAGAGCGGCCGGCCGCCGCGGCTCAGGGTCAGCGCGACCTCGGTCGCCCGCGTCTCGTTGTGCGAGAGGTTCTCCAGGGCCTGGAGCCCGGCGATCGCGGCGATGGGGTTCATCTCCGGGTCCAGGCGCAGGCTCAGCACCTGGGGCGCCGGCCTCCCGCCCTCGCCCGCCGCCGCGTCGAGCGTCCATTCGGAGTCCGCGACCGCCGTGCCGCCGAAGAACCCGGCGTAGACGAAGTGGCCGGGCCCCAAGGCCAGGCCCGCCAGCAGGCAGAGCCAAAGAACCCAAGGCTTGGACATAGGCGCCCCCTCTCAAGGCGGCCCCGCTCGCGGCGGGGCGGCGACGCTGGGGTTAAGGTCGATACGGTCCAGGGCCCCGTCCTCGGACCGTCATGGCCGGACCTGATCCCAGGGTCTTTGCCGGAGGCAAAGCCCGCAGCATCCAGGGCACTGCCCGGCACTCGTCATCGGCCATGGATCACCGGGTCGAGCCCGGTGATGACAGCGGG
>JANQGU010000433.1 GCA_028282935.1 Kiloniellales bacterium
AGGGAATCCCGAAGGATCCGCCCGGCCGCTCAGCCCGGCCGCTCAGTCCGGCCGCTCAGGAGGTCTTCACCGCCGTCGGCTCGGTCGCCGACATCAGCGCCCGGAAGGGCAGCAGCAGGACCAGGGCCATGGCCAGCTTCACGCCGTAGTCGCCCAGCGCCAGGGTCACCCAGGGGACCGGCGTGAAGGCGAAGGCCAGGGCGAAGAACATCAGGGTGTCGACGAAGGACGCCAGGGAGGTGGAGATGAAGGGCGCCTTCCACCAGCTCGCCCGGCGCAGCCGGTCGAAGATCAGGATGTCGAGCAGCTGCGCGATCAGGAAGGCGGCGCCGGAGGCCAGGGCGATGCGCACCGTGGTCACTCCCAGCAGCCCGGCGACGATCGAGCAGAGCACGCCGACCGCGAAGCCGGCATAGACCACGCGGCGGGCGGACTCGGCGCCCAGCGCGCGGTTGGTCAGGTCGGTGACCAGGAAGGCGAGCGGATAGGTGAAGGCGCCCCAGGTCAGCCAGTCGTTGATCTGGAAGTTGACCGCCACGTTGGAGAGGGTGATGACCCCGGCCATGGCGCCGGTCGGCAGCCAGAGGCTGCGGCCGGCCCTTGCTGACCTCGCGTCCGCCATTCAATCCTCGCTTCTGGAGCCGGCAACGATCCGGACCGCCGTGCCGACGTCGAGCCCGAGCGCCCGGTCGGCGCGTCCCTGGTTGACGGCGATCTCCGCCAAGCCGTTGGCGTTCTCATACCAGAAGGCCGCCCCGGCAGGCACCTGAAAAAAGCTCTCGGCGCGCGCCAGCGTCCGGCCGCCGGCCTCCAAGGCCGCGTCCGGGGGCAGCGCCGCCGCCCGCAGGCCGGTCATCGCGTTGCCGAAGCGGTCGATGTAGACGATCCGGTCGAGATCCTCCGGCCAGTCGGCGCCGATCATCGAGTCCCGGGGCACCTCTCGGCCGGGCGGCGGCTCGCCCCGGGCCAGGCGGAGAGCCAGCGGGGCGAAGACGTCGCGGCCGTGGAAGGACGCCGAGATCCCCGGCTCGGGCCAGTCGACCTGCCAGACCCGGACGTCGCCGGCGTGCCGGGCGGCGATCGCCAGCAGGCCGTTGTCCGGCCCCAGGAGCCAGCGCCCGCCGGCCTCGACCGCGAGGGCGCGCCGCGGCCCGCCGACGCCGGGGTCGACCACGCCCAGGATCAGGCTGCCCGGCGGCATGGCCGCGACGTAGGCGGCCAGCAGATAGGCGCCCGAGCGCGGGTCGAAGGGCGGCGCGTCCGACAGCAGGTCGATCACCGGCCGATCGGTCGCGCCCTGCCACAGGACGGCCTTCACCTGCCCGATGTAGGGGCCCTCCAGCCCGAAGTCGGTGAACAGCACGAACATGCTCAGAAGATCCGCCCCGGGGTCCGGAAAGCCAAGGCCTCGGGCGCTCGGGGCCGGGTCCGGCATCTTCGCTCCGGCGCGCGCTCGGCTGTGGGTAAATCGCCCCACTCCCGGGTAGACAAGGTTAAGCCTACCGTATATCGTGGCGAATTATCGCTGATCCGCAACATCTAGCGGCTCACTCTATATCTGGTATTTTATCGGCAGGGGCCTGGAAAATCATGACTTGGACTGAGGAACGCGTTGCAGAGCTCATTCGCCTCTGGCAGGCGGGGCACAGCGCTTCGGCCATCGGCAAGATGCTGGGGGTATCGAAGAACGCCGTGGTGGGCAAGGCCCATCGCATGCAGCTGCCTTCGCGTCCGTCGCCGATCAAGCAGAGCACCATCCCGCGGCGGGTTTCCAAGCCGGCCCAGCCGGCGACCAAGACCGTGATCACCCGCCCGGCGGCACCGGCGCCCCGCCGAGTCGTCCGCCACGCCAGCGGCCGCAGCTGCATGTGGCCGATCGGCGATCCCGGCGAGCCGGACTTCCACTTCTGCGGCGAACCCGCTCTCGAGAACAAGCCCTACTGCGCGGAGCACTGCGCGCGCGCCTACATCACCCGCAGCCGCAGCAGCAGCGACGAGGCCGCCTGAATTCCCGCCTCATTTCTACGGGGTGCTTGAGAGGGGCCGGCCCACCAGGTCGGCCTCCTTTTTTGCGTCGTCTCCGGGGGCTCGATTCCGCAGTCGCTGTTTGGCACCAGCTTGCTCGGACCGGAGTCTCACCCCCACCCCGACCCTCCCCCATCAAGGGGGAGGGAGTTAAGGTGTCGGCGGCCACTTTCTTCCCCCTCCCCCTCGATGGGGGAGGGTCGGGGTGGGGGTGAGACTCCGCAGTCTGCAGGCTGACACTCGGCCGCTCAGCACTCGGCCGCTCAAAAGGTGACCCCAACGCCGCTGCGCCGGGGATCGCCGGCCGCCTCGAAGGTCCCGTCGCGGTCCCGGGCGGCCAGGTGGACGCCGCCGAAGAAGAGGTTCCTGGCCGGCCAGACCGCAAGTCTGGCGGCCTCGGCACGGGCCGCTTCGGCGGCCGCCTCCGGGAAGCCGGGCTCGAGGTCCGCCAGGTCGCGCTCGACGTGAAGCCGCGGCGCCTCGACCGCAGGGCCGGCCGGACGGCCGAAGTCGATCAGGTTCAGCAGCACCTGCAGGACCGCGGTGCGAATCCGGTTGGAGCCGCCGGAGCCCAGGGCGGCGATCCGGCCGTCCTCGAGGAAGGCCAGGCTCGGCGCCATCATGGAGGCCAGCCGCGCCCCTTCCGGCCAGGCGTGGAAGCCCCGCGGGTTGAGATCCTCCTCGCCCAGCATGTTGTTCAGCATGATTCCCGTCCCCGGCAGCAGGCGGCCGCAGCCCTCGCCGTTGGACAGGCTGACCGCGGCCAGGTTGCCGGCGGCGTCGACCACGCTGATGTGCGTGGTGCCGCGCCGGGCCCCGGGCCGCCCCGCCACCTGCGCCCGGTAGCGCGCGATCAGCTCCGGGTCGAAGAGCCGGCGCAGGGCCAGGTCTTCCTCGGCTTGGCCCAGGGCCTCGTGGAGCCGCGCTTCGAGCCGGGCTTGGTCGGTCAGGGCCATGACCCGGGCCAGGGCCGCCAGCCTCTCCGGGGCGTCGAAGGCCTCCGGGTCGCTCTCCAGGCCGGACAGCAGGTCCAGGGCGAAGGCGATCAGAATGCCGCCGCAGGAGGGCGGTGGATTGGTCAGGATGCGCGCGCCGCGGTAGCTGCGCTCCAGGGCCCGGCGCCGGACCACGCTGTAGCGTCCCAGATCCGCTTCGGTGATCTGCCCGCCGGACTCCCGGCAGAAGCGGATCAGCGCCGTCGCGATCTCGCCCTCGTAGAACAGGCGGTCGCCGTCCTCGGCCAGCGCCTCCAGGGTGTCGGCCAGCTCCGGCTGGCGCAGCGTCTCGCCTTCCTTGAGCAGGCCCTCGCCGGAGCAGTAGAGGGCGCGGGCCGCCTCGCTGGCGCTGAAGATCGGCGCCACGACCTGGAAGATGAAGGCCTCGTTGGCGCGCAGCGGAAGTCCGTCGCGGGCCAAGTCGATGGCGGGCCTCAGGATCCGGGCGATCGGCAGCCGCCCGAGCTGGCGGTGGACCTCGAAGAGGCCGCGCGGGAACCCGGGCGTCGCCATGGCGCCCAGGCCGATGTGGAACTCCTGGGTCGCCGGGCCGAAGTCGGCCTCGATGGGGAAGAACTCGATCTCCTCGGCCGGCCGGCGCTGCAGCGGCGTCTCGACGAAGAAGTCGTAGAGCCTGGCCGGGGTCTCCGGTCCGGCGGCGAGGAAGAAGCCGCCGCCGCCCAGGGAGGCCAGGACCGGCTCGGCGACGCTGGCCGCGCACATGGCGGCCAGGGCGCCGTCGAAGGCGCTGCCGCCCTCCTCGATGATCTCCCGCGCCGCCGCCGCCGTGGCGGGATGCCCCGCCGCCACCGCGCCCTTGCCTGCCCCCCGATCCGCCCCCTGGTCCACCACGGCCCGCGCCGCCCCGCTCAGAGCTCGGGCAGGGGGAAGGGGGCCGCGGCCTCGAAGGCCGCCGCCGCCTGCAGGACCTGCGCGTCGGCGAAGTGCGGGCCGACGATCTGCAGGCCGACCGGAAGCCCGGCCTCGGTCAGGCCGCAGGGGATGCTGGCCGCCGGCTGTCCGGTCAGGTTGAAGGGGTAGGTGAAGGGGGTCCAGTCGACCCAGCGCTGCTCGCCCTGGTCGGGGGGCATCTCCAGGCCCACGTCGAAGGCCGGGATCGGCAGGCTGGGCGTCAGCAGCAGGTCCCAGCCCTGCCAGTGGAAGGCCTTCATGGTCTGGGTGAAGGCTTCCCGCGCGCGCACCGCAGAGATGTGCTGGTGCAGCGTGATCTCGGCCCCGGCCCTGGCGATCTCCACCAATCCGGGGTCCATGAGCTCTTTCTGCGCCTCGGTCAGGGCGGCCAGGATGTAGCCGGCGCCGGCGAACCAGAGGGTGCGGAAGATTTCGCCGCAGTCGGGCATCTCGGGCTCGGCGAGCTCGACCGTGGCGCCCAGCTCGGCGAAGCGCTGCGCCGCGCGCTCGACCAGGGCCGCGACCTCGGGATCGACCGGCTTGCCGCCCAGGGTCGGGCTGAAGGCGATCCGCAGGCCGCGCACGCCCCGGTCCAGGTCCGCCAGGTAGTCGCGGCCCTCGGGCGGCAGGGCGTAGGGGTCGCGCGGGTCCGGCTCGGCGATCACGGTCAGCATCAGCGCCGCGTCGGCGACCGAGCGGGTCATGGGCCCGACGTGGGCGACGGTGCCGAAGGGGCTCAGCGGATAGGCCGGGACCCGGCCGAAGCTGGGCTTGTGGCCGAAGATGCCGGTGAAGCCGGCGGGAATCCGGATCGAGCCGCCGCCGTCGGTGCCGAAGGCCAGGGCGCCCATGCCGGTCGCCACCGCCGCCGCGGCGCCGCCGGAGGAGCCGCCCGGCGTCTTCCCCGGGTTCCAGGGGTTGCGCGTGATCCCGGTCAGCGGGCTGTCGGTCACGCCCTTCCAGCCGAACTCCGGCGTCGTGGTCTTGCCGAGCAGGACCGCGCCCTGCTCACGCACCCGTGCCACCCCGGGGGCGTCCTCGGTCCAGTCCTGGTCCGGGTCGACCGTGCGCGAGCCGCGCAGGGTCGGCCAGCCCTCGGTCAGCAGGATGTCCTTGACCGAGGTCGGCACGCCGTCGAGCAGGCCGCGAGGCTCGCCCCGCTGCCAGCGCCGCTCGGAGTCGCGCGCCGCCGCCAGCGCCCCCTCCGCGTCGACCAGGAGATAGGCGTTGAGCTGCGGGTCGAGCCGCTCGATGCGGGCCAGGGCGGCCTTCGTGACCTCGACCGGCGAGAGCGACTTGTCGCGGTAGCGGTCGCGAAGCTCGCAGGCGGTCAGCAGGGCGGGGTCTGGGGAGGCGGGGACTGGGGACATGGCGGCGGGGCTTGTTGAGGTTTCGGCCAGGTGCCATTGTCGTGCGCCGCCGGCCGGCTGTCGAGCCCGGGCCGCGGCCAGACGGGGACGCAGGACGGGAAGAGGAGAGAGCGGCCGTGAAGAGGGACACGCTGGGGGCCTTCGTGCCCGGGACCGAGGTGGAGCTTGCCGGCGCCGGCGCCGGCCCGCTCAAGGGCCTGAGCTTCGCGGCCAAGGACATCTTCGACGTCGCCGGCACGGTGACCGGCTGCGGCAACCCGGACTGGGCCGCCGGCCACGCGCCTGCCGCCGCCCACGCCGCGGCCGTGGAACGGCTGCTGGCCGCCGGCGCCGATCTGTCCGGCAAGACCATCACCGACGAGCTGGCCTTCAGCCTCAACGGCCAGAACCCGCATTACGGCACGCCGACCAACGCCAACGCGCCGGGGCGGATTCCCGGCGGCTCCTCCAGCGGCTCGGCCTCGGCGGTGGCCGGCGGCCTGGTCGACCTGGCGCTGGGCTCGGACACCGGCGGCTCGGTGCGGATTCCGGCCAGCTACTGCGGCCTCTACGGCCTGCGTCCGACCCATGGCCGTATCTCCCTGGCCGGGGTCATGCCCCTGGCGCCAAGCCTGGACACCGTCGGCTGCTTCGCGCGCAGTGCCGAGCCCATGACCCGGGCCTTCGTCGCGCTCTTCGACCAACCCGGCCCGGGCGGCAGCTTCCGCCGCCTGCTGCGCGCCGAGGACGGCTTCGCGCTGGCGGAGCCGGCGGCGGCCGAGGTCCTGGCGCCGCTGCTGCGCCGGCTGGAGGCCATCTTCGGTGCCGCCGAGGACATGACCGTGGCGCCCGAGGGCGGTGGCCTGGCCGATTGGGTCGAGCACTTCCGCGCCCTGCTCGGTGGCGAGGCCTGGGCCAGCCACCGGGACTGGGTCGAGGCCCGCGGGCCGCTCCTCGGCCCGGAGCTCGCCCAGCGCTTCGAATGGGCGAAGGGCATTCCCGAGGCCGAGATCGCCGCGGCCCGGGACGCGCGCGAGGCCATCGCCGGAGACCTGGCCGAGCGGCTCGGCGACGACGCGGTCCTCTGCTTGCCGACGGCGCCGGGCATCGCGCCGCGGATCGACGCCGGCGAGGAGGCGCTGCTCGACCACCGCTACCGGGTCCACCGCCTGACCTGCATCGCCGGCTTGGCGCGCCTGCCGCAGGTTTCTCTGCCGCTGGCCAGCCTCGACGGTTGTCCACTCGGCCTGTCCCTGATCGGCGGGCCGGGGACCGACGAGAAGCTCCTGGCCCTGGCGGAGACGCTGGAGACGCCGGAAGGACCGGCGGCTTAGCCGTCGCCCGCCTAGTCGTCGCCTGGTTATTCGTCGTAGGTCAGGATCGAGGTGAAGGGGATATCGAGCCGCTCGCGGCCCTTGAGGAAGGTGAGCTCGATGATGCCGGCGCCGCCGGTAACCTCGGCGCCGACGCTGCGCAGCAGCTGGACGCTGGCGTTCATGGTGCCGCCGGTCGCGAGCAGGTCGTCGAGCACCACGACCTTCTGGCCGGGCTGTATGGCGTTGGCCTGGATCTCGATGGTGTCGCTGCCGTACTCCAGGTCGTAGGTGTAGGGGATCGTCGCGCCCGGCAGCTTGTTCTTCTTGCGGATCATCACGAAGCCGAGGTTGAGCTGCAGGGCCAGCGGCGCGGCGACCAGAAAGCCGCGCGACTCGATCCCGGCCAGCACGTCGGGCTGCTCGGCGGCGACGGCCTCGGACAGTCGCCGGACGGTCTCCTGCCAGGCGGCCGGATGGGCCAGCAGGGGCGAGATGTCGTAGAACAGGATGCCCGGCTCCGGGAAGTCCGGCACCTCTGCGATGTGGTCCTTCAAGTTCATGGCCAAGCTTCCCCCTGGTCGTCGGCCGCCTGCGCCTCGGGCGCCTGCTCTCTGGCCGAAAGTCGGCCCGCGGCGCGCTAGGCTAATCAGGCCGACCCGCCGATACAATCGGCAAAGCGCCCGCGACGCCCTTGCCGGAGCCTTCCCCGGCGACGTAGGCTTGCCGCGAAACGCCCCCGATGGATCCAGGAAGCCATCGGCGCGGCGGTTTCGTCCGGGCCCCGATCCGCGCCTCAGGAAGCGAGAATGTCCTACATCCTGCACCGCCACACGCAGCAGACCCCTCCCTTGGCCGTCGCCGGCGAAGGGGCCTATCTGATCGACCGAAGCGGCAAGCGCTACCTCGACGCTTCGGGCGGGGCGGCGGTGTCCTGCCTCGGGCATTCCCACCCGGCGGTGGTCGAGGCCGTGGTCGAGCAGGTCCGGCGCCTGCCCTTCGCCCACACCGGCTTCTTCACCAACGAGCCGGCGGAGGCCTTGGCCGAGCACCTGGTGACCCGGGCGCCCGAGGGCATCGGCAAGATGTACTTCGTCTCCGGCGGCTCGGAGGCCAACGAGACCGCGATGAAGCTGGCCCGGCAGTACGTCCTCGAGATCGGCGAGCCGGGGCGCCGCCGCTTCATCGCCCGGCGCCAGAGCTACCACGGCAATACCCTGGGGGCGCTGGCCGCGGGCGGCAACGCCGGACGGCGCAAGCCCTACGAGCCGCTGCTGATCGACGTCGCCCATATCGAGCCCTGCTACGCCTACCGCCATCAGGAGGCCGGCGAGAGCGACGAGGCCTATGGCCGGCGGGCGGCCGACGACCTGGAGCGGGCGATCCTCGAGCTGGGCCCGGAGACGGTGATCGGCTTCCTGGCCGAGACCGTGGTCGGCGCGACCGCCGGCGCGGTGCCGCCGGCGCCCGGGTACTTCGCCCGGATTCGCGAGATCTGCGACCGCTACGGGGTGCTCCTGATCCTCGACGAGGTGATGTGCGGCATGGGCCGCACCGGGACGCTCTTCGCCTGCGAGCGGGAAGGGGTCCGTCCGGACCTGGTCACCTGCGCCAAGGGCCTGGGTGCCGGCTACCAGCCCATCGGCGCCTGCTTCGTCTCCCAGAAGATCTACGATGCCGTGGCGGCCGGCAGCGGCTTCTTCCAGCACGGCTTCACCTACATCGGCCATGCCACGGCCAGCGCGGCGGCCCTGGCGGTGCAGCGGACCATCGAAAGCGAGGCCCTGCTGGACAACGTCGAGGCCAAGGGCGAGGCGCTGCGCGCCGCCCTGGGCGCGCGCTTCGGCAATCACCCCCATGTCGGCGACATCCGCGGCCGCGGCCTCTTCATCGGCATCGAGCTGGTGCGGGACCGGGAGGACAAGACGCCCTTCGACCCCGCGCTCAAGCTGCACGCCGGGATCAAGAAGGCGGCGATGGCGGAAGGCCTGATCTGCTACCCCGGCGGCGGCACGGTCGACGGCACGCGCGGCGACCATATCCTGCTGGCGCCGCCCTTCATCCTCGACGACGGCCAGGTGGAAGAGCTGGTGGACAAGCTGGAGGCCGCCGTGGCCATGGCGTTCAAGGGCCTGGCGGAGGCTGCGGCGTGAGCGGCGACGACCTGGGGCAGCCGCTGATCCTGACCGTCGCCCCGAACGGCGCGCGCAAGACCCAGGCGGATCATCCGGCGCTGCCGATGACCGCGGCCGAGATCGCGCGCACCGCGGCCGCCTGCGCCGAGGCCGGGGCGGCGATGATCCACCTGCACGTTCGCGACAAGGCCGGCGCGCACCTGCTGGACGCCGAGGCCTATCGCGAGGCGACGGCGGCGATCCGCCAGGAGGCCGGACCGGACATCGTCGTCCAGATCACCACCGAGGCGGTGGGCCGCTACACGCCGGCGCAGCAGATGGCCGTGGTCCGCGACAGCGAGCCCGAGGCGGTCAGCCTGGCGCTGCGCGAGCTCTGCCCGGACCCGGCGGCGGAACCGGCGGCGGCCGAGTTCTTCGCCTGGCTGCAGGGACGCGGCATCCTCGCCCAGTACATCCTCTATTCCGAGGACGAGGTCGCGCGCTTCGACGACTTGGTGCGGCGCGGGATCGTTCCCGAGGGGCCGCATTTCACGCTTTTCGTCCTCGGCCGCTACACCCCGGACCAGACCTCGCAGCCCAGGGACCTGCTGCCCTTCGTGGCGGCCAACACGGCCGGCCACCCCTGGATGGTCTGTGCCTTCGGTGCGCGCGAGACGGCCTGCGCCGTGGCCGCGGCCGCCCTGGGCGGGCACGCCCGGGTCGGCTTCGAGAACAACCTCTTCCTGCCCGCGGGGATCCAGGCGGCGGACAACGCCGGCCTGGTCGCGGCGGCCGCAAGGGGCATCGCCGCGATCGGTCGGCCCCTGGCGGCCGCGACCGCGGCCCGGGCCCTGATGGCCGGCCGGCAGGCCTGAGGCCGATCCGCCATCCGGGCCCGGGCCGCGGGCCAGCGGGTTTTTCCGGGGGTGGCAATTTCGTCGGAATAGTTGTTCAATGCCCCGGTGATAGAGGCGCGACAAGCGCTCGGTTCTTGGCAGCAGGGAGACGTCTTTCTGAGCAACAGTCCGGTTGCGGTCGGGTGGCAGAGCCACCCTCATCGCCTGACACCGGAGAGGTCATTCTTCATCGGCAACGCGGGACACCGCGCAGGCGGCTCATGAAGCTCCTGGGCGCCGAAGTGTCACGCTTTCCGGTGTGGGCAATCTTGCCCTCGCAGCTTATTTGCCCTCCTACAAGGGCGGTCTGGGAATAGTCGGAGGTAATCAGATGAAGAAGCTGTTCGCTACGGGATTCGCTGTCGCCTTGGTCGGCGGCGTGACGCTGACCGGTGGCGCGATCGAGACGAAGGCCGAGCAGACCTTCGTGACCATCGGCACCGGTGGCGTCACCGGCGTCTACTATCCGACCGGCGGTGCGATCTGCCGCCTGGTCAACAAGGGCCGCAAGGAGCACGGTATCCGCTGCTCCGTCGAGTCGACGGGCGGCTCCGTGTACAACCTCAATGCCATTCGCGGCAATGAGCTCGACATGGGCGTCGCGCAGTCCGACTGGCAGTATCACGCCTACAATGGCACCGCGAAGTTCAAGGATCAGGGTCCCAACCAGGATCTTCGCGCGGTCTTCTCCGTGCATCCCGAGCCCTTCACCGTGGTCGCGCGGGCGGACTCCGGCATCAAGGACTTCGCCGACCTCAAGGGCAAGCGCGTGAACATCGGCAACCCGGGCTCCGGCCAGCGGGCGACGATGGACGTGGTGCTGCAGGCGGTCGGCTGGTCGGCGGGCGATTTCTCGCTGGCCTCCGAGCTGAAGTCCTCCGAGCAGGCCCAGGCGCTCTGCGACAACAAGATCGACGCCATGATCTTCACGGTCGGTCACCCCTCGGGCAGCATCAAGGAGGCCACGACCTCCTGCGACTCCGTCCTGGTTTCGGTCACCGGGCCGGCGATCGACAAGCTGGTCACCGACAACGCCTTCTATCGCAAGGCGGTGATCCCGGCCGGCATGTACACCGGGACCGATCGCGACATCGAGACCTTCGGCGTGGGCGCGACCTTCGTCTCCTCGACCGCGGTCGCCGAGGACACGATCTACAACGTGGTCAAGGCCGTCTTCGACGACTTCGACCAGTTCAAGAGGCTTCATCCCGCCTTCGCCAACCTGAAGGAAACGGAGATGATCAAGGACGGCCTTTCGGCGCCGCTCCATGACGGCGCGGCGAAGTACTACAAGGAGAAAGGCTGGATGTAACCTGGGGCCGCCGGGCGGGACGCGCTGTCTCCGCCCGGCGGCGTTCTCTTTCATGTTCTTGCGACACCTTGCCCCTTCGACGGCAAATCCAGGCCGGGTTGCCCGCCAAGCGGTCCTCTCAGCGGCTCTGGTTCTGGCTTCTTCCGCGGGCTTCGGCCCTTCGTCCGCCTCGGCGCAGGACTCCCTGACCATCGGCACCGGCAGCGAGGCCGGCGTCTACTATCAGGTCGGCCGCGCGCTCTGCTACCTGGCCGAGCGCGACGAGGCGCTCAAGGACGCGGGCTGCAAGGCGCTGTCCACCGCCGGCTCGATCTTCAATCTCAAGAACCTGCGCAGCGGCGCCCTGCAACTCGGCGTCGCGCAGTCCGATTGGCATTTCCACGCGGTCAGGGGCAGCGGGCCCTTTGCCGACGCCGGGCCGGACGGCGACCTGCGGGCCCTGTTCTCGGTGCACGGCGAGCCCTTCACCGTGGTGGCGCGGCGCGATGCCGGCATCACCAAGCTGCAGGACCTGGCCGGCAAGCGGGTCAACATCGGCAATCCCGGATCCGGTCAGCGGGCGACCATGGAGACCGTCATGGCCGCCTTGGGCTGGGACCGCAGCGCCTTCTCCCTGGCCGACGAGTTGCCGGCCGCGCAGCAGTCGCTGGCGCTGTGCCACGACCGGGTCCAGGCGATGATCTACACCGTCGGCCATCCCAACGCCTCGGTCGGCCAGGCCGCGGGCCTCTGCGACGCCGTCATGGTCGAGGTCGGCGGCGCGGCCATCGACAAGCTGATCGCCGAGAACCCCTTCTATGCCGCGACCGAGATCCCGGGCGGCATCTACGCCGGCAATCCGGAGCCGGTGAAGACCTTCGGCGTCAAGGCGACCCTGGTCACCACCGCGTCGCTCGACGAGGGGCTGGCCTATGCCATCGTGCGCAGCGTCCTCGGCGACCTGCGCCGCTTCCGCAAGATGCATCCGGCCTTCGGCGCCCTCAGCGCCGAGCGCATGGTCGCCGACGGCCTCTCGGCGCCGCTCCATCCGGGCGCGCTGCGCTACTTCCGGGAGGCCGGCCTGCTGACCGAGGGAGGGTGAGCGCGAAGGCCTGGCCGGTTCTCGGCCGCGGCGCCCGACCGGCAGGACACCGGCAGGTCGGGGCCGACACGACCCAATAAGACATATCAACAAAAGCGGGGGAAAGGCATGAGCGAGGAACAGAAGAGCGGTCAGGCGATGTCCGGGGAGGAGCTCGAGGACCTCGTCGCCTCGACGGACACCGGCGCGCGCAACGTCGTGGGGCCGGTCGGCAAGGCGCTCGCCGGCGTGGCCCTGGTCTGGTCGCTGTTTCAGCTCTGGATAGCCTCGCCCCTGCCGTTCATGGTCGGAGACATCATTCCGGTCCTCAACTCGACGCATACCCGCTCGATCCATCTCGCCTTCGCGATCTTTCTCGCCTACATGGCCTTTCCCGCCCTGAAGGGCTCGCCGCGCGACCGGATTCCGGTCCAGGACTGGGTCATGGCGCTGCTCGGCGCCTTCTGCGCGGGCTACCTCTTCCTGTTCTACAACCAGCTCGCGCAGCGCCCGGGGCAGCCGACCACCTTCGACCTGGTCACCGCCGGCGTCGGGCTGGTCCTGCTGCTCGAAGCGACGCGGCGCTCCCTGGGGCCGCCGCTGATGGTCGTCGCGATCGTCTTCCTCGCCTACGTCTTCTTCGGGTCCTACGGCTTTATCCCCGAGGTCATCCAGTGGAAGGGCGCGACCTTCAACCGGGCGATGGATCAGATGTGGCTGACCACCGAGGGCGTCTTCGGCATCGCGCTCGGGGTCTCGACCAGCTTCGTGTTCCTTTTCGTGCTCTTCGGCGCGCTCCTGGAGAAGGGCGGCGCGGGCAACTACTTCATCCAGCTCGCCTTCGGCCTGCTGGGGCACATGCGCGGCGGCCCGGCCAAGGCCGCGGTCCTGGCCTCGGCCATGACCGGCCTGATCTCGGGCTCCTCCATCGCCAACGTGGTGACCACCGGCGTCTTCACCATGCCGCTGATGAAGCGGGTCGGCTTCTCGCCCGAGAAGGCGGGCTCGGTCGAGGTCGCCTCCTCGGTGAACGGCCAGATCATGCCGCCGGTCATGGGCGCCGCCGCCTTCCTGATGGTCGAATACGTCGGCATCCCCTACGTCGACGTGATCAAGCACGCCTTCCTGCCGGCCGCGATCTCCTACATCGCGCTGCTTTACATCGTCCATCTCGAGGCGATGAAGGCCAACATGCAGGGCCTGCCCAAGCCGGTCATCTCGCCGCTGAAGCAGACCCTGATCCGCACCGGGATCATCCTGTCCTCGATCGTGATCCTGGCCTGCGTGATCTACTACGGCCTGCTCGGCCTGAAGGCCGTGCTGCCGGGCCTGACCGGCGCGGTCGCCGGGCTGGTGCTGCTGCTGGTCTACGTCATCCTGGTCGGCTTCGCCGCGCGTTCGCCCGATCTGGAGGTGGAGGATCCCAACGCGGAGATCGTCAAGCTGCCGATCGCGGGCGAGGTCGTGAAGACCGGCCTGCACTACCTCCTGCCGATCGTGGTGCTGGTCTGGTTCCTGATGATCGAGCAGAAGTCGCCCGGGCTCTCCGCGTTCTGGGCCTGTGCGCTCCTGATCCTCATCCTGGTGACCCAGCGGCCGATCAAGGGCTTCTTCCGGGGCCAGGGCGCCGAGATGGCCGCCAACCTGCGCCGGGGCTTCGACGAGCTGATCGAGGGCCTGATCACCGGCGCGCGCAACATGATCGGCATCGCGGTGGCGACCGCCACGGCGGGCGTGATCGTGGGCACGGTGACCCTGACCGGCGTCGGGCAGAAGATGGCCGAGCTGGTCGAGTGGATGTCGGGCGGCAGCCTGATCCTGGGCCTGATGTTCACCGCGGTGATCAGCCTGATCCTGGGCATGGGCCTGCCGACCACGGCCAACTACATCGTGGTGTCCTCGCTGATGGCGCCGGTGGTGGTCGAGCTGGGGGCGGCCAACGGCCTCATCGTGCCCCTGATCGCGGTGCACCTCTTCGTGTTCTACTTCGGGATCATGGCCGACGTGACCCCGCCCGTGGGCCTGGCGTCCTTCGCCGCCGCCGCGGTCTCGGGCGGCGACCCGATCAAGACCGGCTTCACCGCCTTCTTCTACTCGCTCAGGACCGTGGCGCTGCCCTTCCTCTTCATCTTCAACACCGACCTGCTGCTGATCGACGTCACCTGGTTCCAGGGCATCTTCGTCTTCGTGATCGCGACCGCGGCCATGCTGATCTTCGCGGCCTCGACCCAGGGCTTCTTCTTCGCCCGCAGCCGGATCTGGGAATCGGCCCTGCTGCTGCTGATCGCCTTCACGCTGTTCCGTCCCGGCTTCTGGCTCGACATGGTCCAGAGTCCCTTCCAGCAGGTGCGGCCCGCGGAGATCGTGGCCATGGCCAGCCAGGCGCCGCCCGATGGACAGGTGCGCCTGGTGGCGACCGGCGAGAACCTCGACGGCGACGTGGTCACGACCACGGTCCAGCTGCCGCTGGGACCGGCCGGCGACGGCGCGCTCCGGCTGGCGGAACAGGCCGGTATCGAGGTCCGCGAGGAAGACGGCAAGGTGCTGATCGACAACATCGGCTTCGGCAGCCCGGCGGAGGAGGCCGGCCTCGACTTCGACTGGGAGATCACGGTCGTCGAGGTGCCGGCGGAGCGTCTGCCGAAGGAGATCTTCTACATCCCGGCCTTGTTCCTTCTCGGTCTGATCGTGATGATGCAACGTCGTCGGCGGCCGGCGGAGCTGGCGGCGGCGCCGGCACCCGCGCAATAGCAAAGGGCGAGAGCTGATGTTCAAGGAGATTCTGCTGCCGGTCGACCTGGGCAGCGCCGAGACCCAGCGCAAGGCGGTCGAGGCCGCGGTCCATCTGGCCAAGACATCGAAGGCGCAGCTCCACGTCATGACCGTGGTGCCCGACTTCGGCCTCAGTATCGTCGGGTCCTTCTTTCCCGAAGGCTACGAGAAGCAGGCGCTCGACGAGGCCAGCAAGAAGCTGCATGCCTTCGTCCAGGCCGAGATTCCCAAGGATCTCAAGGTGCAGCACATCGTCGGCCATGGCACGATCTACGAGGAGATCCTGCGCGCCGGCAAGGAACTGGGCTGCGACGTGATCATCATGGCCTCGCACCGTCCGGAGCTGCAGGACTACCTCCTGGGCCCCAACGCGGCACGGGTCGCGCGCCATGCCGCCTGCTCGGTCATGATCGTGCGCGACTAGGGCGGGCTGCCAGCCACCGGACTCAGGCGACGAGGACCGTCGGAACGATGCCGGGCCGTTGCTTCCACCTTCGAACACTTGGGCTTTTCCTGCTGGCCTTCGCCGCCGGCAGGGCGGGGGTCGCCGCGGATCTCGAGGTGCCCGAGACGATCCTGGTGCCGGCCGGTCCGGTGATCATCGGCTCGGACCGGGCCGAGCGGGAGTTCGCCTATCGCCTGGACGAGGCCGCCTACGGCCACTCCCGGACCCGGAAATGGCTGTGGTACGAGAACGAGCCGCGCCGCCAGAGAAAGGCGACGCGCAGCTTCCGGATCACCAAGACGCCGATCACCAACGCCCAGTACGCGGCCTTCGTCGAGGCGACCGGTCATCCGGCGCCCGACGTCAACGCGGCCGACTGGCGCAGCCTGCGCCTGGTGCATCCCTACGAACGCACCCGGCGCCATGCCTGGCTGGACGGCAGGCCGCCGGAGGGGCGCGAGCCCCATCCCGTGGTGCTGGTGAACCATGCCGATGCCAAGGCCTATGCCGCCTGGCTCTCCGCCCAGACCGGCCAGTACTGGCGCCTGCCGAGCGAAAGGGAGTGGGAGAAGGCGGCGCGGGGCAGCGACGGGCAGCGCTTTCCCTGGGGCAACGACTGGAGCCCCGAGCGCCTGAACAGCCACGATGCCGGGCCCTTCGACACCCTGCCGGTCGGCAGCTTCCCCGAGGGCGGCAGCCCCTTCGGCCTGCTCGACGGCGCGGGCCAGGTCTTCGAGTGGACCTCCAGCGCCGCCGGCGAGCTGCGCTACATCGTCAAGGGCGGCTCCTGGGACGACAGCGGCTGCGGCATTTGCCGGCCCGCCGCACGCCACGCCCGCCCGGCGACCCTCAGGCACATTCTCATCGGATTTCGCTTGGTGAGCGAGTAGCGGGCGCTCCGGGAGGCGGAAGGCCTTCCATCGCCGAGAAAAGCGACTAAGACTCCCTTCATGCAGTCAGAGCCCAAAACGACAGCATCTCTGCCCGCCGAGGCGGTCGAATTCTCGGCCCTGCCGCGCGACGAGCTGGCCCGGATGGCCGAGGCCGGCAAGGAGATCCTCGGGGTTCGGGACATTCTCGGCAAGACCGGGGACAACGTGGTCGCCGAGATCCTGCG
This sequence comes from Kiloniellales bacterium, assembly GCA_028282935.1. Lineage (GTDB taxonomy): Bacteria > Pseudomonadota > Alphaproteobacteria > Kiloniellales > JAKSBE01 > JAKSBE01. The sequence continues at coordinate 16,311 of JANQGU010000433.1, forward strand.
CAATCAGGGCACCTTCTACGAGTGGGACCACTATCCCTCGGGCGACGTCTACGACCACGGGAGCCATGCGCAGTACTATTACCACGCCCATCCTGTCGCTCAGCGCTTCGAGGGCGAGCACGGCCATTTCCATACCTTCCTGCGGCCGAAGGGCATGCCGGCCGGGATCCGGCCGGCCCCGATTCCCGGCGCGCCCGAGCCGGAGGACCCCAACGATGCCCTCAGCCACCTGATCGCCATTTCCATGGACCCGGACGGCGAGCCCTTCCGGATGTTTACGGTGAACCGCTGGGTGACCGGCGAGGTCTGGTACAGGGCCGAGGACGTCTGCCGCCTTCTCGACCTCTTCAGGATCGATCATGCCCAGCCGTCATGGCCGGCCAACCGCTGGATCACGGCGATGATCGTGCTCTTCAAGCCGCAGATCCGCGAGCTCGTGGCGGCCCGCGACCGCTGCCTCGCGGCCTGGCAGGCCGAGGGCCCGGAGGCCGACGCCTACGAAGATCGCGACCTCGAGGTCACCTCCTACGTCGACATCTCGGTCGACCGCCAGCTCGAAGCGATCCGGGCGCTGCTGGACGCCTGACGGGCGGCCTCAGCAGGAGCGGCAGGGCTGGGTCGGCAGGCCGCTGCGCAGCCAGCCCGGGCCGTCGCTCTGATTGCCGAAAAGCCCCTCCCGGACGTTCAGGACCCGGGTGAAGCCGGCCGCCCGCAGGGCTCTGCTGGCGGCCGTGGAGCGAACGCCGGTGGCGCAGATTACCGCGATCGGCCGGTCACCGCCCTTGCCGAGCCGTTCGCGAATCGCGGCGACGAAGCCGGGCAGGCCCTCGGGCCCGTGGATGGTCACCGCCTCGGCCCCTTCCGGAAGGCCGGTCTTGCGCCATTCCTGGGGCGAGCGCACGTCGACCAGGGTCAGGGTGCCGCCGCGGACCCCCTCCAGGGCGTCGCGGACGCTGATGGTGCCCTCGGCGGCCAGGCCGCCGCCGGGCGCGAGCGCCGCCAGCAGGGCGGAAAGCCCGAGCGCGGCGAGCAGGCGGCGCCTCGAGCAGGCCTGCCTGCGCGGGGCTTCGGCCCCCCGCCGGGCGCGGCGGGGCCTATCGCTTGGCTTGCGTTCCATGCCGCGATCCTAACGCCGCCGGCGGCGGCGGAACAGGCCCTTAGCTTGCGGCCCTCGCCCGTATGCCGCTCAAGAGGGGGACGGCGGGGCCTTTTTCGTCGATAACCCTAAATATCTAGGTCTGGCCTATGCCAAAGGGTGAAAAACCTCACGAGCGTTAAACCGAGGTTAAGGAAGGCGTTGCAGAATCACCGGCGTTCGTGGAGGCGGCTCCGCCCAGATTGGGGCCGGCTTCCGCCCAGGAACCCAGGTAGACGCCGGACCACCAGATGGCAAAGAAACTCACCAAGGAAGACGTCGCCCGCCTTGTGGCGGACAGCTCGGACGAGACCCGTGCGGACACGGCCGGAAAGGTGGCCGCCGAGTTCGCCGAGGGCGAGTTGACGGATGCGGAGCGAGACCAGGCCGAGGCGATCTTCCGCTTGATGGCCCAGGACGTGTCGGTCCGGGTCCGGGAGTCCCTGTCCAAGAACCTCCAGAGCGCCGCCGGGCTGTCCCATGACATCGCCCTGAAGCTGGCGCAGGACGTCACCTCGGTCGCGCTGCCGATCCTGAAGTCCTCGGAGGTGCTGACCGACGACGACCTGATCGACATCATCCAGGGCCAGGACGCGGAGAAGCAGACCGCCATCGCGCAGCGTCCGACCGTCTCGACCCAGGTCGCCGACAGCCTGATCGACACCGGCAACGAGAAGGCCGTTGCCCGCCTGGTCGCCAACGAGGGCGCCGAGCTGACCGAGCAGTCCTTCGACCGGGTCATGGTCGAGTACAGCGAAAGCGAGGCGGTCTCCGATTCCCTGTCCCGGCGCAACAACATGCCGGTCGAGGTCGCCGAGCGCGTCGTGAACGCGATCTCGGAGCGGCTCGAGAGCTTCCTGCTGAACGAGGGCAACCTGAGCCCGGACAAGATCTGCAACCTGATCATGCAGACCCGCGAGCGGGCGACCGTCGACCTGGTGGCCAGCGGCCGGACCGTGACCGATATCGAGACCCTGGTCGCGCAGCTCCACAAGAACGGCCGGCTGTCGTCGTCGCTGATCCTGCGGGCGCTGTGCATGGGCGATCTCGCCTTCTTCGAGGCGGCGATGGCCGGTCTTGCCAAGGTGCCGCTCAAGAACGCAAGGCTGCTGATCCATGACGAGGGCTCCCTCGGGCTCCAGTCGCTCTACCTCAAGGCCGGCCTGCCGGAGAAGCTGTTTCCGGCGATCCGGGTCGCGGTGGACGTCATCCAGGAGACCGACTACGACCTCAAGGACAACGACCGCGAGCGCTTCATCTCGCGGATGCTGTCGCGCATCCTGACCCAGTACGACGACCTGGCGGCCGACGACCTCGATTACCTGATGGACAAGTTGAACCAGCTTGCCGCCTGACGGCGGCGGTTTGGCGACCCCGCGGACGGCGGCGCGGCCCTCGGGCGGCGCCGCCGTTTCGGTTTTCGGCGCCCGCTCCCGGGATCGGGTTCAGGGCAGGTAGCCCAGATCCTTCCAAAGCCGATAGTCCCGCCGGAAGGCCTGCAGCGAGGTGTAGACGCTGCGGAAGGTCTCGTCCCCGGCCGCGATCTCCTCGGCGACGGCGTCCCAGGCGGCCCGCAGCGCGGCCAGGACCTCGGGCGGCAGGCTGCGGAGCTCGACGCCCTTGGCCTTGAGGTCGTTGAGCGCGGCGAACTGGCCGGCTTCGCCCTCGGCCAGGCCTTCGCGGAAGTTGTCGCCGCAGGCCAGCTCCAGTTGCGCCTTGCGGCTGTCGCTCAGGGCCTCCCAGGTCTTCCGGGAGAGCATCAGCTCGAAGAGCGTCGAGGGCTGGTGCCAGCCCGGGAAGTAGTAGTAGCGCGCGACCCGCTGGAAGCCGAGGTCCTGGTCGATGGCCGGCGTGGAGTACTCGGTGGCGTCGATCCTGCCGTTCTGCAGCGCCTTGTAGATCTCGGCCGGATCGACCACCTGCGGCACCGCGCCCAGGCGTTCCAGGACCCGGGCGCCGAGGCCGCGGATCCGGATCTTCAGCCCCTTGAGGTCCGCGACCGACTTGATCTCCTTGCGGAACCAGCCGGCCGCCTCGGGCACCGTGATCCCGCAGATCATGGCGTGGATGTTGCGCTTGGCGTAGATCTCCTGCATCAGGGTCTGGCCGCCGCCGTAGTAGATCCAGGCGGCGTACTCGCCCGGCGTCGGACCGAAGGGGATCCCGGAAAACAGGATCAGCGCCGGTTCCCGCTCGAACCAGTAGCCCGGCGTCGACCAGGCCGCGTCCAGCGAGCCGGCGGCGATGGCGCCGAACATGTCCTGGGGCGGCATCAGCTCGTTGGGCTCGTGGAACTTGAGGGTCAGGCCCCCGGCCGAGATCCGGCCGAGCTTCTCGGCCAGGCTGACGCCCAGGGTGCCGAGCTGAGGCAGCTTGCTGGGAAAGGCGCTGCCCATCTTGAGCACGAGCGGGGCTTCCTGCGCCGCCGCCGCGCCGCCGCCGGCCAGGGTCGCGAGCCAGATCAGCAGCAGCGCCTTGGCCACCCGCGCCGTCGGCCGGAAAGGTCTCGTCATTGCCGATCCCATGGAAAGTTCCTCCCCCCGCGCGACGCTAGACCACCGGATTCCACCGTACAAGGCGTTCGCCCGGCGTTTGCGGCCTGGTCAAGGCGCGGCCTTCGGCTCGTCCTTCGGTACCCGGAACCACTCGAATAGCTCCTGCAGGCCGCCGCGCGCGTCCTCCTCCGCGGTGAAGGCGATGATCAGCCAGACCAGGACCGTGGCGCAGCCGAACAGCATCAGCGCGGTCTTCGAGTCGAGCCGGCTGCGCGCCTCGAAGGCCTCGACCATCCTGCGGTAAAGGTTGCCGAAGCGCAGGCGCAGCAGCACGCCGACCGTGACGAAGATCGCGATGACGGCTATGGCCCAAAGCGACATGCGCGGCGGCGGGCGGCGCCCGGCCTAGGCGTTTGCGCCGTCGCGCAGCCGGGCCTGCAAGGCCGCCGCGCTGCGCAGCAGGCGAGCATCCTCGCTCCGCGGCGCGACGAGCTGAACGCCCATGGGCAGGCCGGAGCTCCCGGTGAAGACCGGCAGGCTGACCGCCGGCGTGCCGAGGAAGGTCCACAGCGTGCAGAAGGCCGGATCGCCGGTCGCCTCCAGCCCGGCCGGCGCCTCGCCCGGCGCCGGCGCGGTCAGGATGGCGTCGAAGTCCTCGAAGATCTCGGCCAGGCCGTCGTAGAGCACCTCGCGCCACTCCAGCGCCCGGTTGTAGTCGACCGCGGTGACCGACTTGCCCTCCTCGATCAGGGCGGCGAGCTGCGGGCTCAAGGCGTCCTTGCCGCGTTCGTGGTAGGGCTGGAGGTTCTTGGCCAGGTCGGCGCACATGATGCTGCGGTGGCTGGGCAGGGCGCGGTCGTAGAGCTCCGGCAGCTCGACGCTCTCGCAGTCCGCCCCCAGGTGCTCGGCCAGTTCGGAAAGGGCGGCCGTCATGTCGGCCTCGGCCTGGTCCCAGACCGGCGTCTTCACGAAGGCGAAGCGCGGCGGCAGCGGCGGCGCCTCCCGGGCGACCTCCAGGAGCCGGGGCGCGGGCAGGGGGCGCATGTCGCGGTCCCCGGCGTCGTAGGTCATCAGGACCTCGGCCAGGAGCGCGGCGTCCTCGACCGTCGTGGTCATCACGCCCAGGGTGTCGAGCGGGGCCGAGAGAGACAGCACGCCCTGCCGCGAGATTCGCCCGTGGCTCGGCTTGAAGCCGACGACGCCGCAGAAGGACGCGGGCCGGATCACCGAGCCGTTGGTCTGGCTGGCGATGGCCAGGGGCGCCATGCCGGCGGCGACCGCGGCCGCGGAGCCGCTTGAGGAGCCGCCGGGGGTGTGCTTCGGATTCTGCGGGTTGGCGGTCTTGCCCGGCGCGTACATGGCGAACTCGGTGGTCACCGTCTTGCCGAGGATCACCGCGCCCGCCTGCCGGAGCAGGCTCACCAGGGTGGCGTCGGCCTCCGGCTGGCGGCCGCGCAACAGGCGGGAGCCGTTCTCGGTCGGGAAATCCGCGGTGTCCACGATGTCCTTCACCGCGACCGGCAGGCCGTGCAGCGGGCCGAGCGGCAGCCCCGTGCCGCGCAGCCGGTCGAGGGTGCGGGCCTGGGCCAGGGCGTGCTCGGGCTCGAGCCGCGCCCAGGCGCCGATCTCGCCGTCGACCTCGGCGATGCGCGCCAGGTAGGCCTGGACCAGCGCCTCCGCGGTGATCTCGCCGGCCGCCAGCTTTGCGCGCAGGCCCAGGGCGCTTTCACCTATGAGGTCCATGGACGCTTCTCCTTACGGCCCGCCGTCCGCCTCTACTTCTCGCCCTCGAGGTGGCTGCCGCCTTGGCGTATCTCGCGCCAGATGAAGTAGACCGCGATGTAGACGACAACGATGATCACGACCCAGAGGTCGGGTTCCGCGACGAAGGAGATCACGATGCCCAGGAAGGCGATCAGGGTGAGGATGGAGAGTCCGGCGAGGATCTTGTCCAGCATGGCTTCAGCCCCCTGCGCTCACTTGCCGTAGGCTGCCTCGGGCAGCCACAGCGCGATCTCGGGGAAGATGTAGAGGATGAACATGGCCAGGAACACCATGGACAGGAAGGGGAGCACGCCCTTGAAGATTTCGATCAGCTGGATGTGCGGTGGCGCCACGCCCTTCAGGTAGTAGGCCGCCATGGCCATGGGCGGGGTCAGGAAGGAGGTCTGCAGGTTGAGTGCGACCAGAATGCCGAAGAACAAGGGGTCGATGCCGAAGTAGGGCAGCATCGGCAGGAAGATCGGCACGAAGATGATGATGATCTCCGACCATTCCAGCGGCCAGCCCAGCAGGAAGATGATGAGCTGGGCCATGATCAGGAACATCACCGGGGTGAGGTTCATGCCCAGGACCCAATGCTCGATCAGATCGTGTCCGCCCAGGTAGGAGAAGACCGAGGAGAAGGTCCAGGAGCCGACGAAGAGCCAGCAGACCATGGCCGAGGTGCGGACCGAAAGGTAGACGGATTCCTGCAGGCCCTGCTTGTCGATCACCCGCCAGGCCAGCCAGCCGAAGGCGCCGAGGTAGAAGCCGGTGTCGAAGGCCCACCAGCTCAGCTCGTGGTAGAGGAAGAACTCCTGGTTGTCGTAGCGGATCAGGGCGACGTAGAGGATCGCGCCGACCAGGCCGATCAGCGCGCCGCGGCCGGCGAAGTCGAACATCGGAACCAGGGCCGGGCTGCGCGGCTGGATCCAGCCCAGGACGGGCAGGCTGTTGCCGCCGAAGCGGACCAGGAGGGCGATTGCCAGGCTCGGCACGATGGCCGCGCCGAAGCCGAAGGGCAGGGAGCGCTCCTCGGGCATCGGCAGGTCGAAGATGCCGTTGGCGAGAAGCCGCAAGGCGAAATAGGCCAGGTAGGCAAAGCCCGAGGTCACGGCACCGACGCCCAGGGCGTAGAGCCAGGGGTTCACGTCGGGGGCGCCGTTGCGCATCCAATCCGGCGTGTAGCTGCCGTCACGGATCGCGGCGATGCGGTAGGCGATGGCGAGCACCAGGCCGCCGATCGCGCCCATCGAGGCGGCCTCCGAGGGCGTGGCCAGGCCGAAGAGGATCGCGCCCAGCACCGAGAGGATCAGGAAGGCCAGCGGGAAGAAGGAGGTCATCATGTCGATGACGACCTGCCGGGTCGTCACCTCGCCGATGTCCTCCTCGCGCGGCTTCGGCGCCAGCTCCGGCTTCAGGAGCGAGAGGCCGATGACGTAGAGCATGTAGAGCCCGGCCAGCAGGAAGCCCGGCAGGATCGCGCCGGCGTAGAGCCGCACCACGGAGACGTTGGAGGCCGCGGCGTAGACGATCAGCATGATCGACGGCGGGATCAGGATGCCCAGGCAGCCGCCGGCGCAGATCACCCCGGCCGCGAAGGAGGTGTTGTAGCGGGCCTTCAGCATCGCGGGGAAGGCCAGCATGCCCATCAGGGTCACCACGGCGCCGATGATCCCGGTCGCGGTCGCGAAGAGCGAGCAGGTCGCGAGCGCCGCGATCGCCATCGAGCCGGGCAGGCGCCGGGCGGCGATCTGCAGGGTGTGGAAGAGGCGGTTGACGATGTTCGCCCGTTCGACGATGTAGCCCATGAAGAGGAACAGCGGCACGGCGACCAGGACGTCGTTGGCCATCACCGAGTAGGTCTGGTTGACCAGAAGATCGAAGATCTGGTTGTCGAAGACCGACTGCATGCGCTCGGCGTCGTAGTAGGCGTAGTAGCCGAAGAAGATCCCCATCGCCATGAGGGTGATCCAGATCGGGAAGCCCAGGAGGATCGACAGGATGAAGATCCCCAGCATCAGGACGGCGACTTCGGGATTGGTCATTGGCCGCCTCCCGGCTTGGGCTGTTCGGTCTGCCCGCCGCTTTGACGGGCTTCTTCTTCATGCTGATGCAGGAGGACCGTCTCCATCTCCTCGACGTCCTCGAGATGGGCGGGCCAGGCGCCGGTGCGCATGCAGATGATGCAGCGGCAGACCTGGGCGAGACCCTGCAGGAACAGCAAGGCGCCGGCGACCGGAATGATGGTCTTGAACTGGAAGATCGGCACGTTGGCCGGGCTCATGGTGCTGACTTCATTGTAGAACCAGGAATCGTTGGCGTAGTCGGCGCCGGCGATGATCAGCGCCAGGACGCCGGGGAAGAAGAACAGGAAGTAGAGGACGAACTCGACGATCGCCTGGGTCCGCGGCTTCCACAGCCGGTAGATGACGTCGCCGCGGACGTGGCCGTCGCGCGACAGGGTGTAGGCGCCGGCCATCATGAACAGTGTGCCGTACATCATGTAGCTGAGGTCGAAGGCCCAGGTCGTCGGATCGCGCAGGGCGTAGCGGACGAAGACCTCGTAGCCGATCCCAAAAGTGAGAAGCAGGATGCACCAGGAAAAGGCCTTGCCGACCCAGGCCGTCAAGAGATCAACCAGGAAGATAAAGCGAGTCATTCGCCGCCCCGGAGTAGGTCAAGCGTTGTGGGGAAAGCAGGTGGGGCGGCGCCAAGTCGCGCCGCCCCGTTTTCGGTGCCGAAAACGTCGGGCCTGCGATCCGCCCGATCAGGCGGGCAGCTTGCCCGGGAAGTAGTGCTCGTAGGCGAGCTTGTAATCGGCCTGATTGACCAAGTCGTAAAAAGCGACCCGCTCGGACCAGGCCTTCTGGCTGTCGACCACCTTCTTGAAGAAGGGATCCTTGTTCAGCCGCGTCAGGGTCTTGTCCCAGGACTCGAGCTGCGCCTTCATGATCGAGGAGTCGGTGCGGTAGACGTTCACGCCGTTCTCGTTGATCAGCTTCTGCAGGTCCTTGGAGTAGGTGTCCATGGCGAAGCCGTAGTTGGCGGTGTTGGCCGCCTCGGCCGCGTACTCGAGGATCGCCTGCTGCTCGGCCGGCAGGCCCTCGAAGCGATCCTTGTTGTACATGATCTCGAAGAACTCGGCGGCCTGGTGGTAGCTGCCCATGTGGTAGTGCTTCGAGACGTCCTGGGCGCCGAACTGGCTGTCGGCGGTCGGGTTGTTGAACTCGAAGGCCTCGATGACGCCCTTCTCCAGGGCCGGCATGATCTCGCCGCCCGGCAGCGCGGTCACCTTGAGGCCCATGCCCTGCATGATGTCCGTGGCCAGCCCGACCGTCCGGTACTTCAGGCCCTTCAGATCGTCCGCGGAGCTGACCTTCTTCTTGAACCAGCCCAGCGGCTGGGTCGGCATCGGCATCGCGAAGAAGCCGACGAGGTTCAGCTTGAGGACGTCCTGCACGAGCTCGCGATAGAGCTCCTTGCCGCCGCCGAAGTGGATCCAGGCCAGGATCTGCGACGCGTTGCAGCCGAAGACCGGCCCGGTGCCGAAGAGCGAGGCGGCCTTGTTCTTGCCGTACCAGTAGGCGGTGACCGAGTGGGCGCCGTCGAGGACGCCCTTGTTGCAGGCGTCCTGCACCTGGAAGGCCTTCACCACCGCGCCGGCCGGCAGGTAGTCGATCTTCAGGCGGCCGCCCGCCATCTTCTCGACGCGCTCGACGTACTGCTGCGCCATGTCGGTGAAGACGCTCTTGGCGCCCCAGGAGCCCTGCATCTTCAGGGTCACGGTCTGCGCGCGCGATACGTTGGGCATGGCCACGGTTGCGGCCGCACCCGCTGTCACCGCCGCGGCCCCGGTCAGGAAGCGCCGCCGCGTGGCGGCATCGTTATTTGTCTTGGACTTCTCGGTCATCTCGCTTTTCCTCCCAGTTTGCCAGTCGATTCCCTTGAGGATATCGGCTGGGGCGCATCGTCCGCCTGACGATACGTCGCTTCCTCACCCTCTGCCCCCGCCAACCTCTTTGAATCTGGAATGCCAGAGTAGAGTAAAGACGTAGCAAAACAATACAATGCCTGCACCTACAAGTGTAGGGCCGATTTTCCGACCCCGCCTGCAGGGATGCGGTCACTTTTTGGGGAGCGGATCGGTCGGGCCCGCGGTTTCCCGGCAGGGATCAACGGCTTGGCGGCGGACTCGCGCGATGGGCGAGTGCGCTTGCTTTCGCGGCCCGGTATCGGCGCAGAGCGCCCGCCGGCGCCCGGAGGCCCTCTTCGCAGCGTTAACTATAACTGCAGTCAATTCAAAATAAATTTGCCCCAAACCCAGAAAAAATGGTAAATATTCCGTTAATCACATCTGATCGGAGGCCAGGGAGGCAATGAAGCTGGGACTCGCAAGACTTTCCACCTCGGGTGCTGCGCTCGCGGCGGGGCTGCTGCTCGCGGCGGCGGCGCAGGCGGCGGACTACGTCACGGTCCTGGAGGAGGATGCCGCGCTCGGCGCGCAGCAGCTCTCGCAGGTTTCGAGCGCGCGGCCGGTGCGGGTGTACCGGGGCAGCAGCGTCGAAGCGGTGCGCTTCGACCCGGCTTCGGCGTCCGACAGCCAGGGGGTCGTGGTCTTTCGCGGGACGACCGAGCCGGAGGAGCCGTCGCTGCAGGCGGCGCCCGAGGCGGAGCCGCAGGCGCAGCTCTGGGCCTCGTCCGGGCGCGATCTCTGGTTCTACGACCCCGAGGGCGAGACCCTGCGGGCCTGTCGGCTGTTCAAGGCCTCGAGGGTCGGCCGATACAAGATCCGCTGTTTCGAGCGCAGGCTTTACTAGCGGCGAACCCGGCGCGGGACGCCGGATCGCGAAGCTTCAGGCGGCGGGGGATTCCCGCCGCCGCAAGGCTTCGGGAGCATCGGCAGAATCCGGATCGATCCGCCGCCTGGCCGGCAGGATCACCGTCACGACGGTGCCGCGGTCCGGCTCGCTCTCGATCTCGAAGTGGCCGTCGTGCATCTCGACCAGCCGTTTCGCCAGCGGCAGTCCCAGTCCGGTGCCCTCGTAGCGGCGCGACAGGTCGCTGTCGACCTGGCCGAAGGACTCCATCGCGCGGGGCAGGTCTTCCTTGGACATGCCGATTCCGGTGTCGGCGACGGCGAGCCGGACCTCGCCGTCGGGGCTGCTGTCCGCGCGCACGGTCACCGAGCCGCCTTCCGGCGTGAACTTCACGGCGTTGGTCAGGAGGTTGAGGAGGACCTGCTTCATCGCCCGCTCGTCGGCCAGGACCAGCGGCAGGTCGTAGGGCAGGTCGGCGTTCAGGGTCAGCCGTCCCATGCGGGCGCGCTCGCGCACGAAGCGCAGGGCCGAGGTGACCACCTTCGGCAGGGCCACCGGCTCTTCGTGCAGGGTGAACTTGCCGGCCTCGATCTTGGAGACGTCGAGGATGTCGTTGATCAGCGACAGCAGGTGGCGGCCGCTGTCGTGGATGTCCTTGGCGTACTCGCGGTAGCGCGAGTCCCCGGTCGGCCCGAAGGTCTCGTTGCGGATCATCTCGGAGAAGCCGATCACGGCGTTCAGCGGCGTCCGCAGCTCGTGGCTGACGTTGGCCAGGAAGCTCGACTTCGCCCGGCTGGCGATCTCGGCCTCTTCCTTGGCGATGGTCATCGCCAGGGCGGCCTCCTTGACCTCGGTGATGTCGAGCATGGCGCCGTGCAGATACTGCGCGCCGTCGTCGGAGGGCGGGATGGTGACCAGGATCCGCACCCAGACGGTGCGGCCGTCCTCGGCCAGCATGCGGCACTCGAAGGCCCGGTCCTCGCCCGATTCGATGGCCTTGCGGCAGTTGACCAGGGTCCGGGCGCGGTCCGCGGCGTGCACGTGCTCGATCCAGAAGTGCTCCTGGTACCAGTCGACGATGGCGTAGCCGAGCAGCTTGGCCGCCTGCGGGCCGACATAGGTGAAGCGGAGGTCCTGCGGCTCGGCCTCGAAGAGCACGACGTTGGTGGTCTCCACGAGCTGTCGGTAGCGCTCCTCGCTGGTGGAGAGCTCCTGGGTTTTCTGGGTCACCTGGCGGCTGACCTCCTCGTGGCGCTGCTCCAGGTCCTGCGCGCGCAGGATCGTGTAGCGCGCCAGCAGCAGCAGCAGCACGGTGATCAGGATGCCGACCGAGAAGGCGATCAGGGTGATCTCGGGCTTGATCTCCAGCAGCGACAGCCGCTTGGTGACCTGCAGGATCAGGGTGCGCTCGCCCAGGTAGATGCGATAGACCCGGGTCAGGATGTTGGCCGAGGCCAGGGGCAGGCGCTGCTCGGGCTCGGCGGTCTTGCGATAGAGCGTCCGTTCGGCCTCCGGCACGCCGGTGTCGTCGGCCATCAGCGTGACCGAGAGGTCGGCGGTCAGCATGTCGCTGTCGAACAGCAGCGCCGGGTTGATCCGCACCGCGACCAGGCCGGTGACGTTGTCGCGCCGCTCCTCGGCGTCCAGCGGCGTGTCCCGGCCGCGGTAGATCGCCCGGAACAGCCAATAGCGCTTGCGGCCGTTCGGGCCGACGACCAGGCCGGCCATCGCCGATTCCCCGGTCACGATGGCCCGCTCCACGCCCTCGCGCAGCCTGGGGTCGGACAGGAAGTCGAAGCCGAGCAGGTCCTGGTTGTTGCGCTCCAGGGGCTGAAGCAGCTGAACCGGGGCATAGAGGCTGCGCTCCCCGGCCGGCACCAGCTCGCCGTCCTGCATCTCGGTGATCAGGACCTGCCTTTGGTAGCGCAGCTCCATGTCGTCCTCGAAGGAGCGCCGGTTGACCTCCAGGGGTGTGTAGACGGCGGCGTCGATGTTCGGCGCGCGCTTCAGCAGCTCGTCGGTCATGATCCGGAATTCGTAGGACTCGACGAAGGTCGAAGCGTGGAACAAGGTCGCGAGGCCGTGGACGATCTCGACCGAGCGGGTGAGCCGCTGGTTGATCAGCGCCTTGATCTCCTCCGCCGTGGCCTCGAAGGCGGTCTCGTTCAGGTTCGACATGTGGGTGAAGGCCAGAAGGACCAGGATCGCCGTGAACCCGAGCCCCAGGACCGTCGCGGCAATGTAGTGCAGGGGGCGCGAGGTCGTGCCGCAGAGGCCCTCGGCCCGGCCCATCCTCGACGCGCCGCCCCTGATCGGTTCGGGCGTCATCGGCCGGTCTCCGCCCGTGGCGGAAGCCCCGGCAGCCATCGCCTGCGTGAACAAGCTTCACGTCTTGAAGCCGCGATGACCATGGGCTGTCGTCGTCCTCCGCGCTTCGCCCCTTCGTCGACCTGCCGCTTTTTTAGGCGGCCCGCCGCTGGATCGGGTCGACTGCGTCGCCGCGCCCCGACCCGCGCGCCCGGGAGCTCGCCGCTCCACGCCAAGGGGCGCCTTGGCCAGGACTCGCGGAAACCGGGAACCCTGGCTGAATCAAGACTGAGCGAAAATCCTTAACGACTTGCTAAGTGTTAAGCCTGATTAAGTAATTCGAAGCAGGGCGCGGGCGGTCAGGTGAACGTTGCCAAGCGGCCTGGGGCGAGCTATAACCCCCGCGCTTCGGGGAGTAGCTCAGCCTGGTAGAGCACCACGTTCGGGACGTGGGGGCCGGAGGTTCAAATCCTCTCTCCCCGACCAGGTTTTACGAGGCACCTTGCAGAGACGGCCGACCACGGTTTCGGGTGCAGGTGTCGCCGACGCTTCCGGATGACCGGAGCCCCCTGAGCCTCGGCGCCAGCGACCTGCCCATCGGGGGCTTTGCCGACAGATTGAGCGGTATTGGGCTCGACTCTCCCCACGCAAGACGAGTTTGAGCATGCAGCCATCGCAACGGGATGGGAAGCGCAAGGAGCGCGGTGCGGCCACGACCGCCGTCTCCGAGGCGGGGCAGCTCCGGCACCCGACCAACCAGGCGGCCTACGCCTACTGGGACAGGATCCGCGCCGGGCGGGCCATGCCGTCCCGGGCCGACCTGGATCCCGCGGACATCCGCACGATCCTGCCTTGCGTCTTCCTGCTCGACGTGGCCCGGGATCCGCTCGATTTCCGCTATCGCCTGATCGGGACCAAGATGGCCAGCCACCTGAACCGCGACCTCACCGGCGCCTGGATGAGCGAGATCGCCCATCAGCGGTCGCCCAGCCGGATCTGGTCCGCCTGCGCCCGGGTCGTGGAGACCCGGGTGCCGCTGTCCAGCGACACTCCCTATGTCGGAAAGCACCACGAATTCAAGAAGACCGAGGACCTGATCCTGCCGCTCTCGGCGGACGGCGAGACGGTCAACATGCTCTTCGTGACCGCCGACTTCCTGCCTTGAAGGCTGGTTTGACCGTCTGATCTAACTCCATGAAATAGATCAAATTATCTGCGTTTAACTGAGTCCAGTTAAACGCAGTTTGATCTAGCTGATCCGCCGGAGGCTCTGCTCGAGGGTCTCGGCCAGCGCCGTCTTGATCGCGCTCTCGGCGAAGGTGTCGAGGTTCTCCAGCGCCGCCCGGCCGTAGCTGCGGGCCCGCTCCATGGCGTCGGCCAGGGCCCCGTGGCGCTGCATCAGGGCCAGGGCCTCCTCGAGGTCGGCGTCGCCCTGGTCCTGCTCCTCGATGCAGCGGCGCCAGAAGCCGCGCTCGCGCTCGTCGCCGCGGGCGAAGGCCAGGACCACCGGCAGCGTGACCTTGCCGTCGCGGAAGTCGTCGCCGACCGCCTTGCCCAGCTCGCCCTCGTCGGCGTTGTAGTCCAGGACGTCGTCGATCAGCTGGAAGGCCATGCCGAAGTTGAGCCCGAAGCGGCGCAGCGCCTCTTCCTCGGCCTCCGGGCGCTCCGCGACCACGGCGCCGACCTGGCAGGCGGCGGCGAAGAGGGCGGCGGTCTTGGAGCGGATGACGTCCAGATAGGTCGCCTCGTCGGTCGAGGTGTCGTTGGCGGTCATCAGCTGCTGGACCTCGCCCTCGGCGATGATCGCCGAGGCGTCGGAGAGGATCTTGAGGATCTTCAGCGAGCCGTCCTCGACCATGAGCTGGAAGGCCCGGCTGAACAGGAAGTCGCCGACCAGGACGCTGGCCTTGTTGCCCCAGACCGCGTTCGCGGTCGCCAGGCCGCGGCGCAGCCCGCTGTCGTCGACCACGTCGTCGTGCAGCAGGGTCGCGGTGTGGATGAACTCGACGCAGGCCGCCAGCGGGACGTGGCGCTGCCCCTGATAGTCGCAGAGCCGCGCCGCGGCCAGGGTCAGCATCGGCCGCAGGCGCTTGCCGCCGGCGGCGATGATGTGGCCGGCGAGCTGCGGGATCAGCGCCACGGGCGATTCCATCCGCGCCAGGATCGCGGCGTTGACCGCCTGGAGGTCGTCCCCGACCAGGGCGACCAGGCGGTCGTTTGCGGCGCGGTCCTGCGCCGTCTTCTCTGTCGTCGCACCGGCAGCCAATGCCACGTCCGGTCCCCGTTTCAAGGTTGTCCCGCTGCGCCTATCATACTACTTGCGGCGTGGGGATGGGCCATATTCTCTGGCAGGATAGGTTGAACGCCGGGCCGGTCAAGCCCACTCGCTCAGGGCGGCCGGACGCAGGGTCCACCGCGGTTTTTTTGGAGAGGCGCCCCGGAATGAAGGAGCTGCTGCGAAGCAACGATCTGGTCAGGATCTCCTGGCTGCGCGCCCTGCTGTCCGACGCCGGGATCCCGACCTTCGTGCTGGACGGCCACACCAGCGTCCTGGAGGGCTCGGCCGGCGCGATCCCGCGGCGGCTCTGCGTCGACGACGACGACTACATCCAGGCCCGGCGCCTGCTCGCCGATGTCGGCGAGGAGCCGATGCCGTGATCGCCGAGGCCCGGCGCGCGGTCACCGAGGACCGGCTGCTGGGCGGGCGGGTCCGCCTGCTCCAGGCCGCCCGCGGTTACCGGGTGGCGATCGATCCGGTGATCCTGGCGGCGGCGGTGCCGGCCCGCGCCGGGGAGGCGGTGCTCGACCTCGGCTGCGGCAGCGGCGCCGCGGCGCTTTGCCTGCTGGCCCGGGTCCCCGGCGTTGAGGCCACCGGCCTGGAGTGCGATCCGGCCGCCGCCGCGCTCGCCCGGGACAACGCCGCGGCCAACGGCGTCGGAGACAGGTTCCGCGTCCTGGAGGGCGAGCTGCTGGCGCCGCCGCCGGCCCTGCGCGCGGCGCGCTTCGACCACGTCCTGCTGAATCCGCCCTACCTGGACCCGGCCCGGGCCCGCCTGCCCGAGGATCCCGACCGGCGCCGCAGCCACGGCGAGGCGGCGGCCGGCCTGGCCGACTGGCTCGACCTCGCCCTGCGCCGGCTGCGCGACGACGGCAGCCTGAGCGTGATCCATCGGGCCGAGCGCCTGGACGAGATCCTGGCCGCCCTGGCGGGCCGCGCCGGCGGGGCCGTCGTCTTCCCGCTCTGGCCGGGCGGCGCCGAGGCCAAGCCGGCCAAGCGGATCCTGCTGCGGGCGCGCAAGGGCAGCCGGGCGCCCTTGAGCCTGCATCCCGGCCTGGTGCTGCACCGCCCGGACGGCGGCTTCACCGCGGCAGCCGAGGCGGTGCTGCGCGACGCCGCGCCGCTGCCGGTCTAGACTCCGCTCTTCGCTTGCCCGCTCTTCAGCTTGGCAGCCGGCCCGGCAATCCCTATTTAGGCGCTCATGGACATCGCCAGCCTTATCCACCGCTGCTCCTTCGGCCGCCTGCCGGAGCCGCCGCCGGTGGTCACCGTCATCCGGCTTTCCGGGGTCATCGGCTCGCTCGGCCCGCTGCGCAGCGGCCTGACCCTCAGCGACCTGGCGCCGGTCATCGAGCGGGCCTTCAAGGCGCCGCGCCTCAAGGCCGTGGCCCTGCAGGTCAACTCGCCGGGCGGCTCGCCGGTGCAGTCGGCCCTGATCGCTAAGCGGATCCGCGACCTGGCCGAGGAGAAGAAGATCCCGGTGCTGGCCTTCTGCGAGGACGCGGCGGCCTCGGGCGGCTACTGGCTGGCCTGCGCCGCCGACGAGATCTTCGCCGACGACAGCTCGATCCTCGGCTCGATCGGCGTGATCTCCGCCGGCTTCGGCTTCCCGGAGCTGCTGAAGCGCTTCGGCGTCGAGCGCCGGGTCCACACCGCCGGCGAGCGCAAGGGCATGCTCGACCCCTTCCTGGACGAGGACCCCAAGGAGGTCACGCGGCTGAAGGCGATCCAGAAGGACATGCACGCGACCTTCATCGCCACGGTCAAGGCGCGCCGCGGCGAACGCCTGAAGGGCAGCGACAAGGCGCTGTTCAGCGGCGAGTTCTGGACCGGCAAGAAGGCGCTGGACCTCGGCCTGATCGACGGCCTCGGCCACTTGCGCGCGGTGATGCGCGAGCGCTACGGCGAGAAGGTGCACCTGAAGCCGGTCGACGGCGCGCGGCCCTGGTGGCGCCGCCGCCTGGGCCTGTCGCAGGGACCGGGCCTCGCCGAGGGCGCCTGGGCGGCCGGGCTGCTCTCCGCCGCCGAGGAGCGGGCCTTGTGGTCGCGCTATGGGCTTTGACCTAAGTGTGGCGGGCTTTGGCTTGACCGCCGGCCCCGCAGGCTCCTAAGACTCGGCCATGCTCGGCTTCTCGATCCAGAAAATCCTGCTTCTCGTCGCCATCCTCGGCGCCGTCTGGTGGGGCTTCAAGTGGGTCTCCCGACTCGACCGGCTGCGCAAGGCCGCGGACAAGACCGCGTCCCGCAGCGGCGCGCCCAGGGTCGAGGAGATGGTCGAATGCCCGGCCTGCAAGACCTACCAGGTGCCCAGGGCGGACAAGAGCTGCAGCAACTGCGGGCGGCCGCTCTAGGGACGGCCCCGGCCTCCCGCAGGGCGGTCGGTCGGCCGGGCCTCTGCGCTTGATTCACCTCGGGGGCAAAGATAAGGTTCTCGCCCTTTGTGCGCTGCAGCAATCGCGTCAGCCCCATGCCGAAGAGCCCGAAAGACCGAGCCTCATCCCAGGCCAAGGCCCCAGCCCCAGCCAAGACCCGGGCCAAGGCCGGGAAGACCTGCTTCCAGCGTCTGATCCTGACTCTGCAGGACTACTGGGCGGACCAGGGCTGCGTGATCCTTCAGCCCTACGACATGGAGGTCGGCGCCGGCACCTTCCATCCGGCGACGACCCTGCGCGCCCTGGGGCCGGAGACCTGGCGCGCGGCCTATGTCCAGCCCTCGCGGCGGCCGACGGATGGCCGCTACGGCGAGAACCCGAACCGCCTGCAGCACTACTACCAGTTCCAGGTCATCCTCAAGCCGGCGCCGGCCGACAGCCAGGAGCTCTACCTCGGCTCGCTGCGCGCCCTGGGCATCGACCCGCTGGCCCACGACCTCCGCTTCGTCGAGGACGACTGGGAGAGCCCGACCCTGGGCGCCTGGGGCCTGGGCTGGGAGGTCTGGTGCGACGGCATGGAGGTCACCCAGTACACCTACTTCCAGCAGGTCGGCGGCATCGACTGCGATCCGGTCTCGGTCGAGCTGACCTACGGGCTGGAGCGCCTGGCCATGTACGTGCAAGGCGTCGAGAACGTCTACGACCTGGACTGGGACGGCGTGCCCGCGGACCAGGGCGGCAAGAGCTACGGCGACGTCTTCCTGCAGAACGAACGGGAGTTCTCGACCTACAACTTCGAGATCGCCTCGACCGAGGTCCTGATGCAGCACTTCGTGGACGCCGAGGCGGAGTGCGGCAAGCTGCTGAATCGCAACCGTCCCCTGCCGCTGCCGGCCTACGACCACTGCATGAAGGCCAGCCACCTCTTCAACCTGCTGGACGCCCGCGGCGTGATCTCGGTGACCGAGCGCCAGTCCTACATCGCCCGCGTCCGCGCCCTGGCCAAGGGCTGCTGCGAAGCCTGGCT
>JANQGU010000459.1 GCA_028282935.1 Kiloniellales bacterium
GCGGCGATGACAGTAGGTGCGGGTTGGGGCGACTTGGGTTCGGAGTCTTGGGAGTTTTCTTCTTGCCGGATCGCGATGCCGAACCAGGCGACGCGGCCCAATCATCGCTGCTCGCCTTCGGAGGCCAAGGGCGCGGGGCATGACTTGCCGAGCGCTGGGCGCTCTCCTTAGACTGCCGTGACACGGCCGCTTGCGGCCCGGGGAAGGCTAACCGGCGGAGAGAACGGGGCCACATGACAGCCAGCCACTGGCTCAGGCGCGCGGTGTCGGACGGCATCCCGCGGCGCGCGGCGGTCGTCGCTCTGGTCGTCGGCCCGATCCTCACGGTCATCAACCAGTTCGAGGCCCTGACCGGCGGCCAACCGCTGGTCTGGTGGAAGGTCGCCCTGACCTTCATCGTGCCCTATGTGGTCGCCACGGTCGGCGCCCTGGGGGCGAAATCGGCGGATCCCGGCCCTGCGGCCGCTTGTCAGCCCCAGGCCCCAGGGCTAGTCTCCACGCGCGAATCCGGCGATGGAGACGGACCCGTGAAAGCCAGAGTTCACGTCACGCTGAAGCCCGGCGTTCTGGACCCGCAGGGCAAGGCCATCCACAACGCGCTCGGCACCCTGGGCTTCGATTCGGTGACCGGTGTGCGCCAGGGCAAGTTCCTGGAGATCGAGCTGACCGAAAGCGATCCCGAGCGGGCCCGGCAGGACCTCGAAGCCATGTGCGAGAAGCTCCTGGCCAACACGGTGATCGAGAACTACAGGGTCGAACTGGACGTTTGAGTTCTTGCTGCTCTCGGCGACACGATACCTCTGCTGGCGGCGCCAGGGCGGGCCTCCGATCCGCCGGGACGGCCAGGTGACCGACGACCCCGAAACCCTCAGGAGGCAGTGGCCCCGATGAAAGCGGCCGTCATCGTCTTTCCCGGCTCCAACTGCGACCGCGACGTCAAGGTGGCCCTGGCCCAGTCCATGGGCCAGGAGCCCATCATGGTCTGGCACAAGGAGGCGGACTTCGAGGCCGTCGACCTGATGGTCCTGCCGGGCGGCTTCTCCTACGGCGACTACCTGCGCTGCGGCGCCATGGCCGCGCACTCGCCGGTGATGACCGAGGTCGTCCGCCGGGCCCGCGAGGGCGTGCCGACCCTGGGCATCTGCAACGGCTTCCAGGTCCTGACCGAGGCCGGCCTCCTGCCCGGCGTCCTGATGCGCAACGCCGACCTCAAGTTCGTCTGCCGCGACGTCCTGGTCCGGGTCGAGACCAGCCAGAGCCTCTTCACCGCGGCCTACGAGACCGGCCAGGTCCTGCGCATCCCGGTCGCCCACCACGACGGCAACTACGAGGCCGACGAGGACACCTTCAAGCGGCTGGAGGATCGCGAGCAGATCGCCTTCCGCTACTGCGACCGCGACGGCGCGTTCAGCGAGGCCGCCAATCCCAACGGCTCCATGGCCAACGTCGCCGGGATCTACAACGAGGCCAAGACCGTGCTGGGCCTGATGCCCCATCCGGAGCGGCTCTCGGACCCGCAGCTCGGCGGCAACGACGGCCGGCCGATGTTCGACGGCCTGGTCGAGGCGCTGTCATGACCCAGGCGGACGCCGGAGCGGAGGGGCGCGAGGAGCCGGCGGTCACCCCGGAGATGGTCGCAGAGCACGGCCTCTCGGCGGCGGAGTACGACCGTCTCCTGACCATCCTGGGGCGCGGGCCGAACCTCCTGGAGCTCGGCATCTTCTCGGTCATGTGGTCCGAGCACTGCTCCTACAAGTCCTCCAAGAAGTGGCTCAAGACCCTGCCGACCGAGGGTCCTCAGGTGATCATCGGCCCGGGCGAGAACGCCGGCGTGGTCGACATCGGCGAGGGCCTGGCCGCGGTCTTCAAGATCGAGAGCCACAACCACCCGAGCTTCATCGAGCCCTACCAGGGCGCGGCGACCGGCGTCGGCGGCATCCTGCGCGACGTCTTCACC
>JANQGU010000011.1 GCA_028282935.1 Kiloniellales bacterium
CTTCCGGGCCTCGCGGGAGCAGATCGACGAGCTGCGCCTGCGCTACAAGTCCTCGTTGATCGCCGGCTTCGACTGCAAGGGCCAGCCCCAGGAAGAGCACCCCGGTCTGGCCGCCGGCTGCTGAGCCTCCGGCCGCATAACTGACAATCAGTTGGACGGTTCCCGCCGGCGTTCCGCCGGGCGGACCCCTTTTCCCCTCACCCTCCCAGCGCCTGGCGGCGCTGGGGGGCGCAGCCCAGCGCTACGCGCCCCTCTCCCTTGGGGAGAGGGATGTGGAGGCTTGGCGAGGCGAACAGCCGAGCCCTAGCCGGAGCTGGGTGAGGGGTCGGACGCCCTCCTATCCCGGACGCCGCATGGCGAAGACGTGGTCGACCCGCGTGTAGTCCAGGTAGCCGAGGCGGGCGATGGGCTTGACCTTGTCCATGTCGACCAGGCCCTCGGTCAGGACCGAATCCGCGATATGGATGCCGATCACCTCGCCGATGACGATGGCGTTGCGGCTCCCGGGGTCCTCGGCCGGCAGATCCACGGTCTGGTGGAAGCGGCACTCCAGGTGAATCGGCGAGGCCTTGACCCGGGGCGGCTTGACCAGGGCCGAGGGCTCGGTCTCCAGGCCGGCGAGCTCGAACTCGTCGACCGCGCCGGGGGCATGGAGGCTGGTTTGGTTCATCGCCTCGCGCAGCTCCCAGGTGGCCATGTTGACCACGAACTCGCCCGTCGTCTCGCAGTTGACGACGGAGTCCTTTCCGCTGCCGTCCGGCTTCCGGCCATTGGTGGCGAACATCACCATCGGCGGCTCTCCGGCGACGCCGTTGAAGAAGCTGTAGGGCGCCAGGTTGACCTCGCCGTCGGCGCTGATCGAGGTGATCCAGCCGATCGGCCGCGGCACCACGCAGCTCTTGAAGGGATTGTGCGGCAGGCCGTGGTCGCCCTTTCGCGTGTCGTAGAACATCTTTGCTCCCTGCGCCGTGGTCAGGCTTTCGAAATCGGGTTCCCGGAACGACCCCGCCTACTGGGCGGGCGGCTCGCGGCCCGCCCCTGCTATCGCCCTTCCAGCGCCTGAAGGATCTTCTCGGACAGAAGGTGAGGCTGGTCCACGCTCTTCCAATGCGTGGCCCTGTCCATTCTTAGCCGCATCAGCGGACTATCGCGCAACCATTCCAGCGTCGTGCTCGGGCAGTTCTCCGGGTTGTAGAGGTACCAGACGTCGGGTGTCTCCGCCAGAACCTCACCGGGAACGAAGGCTTCGGAGAAGCGCCGGGCGTCGCAGCCCAGTTCCCACAAGGCCTGGGGATCGGCCTTCGCCACGACCTTCCGATAGCGGGCAACGACCGGCTGGCTCTTCGCCAGGTCGTCCAGGCGCGCCAGAAACGCCGTTCTGAAGGCGGCGGCCTCCGGGTAGTCCGCGGCCATGCCCGAGAAGTAGGCGTCCTCGGCGGTCAGGTTTCCTTCGAGCGAAATGATGCAATCGATCGCGGCCGGCCGGCGGCGCGCCGCGAGCGAGGCGACGATCGAGCCGAGGGAATGGGCGACGATCGTCCGGGCGTCATGCCGCAAGGCCGTTTCGTGCACGATGCCGGCCAAGGTCTCCAGCGATGTGGGCGTCCCGAGAGGCGGTGTTCCGGCGAAACCCGGCAGGTCGACCGCGACTAGGCGATAGCGAGAGGCAAGCTCCGTGTCCGCCAGCGGCTCGAACGCATCGGCGCCATCGCCAAACGCCGGGACACAGACGACCGCGGGCAATGGCCCCCCTTCGGAGGGCGCCTTCGACGAAGGAGAAGCGACGGCCGAGGGTATCATTCCGAAGCCTTGGCTGAAGACGGGCCGGCGCCGGTCAGGCCGCCTCGGCCTTGACCGCCTGGCCGTTGATCAGCAGGTGCCCCTCCCCGGCCGAGACCCGCACCGCCTCGCCGTCGGCGACCTTGCCGGCCAGGATCATCTCGGCCAGGGGGTTCTGCAGCTCGCGCTGGATCACCCGCTTCAGCGGCCGGGCCCCGTAGACCGGGTCGTAGCCGCTTTCGGCCAGCCATTCCCGAGCCTTGTCGTCCAGCTCCAGGCTGATCTTGCGCTCGGCCAAGAGGGCGTCCAGGCGCTGTAGCTGGATCTCGACGATGCCGGACATCTGCGCCCGGGTCAGGCGGTGGAACAGCAGGATCTCGTCCAGCCGGTTGAGGAACTCCGGCCGGAAGGCGGCCCGCACCACCTCCATCACCTGGCCGCGGACCTCGGTCGAATCCTGGCCCTCGGGCTGGTTGGCCAGGACCTCGGAGCCGAGGTTTGAGGTCATGATGATCAGGGTGTTGCGGAAGTCCACCGTGCGGCCCTGGCCGTCGGTCAGGCGGCCGTCGTCCAGCACCTGCAGCAGCACGTTGAAGACGTCCGGATGGGCCTTCTCGACCTCGTCGAAGAGCACGACCTGGTAGGGCCGTCGGCGGACCGCCTCGGTCAGGGCCCCGCCCTCCTCGTAGCCGACGTAGCCCGGCGGCGCGCCGATCATGCGCGAGACCGCGTGCTTCTCCATGTACTCCGACATGTCGAGGCGGACCATGGCGGCCTCGTCGTCGAAGAGGAAGGCGGCCAGGGCCTTGGTCAGCTCGGTCTTGCCGACGCCGGTCGGCCCCAGGAAGAGGAAGGAGCCGATCGGCCGGTTCGGGTCCTGCAGGCCGGCGCGGGCCCGGCGCACGGCGTTGGCGACCGCGACGATGGCCTCCTCCTGGCCGATCACCCGGTCGCGCAGCGAGCCTTCCATGTGCAGCAGCTTCTCGCGCTCGCCCTCCAGCATCTTGTCGACCGGGATCCCGGTCCAGCGCGAGACCACCCCGGCGATCTCGCCGTCGGTGACCTCCTCGTTGAGCATGCGGTTGTCCTGCGCCGCCACCGCCGCCTCGAGCTGCTTCTCCAGGTCGGGGATCTGGCCGTAACGGAGCTCGCCGGCGCGGTCCAGGCGGCCTTCCCGCTGGGCGATCTCGAGCTCGCCGCGGGCCTCGTCCAGGGCCTCCTTGACCTTCTGGGCGCTGGCCAGGGTCTGCTTCTCGGCCTGCCACTGGGCGGTCAGGCCGGCCGACTTCTCCTCCAGGTCGGCGATCTCCTTCTTCAGCTTCTCCAGCCGCTCCTGGGAGGCCTTGTCGCTCTCCTTCTTGAGCGCCGCCTCCTCGATCTTGAGCTGGATCAGCTTGCGGTCCAGCTCGTCGATCGCCTCCGGCTTGGAGTCGACCACCATGCGCAGCCGGCTCGCCGCC
>JANQGU010000047.1 GCA_028282935.1 Kiloniellales bacterium
CCCTCCGGCAGCTCAAGGACCAGGCACTTGATGAAGGTGGCGACGTTGTCGTTGGAGCGCACCCGGCAGCGCCACTTCTTGACGCCGAAGACCTCGTCCGGGATGCGGATCTTCATCGGCTGCTTGACGGCGACCTGACAGGACAGCCGGTCGCCTTCGCGCGCTTCGCGCTTGGTGATGTGGGAGAGCTCCGTCGGCAGGATCGAGCCGCCGCCCTCGAAGATCTGGACCCGGCACTGGGCGCAGGTGCCGCCGCCGCCGCAGGCCGAGGCGACGAAGAGGTTCTCGTTGGCGAGGGCGGCCAGAAGCTTGCTGCCCGCCGGCGCCTCGATCTTGCGCTCGTCGTTGATCAGGATCTCGACCGCGCCGCTGGCGACCAGCTTCGATCGGGCGAAGAGGATCAAGGCGACCAGCGCCAGGATGATTCCGGTGAAGAGCGTGACGCCGAGGACGAAGTTCTCCATGGACCGTCCCCGTCAGAGCTGGATGCCGGAGAAGGACATGAAGGCGAGCGACATCAGGCCCGCCGTCATGAAGGATATGCCCAGGCCCTGCAGTGCGGGCGGCACGTCGCTGTACTTGAGCTTCTCGCGCAGGCCGGCCAGGGCGACGATGGCCAGCGCCCAGCCGAAACCGGAGCCCACGCCGTAGACCACGCTTTCGCCGAAGTCGTAGTCGCGCTCGACCATGAAGAGCGAGCCGCCGAGGATCGCGCAATTGACCGTGATCAGCGGCAGGAAGATGCCGAGCGCGTTGTAGAGCGCGGGAACGAAGCGATCGAGAGCCATCTCCAGGATCTGCACCATGGCGGCGATCACGCCGATGTAGCTGATCAGGCCCAGGAACATCAGGTCGGTTTCGCCGAGCCCGAGCCAGGACAGTGCGCCCGGCTTCAGGAAGACGTTCAGGATCAGGTTGTTGGCGGGGACCGTGATGGCCTGGACCACGATCACCGCGACGCCGAGCCCGAAGGCCGTTTCGATCTTCTTCGAGACCGCCAGGAAGGTGCACATGCCCAGGAAGAAAGCGAGCGCCAGGTTCTCGACGAAGACGACCTTCACGAAGAGGCTGATGTAGGCTTCCATCAGGCGTGCTCCCTCACCTGGGCCTCCATGATCTGGAAGGAGATCTTCTCGCGCTGCCGGGTCTTGACCGTGCGCAGGATCCAGATGAAGCCGCCGATGATGAAGAAGGCGCTGGGCGGCAGAAGCAGCAAGCCGTTGGGCTCGTACCAGCCGCCGCCGGAGACCGCCGGCAGGATCTCCAGGCCCAGCAGGGTGCCGGCGCCGAAGAGCTCGCGGATGACCGCCACGCCGATCAGGATCACGCTGTACCCGAGCCCGTTGCCGAGGCCGTCGAGGAAGGACGCCAGGGGCGGGTTCTGCATGGCGTAGGCCTCGGCCCGGCCCATCACGATGCAGTTGGTGATGATCAGCCCGACGAAGACCGACAGGGTCTTGGAGATCTCATAGGCGAAGGCTCTGAGGATCTGGTCCACGACGATCACCAGCGAGGCAATGATGACCATCTGCACGATGATCCGGATGGAGCTCGGCACCTGGTAGCGGATCAGGCTGATCGAGAGGTTCGAGAAGGCGATCACGCTGGTCAGCGCGATGCACATGATCAGAGAGACCTCGAGCGAGGAGGTCACCGCCAGGGCCGAGCAGATGCCCAGCGTCTGCAGGATGACCGGGTTGTTCTCGACCAGGGGGTCGAGCACCAGTTTCCTCTTGTCAGCCATGTTCCGCCAGCTCCTGCTGCAGGTTCTTCAGAAAGGGCCCGAAGCCGTTCTCGCCGGCCCAGAAGCGGACCAGGTTGCTGACGCCCCGAGAGGTCAAGGTGGCGCCGGCGAGCCCGTCGACCTGATGAATGGCGGCATCGCCCGTGGCCGCCGCACCCTTGACGACCTCGATCCGCAGTTCGCCGCTGTCATCGAAGAGCTGCTGCCCCGGCCAGAGACCCCGCC
Source organism: Kiloniellales bacterium (assembly GCA_028282935.1). Classification (GTDB taxonomy): domain Bacteria; phylum Pseudomonadota; class Alphaproteobacteria; order Kiloniellales; family JAKSBE01; genus JAKSBE01. The sequence continues at coordinate 1,970 of JANQGU010000047.1, forward strand.
ACTTCGGGTTGTCGACCTCGCCGCCGAGGCCGGGTGTCTCCGCATGCTCGTAGAACTGCAGCCCGACCACCTCGCGGCCGTCGGGCTTGACGGCGAGATAGCCGTAAAGGGTCGACCAGAGCCCGTAGCCGTGCACCGGAACGATCACGGTGTTCACGACGCCCTGCTCGTCCTTGACCAGATAGACCGTCGCGAAGTGCGCCTTGCGGCGGATGGATGCGATATCCTCCTCGGGCGTCAGGGGGGCGCTCGCGGCAGGATCGCGCGCCGCCGTGCGCTGGTCGTAGGCGACCGGGTCCACCGCGTCGCTGAAGGAGCCGCTGCGCAGGTCGACGATTCGCGGTTCGATCTGCTCGAAGAGCTCGTCTATATCCGCGCCCGGCCGCATCAGCCCGGCCACCTGCAGGATGTTCCGGCGCTTCTCGAGAAGCCTGTTGGCCTCCTGGAGCGGACGCAGGCCGATCGCCGCCGCCGAGACCACGATCGAGCAGGCCAGGCAAAGCAGGACCGCCACGCCGACGATCTTCGCCGGGCTGTCGTTCGGCATGGCAAGGATCCTCTGGATCCAGGAGGGCGATCTAGGCATGGCGTCTCCGCCTGCGTCGAATGTTTGCCTGCACCACCATGTAGTCAATCAGGGGCGCGAATACATTGCCGAAAAGGATCGCCAGCATCATGCCCTCGGGAAAGGCGGGATTGACCACGCGGATCAGCACGCACATGACGCCGATCAGGGCGCCGTACCACCAGCGGCCGGCGTTCGTCATGGCCGCCGAGACGGGCTCGGTCACCATGTAGACCAGACCGAAGGCATAGCCGCCGAGCACCAGGTGCCAATACCAGGGCATGGTGAACAGAGGGTTGCTGTCGCTGCCGACCAGGTTGAGCAGCCCGCTCATGGCGATCGTGCCCAGCACGCAGCCGGCGATCAGCCGGTAGTTCGCGATACGCGTGTAGACCAGGAACACCATGCCGATCAGGCAAGCCAGGGCCGAGGTCTCGCCCAGGCTGCCCTGCATGAACCCGAAGAAGGCGTCCCACCAGCTCAGATCGATGCCCGAGAGCGCTTCATGGCCCTGGCTCGCGGAAACGCTGAGCGAGGTCGCGCCGCTGTAGCCGTCGACCGGCACCCAGACGCTGTCGCCGGACATCTGGGCCGGATAGGCGAAGTAAAGGAAGGCGCGCCCGGTGAGCGCGGGGTTGAGGATGTTCTTGCCGGTGCCGCCGAAGATCTCCTTGCCGATCACCACGCCGAAGATGATTCCCAGCGCCACCTGCCAGAGCGGGGTGGTCGCCGGCAGGATCAGGACATAGAGGATCGAGGTGACGAAAAAGCCTTCGTTCACCTCGTGCCCGCGTATGACGGCGAAGGCGACCTCGCACAGCCCGCCGGCCGCCAGCGTCACCACATAGATCGGGAAGAAGTAGAGGAAACCGTGGAGGAAGCAGGCCAGCGGGTTGTCCGGATCGTAGCCGATCGCGAAGGTCTCGAGGATCCAGCCGCGCCAGCCGCCGGCCGTCTCGAGGCCGAGCTGGGCGAGCGCGCTGTTGGCCTGATAGCCGGTGTTCCAGAGGCCGAAGAGGACGCAGGGAATGGTCGCGAGGACCACATAGGTCATGGTCCGCTTGAGATCGAGGCTGACGCGGGCGTGGGGCGCGAACTGGGTGACGGTCTTGGGGCTGTAGAGCAGCGTGTCGACCATCTCGTAGACGGCGTAGTACTTCTCGTAGCGCCCGCCCCTCAGAAAGAGGGGTTCCATGCTATCGAGCCAGCGCCTGAGCCCCATCGCTAACCTTCCGCTTCGATTTTCTCGAGATTGGCGCGCAGGGCCAAGCCGTACTCGTACTTGCTCAAGCAGATGTAGGAGCAGAGCGCAAGGTCTTCTTCGTCCAGCTCCAGGCAGCCCAAGGCCTGCGCATCTTCGGTATCCAGGATCAGCAGAGCCCGCAGCAGCTGCGTCGGGAGGATGTCCAGCGGCATGACCTCCTCATAGAGGCCCACCGGGACCATGGCGCGCGGGCTTCCGTTCAGGCTGGTGTCGAGGGGAAAGAGGCGGCCACGGCCGAAGAGGCTCGAGAGGTGGACGTTCGCGGTCGCGAACTTCCGCATGCTCGGGATCAGCCAGCCGAAGAGCTCCCGCTTCCGTCCCTCCTGCAGCAGCGTGACCTGCTGATGGAAGCGGCCGAGGTAGGCGAGGGCGCCCGCCGCGCTGCGCCCGGTCAAGACGTTCCCCGCGACGACCCTCACGTCCGTGCCGGTAAACTCGTCCTCGACCAGCCCGCCGGTCGCGGCGCCGAGCCGCGTGCGCAGAAGCCGCGGGCGCTTGGCCGCCGGACCCGCCAGGGAGATGACCCTATCGACCGGCAGGTGTCCCGTGCGGAACAGCTTTCCGAAGGCCATCGCGTCCTGATAGTTGAGGTGCCACACCGTCTTCTCGGCGTGGACCGGGTCGAGCAGGTGGATGTGCGTGCCGGGCAGTCCCGCCGGATGCGGGCCTTCGAAGGTCGCGCGCGCGATCCTCTCGCCGGCGACATCGGGCAGAGTCGCCTCCGGGCGGCAGCAGACGTAGACCCGACCCTCCGTCAGCCGGGTCAAGAGCTTGACGCCGTTGGCAAAGTCCTCTGTGCCTTCGCCGATCACGACGGCAGGGTCGGGCGCGAGCGGGCTCGAATCCATCGCCGTGACGAAGATCGCCGCCGGACTCGACTCGGGATCGGGAACCTTGGAGTACGGCCGTGTCCGCAGCGCCGTCCAAAGCCCCGACTTCAAGAGGTTCTCTCTGATCCCGTCGGGATCGAGCCGCTCGATTTCCGCCGCTTCGCAGCGCGCAAAGCCGAGGGGCGCCTCCCGCTCGTCGATGTCGATGACCACCGACTCCAGGACGCGACGCGGTCCACGGTTGATTGCCCGCACGATCCCGCCGGCCGGCGCCGTATAGACGACGCCCTCGAACCGGCGGTCGGCAAACAGGGGCTGGCCCAGCTTGACGCGGTCGCCCTCGGCCACAAGCATCTTCGGCTTGAGGCCGAGGTAGTCCAGGCCGGTCAGGGCGCAGCTGGTGATCGCGGGGCCGTCCTCGATCCGCTGATCCGGCGCACCCGCGATGGGCAGGTCGAGCCCTTTCTTGAGCTTGAAGTCGAGGCGCGCGCCATCCTGCCCGCCCAACCCGTTGTCTTTCGATGGCTGCATCGCCTAGCGCCCGACCATCCAGATGTTCGTTCCCTACCATCGCGCCAGCCGCCGGCGGCGCCGAAAAGTGCTCTCGATTGCCCGAGGTATCTGGAGTCCGCCCCCGCGTCTCCGCCTTTACCCGACGATGGCCTGCCTCATCTTGAGGTTCTCGTATTCGATCTCCAGCATGCGATGGCGCACGACGTCGCCAATCGAGACCAGACCGCAAAGCTTGCCGCCATCGAGGACAGGTAGGTGCCGGAAGCGGCCTTCGGTCATCTGCTTCATCACGGCTTCGACCTTGTCCTCTGGGAAACAGGTCTGGGGGTTGGGCGTCATGATGTCTTGAACGGGTTTCTCGAATACTTCAAGGCCTTTGCTGTCGGCACAGCGCACGACATCGCGTTCGGAGACGATTCCGACCGCCTGGTTGCCGCCATCGACGACGACGAGGGCGCCGACCCGCCGCCGGTTCAGCTCGGCCACCACCTCCTTGACCGTGGTTTGGGGAGAGACCGTGAAGATCTCGCCGCCCTTGTCGGCAAGGATCGCCCCGACGGTCAGCCCGGGCTGGTCGGCGCCCAGACTTGCCTCCGCGGTCTGGGAATGGGTGTGCTCCGGCTTGGCGTCGGACTGCATCGGGCCCTGATAGGAAATCGGTGACATGGAACTTTCCCTCTTGTCCTAGGCCGCACCCTGGACCGGGCCTGCGTCCGGCCTGCGGCCAGTTGCTTTCCCGCAAGAATACAGCCTGCCCCTTCTCGTTGGATAGCCCCTTTGCCCGCCAGGCGAGGCAGCCGCCCGTTTTTTGGACGTTCCGCCGCCCGACTTAGCCCTTTTCGAGGCCGCGCAGCCACCCCAGATTCGGATTATGCGCCTCGGCAGGTGTCGGCAGGCGCTGACAGAAAGCGTGGACAAGGCCCGGGCCGCCTGGGATAAGGGGCTGGGTTGATCGACGGGAATTCTTGGCAATGCCGAACGAGCTTTCCAGGCGGGATTTCATCCATCGAGCACAGCGCGTCGCCCTGGCGACGCCCTTTCTGAGCCTTCTGGGCTGCGGCGGTGAGGACGCGGCAGGCCTGGTTTCGCTCGGCGGCAAGACGATGGGCACGACCTACGACGTCAAGCTGGCCGATCCCCCGCAGGACCTCGACCGGACCGCGCTTGCCCGCGAGATCGGCGGCATATTGCAGGCCGTGGACCGGCGGATGTCGACCTACCGGCCGGACTCCGAGCTCTCGCGCTTCAACGCCGCGGCGACCGGGACCTGGACGCCCGTTTCGGCCGACACCTGGACCGTCATCGACGAGGCCTTGGGCGTCAGCCGCCTCACGGACGGGGCCTTCGACCCGACCGTCGGTCCGATCGTCGATCTCTGGGGCTTCGGCGCGGGCGCCGGTGAGCCGCGTGTGCCGCCGCCAGGAGAAATCGAGGCGGCACGCGCCTTGGCCGGTTTCGCCAGGATTGAGACGCGAAGCGATCCGGCGGCGGTGACCAAGCGGGACGCCGGCATTCGATTGGATCTCTCCGGCGTGGCGAAGGGCTTCGGCGTCGACCAGGTGGCGGAGCATCTCCAGGCGCGCGGACTCGGCAACTTCCTGGTCGAGGTCGGCGGTGAGCTTCGCGCCAGTGGGCACGGCCCCGGCGGGCGTCCCTGGCGTGTCGGGATCGAAAAGCCGACCGAGGTGTCCAGCGACCTGCAGCGAGTCGTCGATCTCGAGGGCGAGGCCCTCGCGACCTCCGGCAACTACCGCATTTTCTTCGAGCGCGACGGCCAACGCTATTCGCACATCGTCGATCCGCGCAGCGGGCGGCCGGTCGACCACGACCTGGCGTCCGCCAGCGTCGTCGCGGCGAGCGCCATGGAGGCAGATGCGCTTTCGACGGCGCTCCTGGTCCTGGGTGCCGACGCGGGCATGGATTTGGCCAGGGAGCACGGCATCGCGGCCTTCTTCGTCACCGGACGCCGTGGCAGCTTCGCCGAGGCGTCCTCGCCGGCCTTCGAGGCGCGCTTCAAGTCCTGAGACGGCGATAGTCGCCACGAAAGTAGATCAGCGGCTCGGTGGCGTCCGTCACCTGGAGGCCCGTCACCCGTCCGATGACGATGAGATGGTCGCCGGCCTCGTGCAGGGCCGCCGTCTCGCAATCGAGCGCGGCGAGACAGCCCGCCAGGACCGGGCTCCCGGTTCTCATCTCGAATGCGTCCAGGTCCGCAAGGTCGTCTTCGGCCTCACGTGCGAAGCGCTCGGATAGCGCCTGCTGATCGGCGGCCAGTATGTTGACGGCGAAGGCCTTGGCCTTCGAGAAGACGTCGAAGTGGAACGCCGACCTGTCCAGGCAATAGAGAACAAGCGGCGGGTCGAGCGAAAGGGACGTGAAGGCGTTGACGGTGATGGCGCGCGCTCGGCGCTCCTCGTCGCGCCCGGTGACAACCGTGATCCCCGTCGCGAAGTGGCTCATCACGAAGCGGAGCTCCGCTCCGTCGACGGGGGACCTCTGCCCGGGCGTTCCTTCTTCGTCCATGCCGCACCTCCCTTTGCCGCGACGGCGCGACCGTCGCCAACACGCCTTTGCTCGGAGTTACCGTTGCCTCGGCCCCGCAGTCTACCCTGATGTGGCCGTGCCAGCGGCCGCGATCCTTCGCTCGCGGAGCTTCGCCGACATCTCCTGGCCCGCTCCGCCTCGGCCTGGCCAAGTATCGGATGCCCTCCGCTAAATCCTTTGGTTGTATATTTGATTATCTCATTTTCGAGACCAAGAACGGCCTCGCGGGAGGCGACAACATTTGTGAACTAACAATCTGATATAACATTATTTCCTTATCAGGGGTAACTGCGCTGAATTTCTTGACTGCGACCATTCCGAGCAATACGATTTTATCTGATCTTTCGAGGCAGGACGCTTCTCTCATGAACGCCAGTCGGCCGGGCTGAATTGCAAGTATCCCGTGCAATTGCCGAGTCTCGTAACGAGGCCGCTTCGGTTTCGAGGGATGAACGCGCTGCGCGCAAAGTCTCATCAAGGGCCAGGTCTCGTCAGAGGCCAGGGCTCAGAGAGTGCATCGCTCCGATGATTGATGCAGGGCC
>JANQGU010000328.1 GCA_028282935.1 Kiloniellales bacterium
GGCGATGTCGCGGATCAGGTTGACCACGTCGCCGATCTTCTGGGCCGCCTCCGCCAGGCCCTGGACCTCGCCGTTGGTGTCCTGGGCGTTGGTCACCGCGCCCTGGGCGATCTTGTTGGACTCGCTGATCTGGCGGCTGATCTCCTGGATCGAGGCCGAGAGCTCCTCGGCCGCCGAGGCCACGGTCTGGACGTTCGCGGTCGCCTCCTCCGAGGCGCTGGCGACCGTGGCCGACTGAGAACTGGTCTGCTCGGCCGTGGTCGACATGTCCTTGGAGGTCGCCTGAAGCTCGGTCGCCGCCGAGGACACCAGGTCGACCACGCCCCGGACGCTGGCCTCGAAGCCGTCGGCGAGTTGCATCATCTGCTGGCGCTTCTCCTCCGCCGCCCGGCGGTCCTGCTCTTCCTGCTCCTGCTTGAGGCGCTCGACCTCGATGGCGTTCTCCTTGAAGACCTGGACAGCGCCGGCCATCTGGCCGATCTCGTCGCGCCGGCCAATGGCTGGAATCTCGACCTCGGTGCTGCCGCTGGCCAGCCGTTCCATGGCCGCCGTCATGCCGCGCACCGGCTTGGCGGCGAAGGTGCCGAAGAACCAGCCCAGACCGGAAATCACGGCCAGCGCGACCAGGATCGCCGCCGTCATCAGGAACTCGACCTGACGGACGGTCGCGAAGGCCTCGTCCACGGGAATGCGGACCAGGGTCGACCAGCCCAAGCCGGGATAGCCGTAGGCCCCGCGGCTGTGGCTGAAGCCCGCCGCCTGCATGACCTGCTTGCGGGCGTGGAGGGAGGTCATCGCCCCTGTCCCGCCCTGGACCGCGGCAACCGCCGCCTCGACGCCCTTCTCGGCCAGATTGAAAGTCCCGATGACATCGGGGTTGCGCTGATAGGCCGTCCAGCCCTGGCCGCGGGGGTCGTAGTCGACGATGATCCGTCCGTCCGGATCGAGCAGCGTGACCTCCGCACGCGCCATTTCGGCGGCCGCCAGGTCGCTGTAGAAGCTGGCGACGATCTCTTCGACGAGCCCGAAGTCGGCGAAGTTGACCCAGACACCGATCGTCCGGCCGCCCGGATCCATGACCGGCGCCGCGAAGGGAATGACGTAGCCGTCGTCGCCGTAAAGCGCGCCGATCCCGGCGTCTCGCGCCGGCTGCTCGACCACGGTGCCGGAGAAGCCGTCCTTGCCCTTCAGGAACTGTCCGGCCACGGCCTTGGCGAACCACGGCGCGCGCCGGAAGTCGGCGTCATAGAAGCCCTTGGTGTCGAGCGGCTGGCCCGCCCTGTCCACCGTGTTCACGGCCAGGACCCGGCCGGAGGTGTCGACCAGCAGCATCAGGCGGTAGATGCCGTAGCCGGTCATGTAGCCGTTCATGGCACGGATGAGCGGGTTGTCGGGCGACTGGCTGCGCCAGTTGGCCGGATCGACGGCGGCCTGGTTCAGCCCGAAGGCCTGAACGTCGCCGTAGCGCTCGAAGAGGTTCCGATCGATCGTGTCGTTCAGCGAAACCGCTGTTTGCTCGATCCGAGTTTGAAAGGCCTCCTCGAAGCGGCCCTCCGAGAAGAAGTAGATCGCGAAGACGGAAACCGCCGGCAAAGCTCCGAACAGAAGGAACAGGGTAACGAGCTTGCCGCGGATGCCGAGCGAACGCGTGAAGCCGCGTCCTGGCATGACGCCATACTCCTAATGTCAGAAGTCAATTGCCTATAATTTGGTCTATACATCCTGAAGAATGGTTAAAATTATGGTTATACGAGTGATGTCCCTCACAGGCGGCGACAAGGCGGCCGCTGGGCCGGCACCTCGGCCCGCGGAAAGCCGAACCCGGTCGCTTTAGGCCGCGCGGACCTGCGCCAGGAACTGGTCGAGCTCGCCGCGCAGCGTCTCGGACTGCTGGGAGAGCTCGCCGGCCGCGATCCTGACGTTGTTCGCCGAGGAGCCGGTCTCCTGGGCAGCCGCCTGCACGCCGGCGATGTTCTCCTGGACCTCCTGGGTTCCGGTGGCCGCCTGCTGAGCGTTGCGGGAGATCTCCTGGGTCGCCGCGGTCTGTTCCTCGACGGCGGCCGCGATCGCGGTGGTGATCTCGTCGATCCGTTTGATCACGCTGTCGATCTGCCCGATGGCCCCGACGGTCTCCCTGGTCACGCCCTGCATGTTGCCGATCTGGAGCGAGATCTCCTCGGTCGCCTTGGCGGTCTGATTGGCCAGGTTCTTGACCTCCGAGGCGACGACCGCGAAGCCCTTGCCCGCCTCGCCGGCCCGTGCCGCCTCAATCGTGGCGTTCAGGGCCAGCAGGTTGGTCTGCTCGGCGATATCTTGGATCAGGCCGATCACGTTGCCGATCTTCTCGCCCATCTCGGCCATGTCCTGCACCGTGGTGTTGGTCTTCTCGGTGGTCTGCACCGCCTCCAGGGCCACGGTCTTGGACCGGCTGAGCTGCCGGCTGATCTCCTGGACCGAGGAGGTGAGCTCCTCGGAGGCCGCGGCCACCGTCTGGACGTTGGATGTCGCGTGCTCGGAGGCCGAGGCAACCGCCGTCGACTGCCGAGCGGTCTCCTCGGCGGTCGCCGACATGGCCTCGGCCGTGCTGTGCATCTCGGTGGACGCGGAGGACACGGTCTCGATCACCGTGCCCACGTTCGACTCGAGGTCTTCGGCCATCTTCATCATCAGGCGGCGCTTCTCCTCCCGGGCCGCGCGTTCGTGCTCGGCCTGCTCTTCGCGCAGGCGCTGGTTCTCGATGCTCTGCGCCCGGAAGGCCTCGAAGGCCCGCGCGAGCTCGCCGATCTCGTCCCCGGAGCGCAGCCCGACTCTGACGTCGGTGTTGCCGGCGGCCAGCTCGTTCAGCGCGGCGGTCACCTGGCGGAGCGGCCGCACCACCATCCGACGGGTCATGAAGATCGTCAGGCCGAAGCCGAGCACGGTGCAGACCACGGACAGCCCGATCAGGAGCGACAGCGCCGACTTCTCGTGCTCCAGGGCCGCCTTGGCGGAGGCCTCGGTGAAGCTGCCGATCTCCTTGAGCAGGGCGTCCAGCTCGCGGATCAGCTCGTCCTCCTCCCGCCCCACGGCCTCGGCCAAGTCCAGCGCCCGCTCGACCTGGCCCTGGGACAGGAGCGCGATGACCTCCTCGGCGTGCGCGTCGAATTCCTTGTGGGCCAGCTCGATCTTCTTGAGCGCGCCGAAAACGGTTTCATACTCCCGACGCGACTCTTCGCTGTGGGCCACCGAGATCGCCGTCTCGGCGATCTCCTCGCCCTCGCGGATCTCCGCCGAGACCTTTTCGTTGAAGGCCCGGAAGGCCCGGACCGCGTCCTCGAAGTGCGCCCCTGCCCCCGCCCGCGCCGAGACATGCATCTCCTCGCCGAAGCGGATCGCCCGCTCCAGGTTCAGGGCCTGCTCGAGCTGATGCTCCGTGATCGTGGCGACGATCCCGGTCAGAGGAATGTCCTCCTCGGCAATCTCGGCGAGTTCCTTGCCGATGCTATCGATCTGGTAGATCGCGACGCCGGCGACCAGCACCAGGAAGGAGATGCAGACGGCGACGATGCCCGCGAATTTCTGGCTCACGGACAGGCCCTGGCGACCGATGCCAGCGCTCATTGGCTTGGACATTGCGTTATCCCCTCGGCGAAGGTGCGCTCACATCGCGAAAGCCCGCCGGTGCCTGACCCGATGCCCTCCGGAACCGGCCCGAAGGGCCCAGGGCGTCGGAAGGAGCCCTTGACCGTTGGATCCGCCCCGAATGGCAGCGTGAATCCTGATTTCAGGGTGCCAAGCGCCCAGGGAACGAGGGCGCTTTCGCGACTTACTATCATTTGAGGATAGTCGCCTTAGGTGCTTAAGATATTTTGAATTATTCTCGAATTTGGCTGGCTTTTTGGCGAAGGCCTGTGAAGCGGCCGCGGTCCTCCGACGCGGCCGTCGCAGCGGCGCCTCCGGCAGGAGCCCGAGGCCCGAACGCCAACGGGGGACGCCGAAGGCGCCCCCCGCCGGGATCATGACGTGCCTCGTCAGGCGGCGCGCAGGCCGGCGACGAAGCGGTCGACCTCGCCGCGCAGCTTCTCGGACTGCTCGGAGAGCTCCGAGGACGCCGAGAGGACCTGGCCGGCGGAGTGCCCGGTCTGCTCGGCCGCCGACTGGACCTGGACGATGTTGCCCTGGACCTCCTGGGTGCCCGCCGCGGCCTGCTGCACGTTGCGGGCGATCTCCTGGGTCGAGGCGTTCTGCTCCTCGATCGCGCTGGCGATGGCGGTGGCGTTCTCGCTGATCCGGGCGATCACCTTGGTGATCTCGTC
>JANQGU010000357.1 GCA_028282935.1 Kiloniellales bacterium
AGGTGCTCGGCGCCGCGGCTGACCTGGCGCAGCAGGTCGGTGCGGCCGATCACCTCGTCGAGGGTCCGCGCGCCCAGGGACGCCAGGATCTCGCGGACCTCCTCGGCCATGAAGGAGAAGAGGTTGACCACCTTCTCGGCGGTGCCGGTGAAGCGCTCGCGCAGCGCCGGATCCTGGGTGCAGACCCCGACCGGGCAGGTGTTGGAGTGGCACTGGCGGACCATGATGCAGCCCATGGCGACCAGCGAGGCGGTGCCGACGCCGAACTCCTCGGCGCCCAGCATGGCCGCGATCACCACGTCCCGGCCGGTCTTGATGCCGCCGTCGGTGCGCAGGCGGACCCGGTGCCGCAGGCGGTTCAGGGTCAGCACCTGGTGGACCTCGGCCAGGCCCATCTCCCAGGGCACGCCGGCGAACTTGATCGAGGTCTGCGGGCTGGCGCCGGTGCCGCCGGAATGCCCCGAGACCAGGATCACGTCGGCCTTGGCCTTGGCGACGCCGGCGGCGATCGTGCCGATGCCCGAGCGGGCGACCAGCTTGACGCAGACCTGGGCCTTGGGATTGATCTGCTTCAGGTCGTAGATCAGCTGCGCCAGGTCCTCGATCGAGTAGATGTCGTGGTGCGGCGGCGGCGAGATCAGCATGACGCCCGGCGTCGAATGGCGCAGCTTGGCGATCATCTCGGTCACCTTGAAGCCGGGCAGCTGGCCACCCTCGCCGGGCTTGGCGCCCTGGGCGACCTTGATCTCGATCTCGCGGCAGTTGTTCAGGTACTCGGCGGTGACGCCGAAGCGGCCGGAGGCGATCTGCTTGATCGCCGAGTTCTCGTTGTCGCCGTTGGGATGCGGCTTGAAGCGCTTCGGATCCTCGCCGCCCTCGCCGGAGTCCGACTTGGCGCCGATCCGGTTCATGGCGATGTTGAGGACGCCGTGGGCCTCGGCGCTGAGCGCGCCCAGGGACATGCCGGGGGTGACGAAGCGCTTGCGGATCGCGGTGATCGGCTCGACCTCGTCGAGCTCCGCCGGCTCGGCCCGCTCGGTCCGGAAGTCCAGCAGGTCGCGCAGACTGACCGGCGGCTGGGCGCGCAGCCCGTCGGCGTACTTCTTGTAGTTGGAATAGGAGTCCTTGGCGACCGCGCCCTGCAGGGTGTGGATCAGGTTGGCCTCCCAGCCGTGGCGCTCGCCGCCGCGGCGGTAGCGGTAGAAGCCGCCGACCGGCAGGGTGGTCACACCCTCGGTCCAGGCCTTGGTATGCAGCTCCAGCACCTTCTGCTGCAGGCCGGGCAGGCCGATGCCCGAGATCCGGCTCTGCATCCCCGGGAAGTACTGGTCGACCATGGTGCGCGACAGGCCCAGGGCCTCGAAGTTGTAGCCGCCGCGGTAGGACGACAGCACCGAGATGCCCATCTTCGACATGACCTTCAGCAGGCCGTCGTCGACCGCCTTGGTGTAGCGGTTGACGCAGTCCTCCAGCGACAGCTCCCCGAAGAGGCCGCGGCGATGCCGGTCGGCGATGGATTCCTGGGCCAGGTAGGCGTTGACCGTGGTCGCGCCGACCCCGATCAGGACCGCGAAGTAGTGCACGTCCAGGCATTCGCCGGCGCGGACGTTGAGCGAGGCGAAGGTGCGCAGCTTCTGCTGCATCAGGTGCACGTGGACCGCGGCGGTCGCCAGGATCATCGGTATCGGCGCGGCGCCGGGGCCGATGTCGTCGTCGCTGATGATGACGTGGGTGGCGCCGCCGCGCACCGCGTCCTCGGCCTCCTGCTGGATCCGGTCGAGGCCGGCCTTGAGCGCGAAGTCGCCGCGCGCCGGATCGAAGCCGCAGGCGATCTCGACCACGGTCTCGCCCAGGTAGGCGCGCATGGCCGCGAACTCGGCGTTGGTCAGCACCGGCGAGTCGAGCTGCAGCAGCCGGCACTGGCTCTCATCCTCGTCGAGGATGTTGCCGAGGTTGCCGAGCCGGGTCTTCAGGGTCATGACCCGGCGCTCGCGCAGGGAGTCGATCGGCGGGTTGGTGACCTGGCTGAAGTCCTGCCGGAAGAAGTGGTGCAGCCCGCGGTAGCGGCCCGAGAGCACGGCCAGCGGCGTGTCGTCGCCCATCGAGCCGATGGCCTCCTTGGCGTCCTCGACCATGGGATGGAGGATCAGCTCCAGGTCCTCCATGGTCAGGCCGTAGGTCAGCTGCCGGCGGCGCAGCTCCTCGCGCTCCAGCTCGGCCGGCTCGCCGTGGTCGGGGCGGATCAGGTCGTCGATCACCGTGATCCCCTTGGTCCAGCTGCCGTAGGGCGCCTGCTTCGCCAGGTGATCCTTGATCTCGTGGTCGTGGTAGAAGCGGCCTTCCTGGAGGTCGACGGCGATCATCTGGCCCGGCCCGACCCGGCCCTTCTCGACGATCCGGGTCTCGTCCAGGCGCACCATGCCGGTCTCCGAGCCGGCGAAGAGCAGGCCCTCGTCGGTGATGGTGTAGCGCAGCGGCCTGAGGCCGTTGCGGTCCAGCCCCGCCACCGCCCAGCGGCCGCCGAAGCCGCAGATCGCCGCCGGGCCGTCCCAGGGCTCCATGACCGCGTTGGAATAGCTGTAGAGGTCCTTCAGGTCCTGCGGGATGCTCCGGTTCTGCTCCCAGGCCTCGGGGATCAGCATGGCCTTGACCATGGGCAGGTCGCGCGCGGCCCGGACCATCAGCTCGAAGACGGCGTCCAGGGCCGCGGAATCCGAGGAGCCCGGCTGGACCACCGGCTTCAGGTCCTCGATCCGCTCGCCGAAGACCTCGTGGCCCAGGCGGCACTCGTGCGCCTTCATCCAGTTGACGTTGCCCTTGAGGGTGTTGATCTCGCCGTTGTGGGCGAGCACCCGGAAAGGCTGGGCCAGCCACCAGGTCGGGAAGGTGTTGGTCGAGTAGCGCTGGTGGAAGATCGCGAAGTTGGAGACGAAGCGCTCGTCCAGCAGGTCCGGGTAGAAGGCGGTGAGCTGCTCGGCCAGGAACATGCCCTTGTAGATGATCGAGCGGCAGGACAGCGAGCAGACGTAGAAGTCCTTGATCGACTCGCGCTCGGCCGCCTTCTCGATCCGGCGCCGGATGGTGTAGAGGTCGACCTCGAACTGCCGGGCCGGGGTCTGCTTGACGTTGTCGACGATGATCTGCTCGATCTCGGGCCGGGTCGCGTTGGCCTTCTCGCCGATGATGTCGACGTTGATCGGCACCTGGCGCCAGCCGTAGATCCGGTAGCCGAAGTTCAGGATCTCGCGCTCGACGATGACCCGGCAGCGCTCCTGCGCGGCGTAGTCGGTGCGCGGCAGGAAGATCATGCCGACCGCGATCCGCCCGGGATGCGGCTCGAAGCCGCTGCGCGCGATGTGCGCGCGGAAGAAGTCCTGGGGGATCTGCAGGTGGATGCCGGCGCCGTCGCCGGTCTTGCCGTCGGCGTCGACGGCGCCGCGGTGCCAGACCGCCTTGAGGGCGTTGATGCCGGCCTCGACCACCTCGCGCCGCGGCTTGCCGTCGATCGAGGCGACCAGGCCGACGCCGCAGGCGTCGCGCTCGTGAGACGGGTCGTAGAGGCCCTCTGCAGCAAGCCGCGCGGCTTGCTGCGCCTGGTCCGAAACCGCCAGGGAGGAGGTTCGAGCCGCCGACCCTTTCAACTCATCCATGCTCAATCCTCATCTTGTTCCCAAAGGCGAACGGCCCGGCGGCGCTTACATCGCCGGTGCGGCAAGTCCCCGTTGTTCGAAGGCGCCGCGGGTCTCGCGGACCGCCAGCTTGGTCGCATCGCCCAGCCATTCCGAGCCGATCTGCATCGGCCCGACAGCCAACTCGGCGACGTTGCTGACCCATTTCTGTCCGGTTGCCGTGCGATAGAAGGCAATCGACTCCTCGATCTCGCCGACACTGAGCTTCTCGCTGTAGTAGCGCACCATGCGCTCCAAGTAGTCCGCCTGATAGCGCCGCACCGCCGGCAATATCTCCTGACGCACCAGTTCCAGGGCCTCAGGCTCGCGGCCGGGGTTGGCCCGGCTCGCCAGGCTGTCGAGCAGCAGACTGGCGTCCCCGGTCAACGCCTCGGCGACGGCTTGGACCTTCATCACCTCCGCGAGCTCCCTGGCCTTCTCGAGCCTTGAATCATCCTGCGCGGCACCCGCCTGCGGAAGCCAGGCGGCCAGCAGCAGGGTCAGCGTCAAGGCTGGACCACGTGCCTTCACCATCGCGCGGCGCATAGCGTCTCCCCATTCCTGGTCAAGGACTCCGGCGTTCGGCACGTTTGTCGTTCCCACATGAGCCCGGCCAGCGCCACAAGACCGAGCAGCCGCCAGGCCTCCTCCGGCCAAACCTCCGGCTCCCGGCTGGGGCCCATGCGCTCACTCCGCCGCCACGGCCGGCACGGCATCGCCGGCGGTCTTGGCCGTCAGGTACTTGTGGATCGAGGCGGCGGCATCGCGGCCGTCGCGGATCGCCCAGACCACGAGGGAGGCGCCGCGCACGATGTCGCCGGCGGCGAAGACGCCCTCCATCTCGGTCATCATGGTCTTGAAGGAGATGCCGAGCGTGCCCCAGCGGGTCACCGGCAGCTCCGGCGCGTCGAAGAGCTTCGGCAGGTCCTCCGGGTCGAAGCCCAGGGCCTTGAGCACCAGGTCGGCCTCGACCGTGAAGCTGGAGCCCTCGATGACCTGCGGCGTCTGGCGGCCGGTCGCGTCGGCGACGCCCAGATGGACCTTGGCGGCTCGCACCGCGGTCACCGCGTCGTCGCCGAGAAAGGCCTCGGGCGCGGCGAGCCAGACGAACTCGACGCCCTCCTCCTCGGCATGCTTCACCTCGCGCTGCGAGCCCGGCATGTTGGCCCGGTCGCGGCGGTAGAGGCACTTGACCGACTTGGCGCCCTGGCGCACCGCGGTGCGCACGCAGTCCATGGCGGTGTCGCCGCCGCCGATGACCACGACGTTCTTGCCCGCCGCGTCCAGCCGGCCGTCGTCGAAGGCCGGCACGGCATCGCCCAGGCCCTTGCGGTTGGAGGCGGTCAGGTAGTCGAGCGCCGGAACGACGTTCTTCAGGCCGACCCCGGGCAGCTTGATGTCGCGGTCCTTGTAGACGCCGGTCGCGATCAGCACCGCGTCGTGGCGCTGGCGCAGATCCTCGAGGCTGGCGTCACGGCCGACCTCGAAATCGAGCCGGTAGGTGACCCCGGAGTCGCCGATCAGCTTGGCCCGGCGCTGGACCACCGGCTTCTCCAGCTTGAAGTTCGGAATGCCGTAGATCAGCAGACCGCCGACCCGGTCGTAGCGGTCGTAGACCGTCACCTGATAGCCGCGCCGCCGCAGCTCCTCGGCGCAGGCCAGACCGGCCGGTCCGGCGCCGACGATGCCGACCGACTGTTCCAGCTCGCGGGCCGGTTCGACCGGCTTGACCCAGCCCTCGGCCCAGGCGGTCTCGGTGATGTAGGTCTCCACCGCGCCGATGGTCACCGTGCCGTGGCCGGACTGCTCGATCACGCAGTTGCCTTCGCAGAGCCGGTCCTGGGGACAGATCCGGCCGCAGATCTCCGGGAAGTTGTTGGTCGCCTGGCTGACCTCGTAGGCTTCCTCCAGGCGGCCTTCGGCGGTCAGCATCAGCCAATCCGGAATGTTGTTCTGGACCGGGCAATGGACCTGGCAGAAGGGCACGCCGCATTGCGAGCAGCGGCCGGCCTGGTCGGCGGCGCTGTCCGGGTCGAAGCGGTCGTAGATCTCCTGGAAGTCCTGCGCGCGCAAGGCGGCCTCGCGCTTCTCGGGCATGTGGTGCCCGCGCTCGACGAACTTCAGCATCCGCTTGGCCATGCAGTCCCATCCTCCAGCTTGTTCTTCCCGCGCCGCTTGACCCCGCGGGTTGTCGTCACTGTACCGTCAGCCCGGCCGGCGCCCGACAGCCGGCACCCGACAGCCAAGCACCCGACACAGGGGCCTGCGTTGTACCGCCAGATCACCAGGAAAAGCGAGCGAAAAACGCTCAATAGGTCAATTATTATGACCTAAATTTTACAAGAACCTCGGGATCGCCGCAAGGCCAATTCTTGCCGCTATGATGGGCTTCACAATATCGTCTCGATTTGAGACTAATTGCCGTCTGGGCTTCCTTCCTGTCGCAGGCTATAAGCGGGCGCTGCCACGTGCCGGCAGACAATCCGGCCCGAGAGAACCGGCCCAGGAGGGGGCTGCTACCCGTGCAATTGCTGCAAATCCTGATCCTGTCGCTGGTCCAGGGCCTGACCGAGTTCCTGCCGATCAGCTCCTCGGGCCACCTGATCCTGGTGCCGCTCTTCACCGGCTGGGACGACCAGGGGCTCGCGATCGACGTGGCGGCCCACGTCGGAACCCTGCTGGCCGTCCTGATCTATTTCTGGCGCGACGTCCTGCGCATGCTGCTCGGCCTCGGCCGCCTGCTGACCGGACGCCTGGACGGCGGCGGGCGCCTTGCCCTGCTGCTGCTGCTGGGCACCTTGCCGGCCCTGGCCGTCGGCTTCCTGATCGACCAGTACTTCGGCGGGCCGCCGCGCTCGCCGCTGATCGTGGCCCTGGCCCTGATCGGCTTCGGCATCGCGATGTTCCTGGCCGATCGGATCGGCATGACCATCCGCAAGGTCGACCATATCGGCATCGGCCACGCCCTGGTGATCGGCTGCGCCCAGGTCCTGGCGATCATCTTCCCGGGCACCAGCCGCTCGGGCATCACCATGACCGCGGCGCGGGTCCTCGGCTACGAGCGCACCGAGGCGGCCCGCTTCTCCTTCCTGCTGTCGATTCCGGCGATCTCGGCCGCGGGCATCTGGCAGGGCTGGAAGCTCTACCAGGTCGGCGACACCTCGATCATCAACGACGCGCTGCTGACCGTCGCCTTCTGCGCGCTGGCCGGCTTCCTCGCGATCGCGATCATCATGGCCTGGCTGAAGCGGGCCGGCTTCGGCCCCTTCGTGGTCTACCGCCTGCTTCTGGGCGGCTTCCTGCTGTGGCTGATCTACAGCGGCCAGATCGGCGGCGCAGCCGCGGGCTGAGCCGGGATCGCGCCAGAGGGCGCTGCGCCGGGAGGGGCGGTCAGGCGGCGAGCGGGCTGACCCGGCCGCCCGGGCAGTAGCGCTGCAGGTAGGTCGGCAGGATCAGCTCGGGATGGGTCGCCTCGATCCCGAGATCGGCCAGGGTCAGGGCCTCGGCGGCGACCACGTTGTCGCTCTTCAACAGGCGCACCTGATCCCGGGTCAGGGGCGGCGTCGGCAGCCATTCGAGGACAGCGCCCTGCAGGCTGGCCAGGGCGAAGGGCAGCGGCAGCAGCAGGCGCCGGCGCCGGATCTGCCGCAGCAGCAGCTCCATCAGCTCCTTGAAGCTGTAGACCTGGGGTCCGCCCAGCTCATAGACCTGGCCGCGGCAGGCGGGATCGGACAGGGCCTTGACCACGGCGTCGGCGACGTTGCCGACGAAGACCGGCTGGAACCGAGTCTTGCCGCCGCCGATCAGAGGCAGGGCCGGCGACAGCCGCGCCATGGCGGCGAAGCGGTTGAAGAAATCGTCCTCCGGACCGAAGACGATGCTCGGCCGCAGCACGACCGCCTGGGGGAAGCTGCTGCGCACCGCCATCTCCGCCGCGCCCTTGGAGCGGGCGTATTCGGCTTCGCCCCGAAGGTCGGCGCCGATCGCCGAGACCTGGACCAGGTCGCGGACGGCGGCCGCCTCGGCCGCGCGGGCGAC
Source organism: Kiloniellales bacterium (assembly GCA_028282935.1). Classification (GTDB taxonomy): domain Bacteria; phylum Pseudomonadota; class Alphaproteobacteria; order Kiloniellales; family JAKSBE01; genus JAKSBE01. The sequence goes on from JANQGU010000357.1 coordinate 7,707, forward strand.
GTTCGCCGCGCCTTCGGCATGCACGTCCTTGAAGGTCTGCCGGCCGCGCTCGAAGAGGATGCCGACCAGGTTGACGACGGCGTCCGCGCCCTCGACCGCGGCCCCGACCCGCTCGGCGTCCTGGATCGGCGCCCGCAGCGGCGTGATCTGGCCGACGTCCCCCAGCGGCTTCAGAAAGGCGGCGCGCCGCGGATGCCGGACCGCCGCCCGGATCACCCAGCCCTCGCGCGCCAGGCGTCCGACCACGTAGCGGCCCAGGAAACCCGACGCCCCAAAGACGGTTGCCACGCGTGTCGTCATCGGTAAGTCCCCGTTTCCTTGCGGCGTGATCCGCCACCGCGCCGCTTCCATCTCGGCGGTTATACCGCAGGGCGGCGGGCCTTTGACAAGCCTGCTGACAAGCCTGTTCGGGGCGGCGCAGACAAAGTTCTGCACCATCTTGCGTGCCAGGCGCTTGACAGGCGCCCGCCGTCGTGGGAAAGCGAGCGCCTGCTTAGGCCCAGGTGGCGGAATTGGTAGACGCGCAGGCTTCAGGTGCCTGTGGGGGCAACCCCGTGGAGGTTCGAGTCCTCTCCTGGGCACCATCGCTTCGGGCGATGGTGCGATCATCGAGGCCGGCGTAAGGTCCACGAAGCCTTTGTCCTTCGTTCTTCATCAAGACGATCTCCCGGAAGACGTCGAGTTCGGCGACGCCATCGCCGTCGACACCGAGACCATGGGCCTGAACCTGTCGCGGGATCGCCTCTGCCTGATCCAGCTTTCCACCGGCGACGGCAGCAGCCACCTGGTCCAGCTGCGCAAGGGGTCCTATGCCGCGCCCCGGCTCAAGGCCGTCCTGAGCGACCCGAAGCGGCTGAAGATCTTCCACTTCGCGCGTTTCGACCTGGCGGCGCTGCAGCGCTACCTGGAGATCGACTGCCGGCCGGTCTACTGCACGCGGACGGCCTCGCTCATGATCCGCACCTATACCGACCGGCACGGCCTGAAGGACCTCTGCCGGGAGCTGCTGGGCGTCGAGATCTCCAAGCAGCAGCAGTCCTCAGACTGGGGGGCCGCGACCCTGAGCGAGGAGCAGCTGCGCTACGCGGCCGCCGATGTCCTCTATCTCCACCGCCTGAAAGAGGTCCTGGACGGCATGCTGGCCCGGGAAGGACGGCGCGAACTGGCGCAGGCCGCCTTCGACTTTCTCCCGGCGCGCGCGGCCCTGGACCTTGCGGGTTGGGAGAATGTGGATATATTCGCCCATTAAGGTTTGGTTAACGGACCGGCAGAAAACCGCGCGCACCCCCAAAAATGGGGCTCTTCGGGAACTTCTGCTTTACTTTGATCTGCTATCCAGAACCGCTGAGCCAGAGGTAGCACCGAAAAGTCACACCCGCGATCCCCGCAAAGGCAATAAATCTGAACATAGCCGCGTACTACGGTTAAAGGACGTCTCGACGCGATGAGCGCTAGCCCACGACCTGCCATGCCTCTCGGCCAGAAGGACATCGAGGCCGCCCAGCGCACGCTTCGGCTCGAAGCCGATGCGATCTCGGCGCTGAGCGCCGGTCTCGACCAGGTCTTCGTCGAGGCCGTCGACCTGATTTCCCGGGTCCAGGGGCGCGTCGTGGTGACCGGCATGGGCAAGAGCGGGCACATCGCGCGCAAGATCGCGGCGACCCTCGCCTCGACCGGAACGCCGGCGATCTACGTCCATCCGGGCGAGGCCAGCCACGGCGACCTCGGCATGCTGACCGTCGAGGATGCGGTGATGGCCCTGTCCAACTCGGGCAACACCGCCGAGCTGTCGGACATCATCGCCTTCACCCGCCGCTTCGGCATCTCGCTCGTCGGCATGACCAGCGCGCCGAACAGCACCCTGGCCGAGCAGTCCGACGTCGCCCTGATCCTGCCCAAGGCCCCGGAAGCCTGCCCCATGGGACTGGCGCCGACCACCTCGACCACGGTCATGCTGGCCCTGGGCGACGCCCTCGCGGTCGCGCTTCTGGAACGCCGCGGCTTCACGCCGCAGGACTTTCAGGTCCTCCATCCCGGCGGCAGCCTGGGCAGCAAGCTGGCCCGGGTCAGCGAGCTGATGCAGGGCCGCGACGGCCTGCCCATCGTCGAAGGTCAGACTCCGGTCGCGGAAGCGATCCTGGTGATGACGCAGAGCTTCGGCTTCCATCGCAGCTTCGGCTGCGTCGGAATCGCGGACGATGACGGACGCCTGATCGGGATCGTGACCGACGGCGACCTCAGGCGTCACATGAATTCGGGCTTGCTGGATCGGCCTGCGGGGGAGATTATGACTGCGAGCCCGCAGACAATTCGGCCTCAGGCCTTGGCCGCCGAAGCATTGGGCTTGATGAACGCTAAACAAATCACCAGTCTATTCGTTGTCGAAGACGAGCGACCGGTCGGATTCTTGCACATACACGACTGCCTTCGGGCAGGCGTCGGTTGAGAAGGACAAGCCGATGGCACCAGGGTCACAGATGACCCAAGGGACTGCGACGGAATACGCGCTGCGTCGGGAGACGCCGGCCGCGACCGTGCGCCTGCGCCCCGGACGCAGTGCCTATGCCGTTCTCATCGGCGTGCTGAAGACCCTGCTGCCCAGCTTCGCCATCGGCATGGTGCTGCTGATCTTCGCCTGGCCCCAGATCAACGTCGAGAGCGAGCGCTTCGGCATCGACATCGGCGTAACGGAGCTGGCCGCGGACTACGCCGACAGCCTGTCGATGCTCAACGCACGCTTCGACGGCGTCGACGCGGAAGGACGGCCCTTCTCGCTGTCGGCGGACGAAGCCTCGCAGCCCTCGAGCGTGAACGAGATCGTCGATCTCTCGCTGCCGAAGGGCGACATCACGCTCAACGACGGGACCTGGCTCGCGCTGACCGCCAAGACCGGCAAGTACGACCGCCAGGGCAACACGCTTGACCTGGCCGGCGCGGTCAGCCTGTTCCACGACCAGGGCTTCGAGCTGCAGACCGCGACCGCAGCCGTCGACCTGGAGGCCGGCCGCGCGGAAGGTTCGGATCCGGTGAAGGGTCATGGGCCTTTCGGTCGGCTTCGCTCGGAAGGGTTCCGCGTCGAGGACAACGGCGACACGATCGTCTTCACCGGGCGTAGCCGGATGATCCTCCCACCCAGCCGATAGGAATTCCTGAGGTGAAACCACGCCTGCCAGCCCTGCGGCGACTCGCCGCGCTTGCGCTGGCGACGGCGTTGCTGCCGAGCGGCCTCTCCGCGCAAGGCCTGCTTGGCGCCGGGCAGGACAAGATGCCCCTGGAGATCAACGCCGACCAGGGCATCGAATGGCGCCGGGATCAGAACACCTACGTGGCCAGCGGCAACGCCCACGCGAGCCGCGGCGACTTCGACCTCTTCGCCGACGAGCTGACCGCGCACTACCGCGACGCCCCCGACGGCAGCAGCGAGATCTACAAGATCACGGCCAACGGCAACGTCCGCATCGTCTCGCCCAACGAGCAGGCGCAAGGCGACCGGGGCGCCTACGACGTCGACAACGGGGTCGTGGTCCTGCTCGGCAAGAACCTCCGCCTGACCACGCCGGAGGAGGTGATCACGGCCCGCGACAGCCTGGAGTACTGGGAACAGAAGCAGATGGCGGTGGCGCGGGGCGAGGCCCTGGCCAGGCGCGAGGACCGGCGGATCAGCGCCGACGTCCTGGCCGCGCACTTCCAGCCGGGCAGCGGCGAGTCCCTCGAGCTGCAGCGCATCGAGGCCTACGGCAACGTCGAGGTCGAGACCGACCAGGAGTTCGCACGCGGCAACCGCGGCACCTATTTCGCCGACACCGAGCTGGCGACCCTGCAGGGCGCGGTCAAGATCACCCGGGGCGAGAACCAGATGAACGGCGACTATGCCGAGGTCGACCTGGCGACCGGCGTGAGCCGCCTCTTGAGCAGCGGCTCCGGGGTCAAGGGCATGATCCTGCCGAAGGACACGACGGGGGACTCCGACACCGCCCCGACGGTGCAATGAACGAGCCTCAGCAGTTCAAGTCCGGGTCGGTGACGCGTCTGGTCGCGGACAACTCCGGGCTCATGGCGGTCAACCTGACCAAGAGCTTCAAGAAGCGGCCGGTCCTGCGCGGCGTCTCCATTGCCGTCCAGCGCGGCGAGGCGGTCGGGCTGCTCGGACCCAACGGCGCAGGCAAGACCACCTGCTTCTACATCATCACCGGGCTGCTGGCCGCCGACAACGGCTGGATCATGCTGGACGGCCACGACATCACCGAGCTGCCGATGTACCGCCGCGCCCGGCTGGGCGTCGGCTACCTGCCCCAGGAGGCCTCGATCTTCCGCGGGCTGACGGTCGAGCAGAACATCCGCAGCATCCTCGAGGTGGTCGAGCCGGGGCGGCGCGAGCGCGAGGTCATGCTCGAGAACCTGCTCAACGAGTTCGGCATCACCCATATCCGCAGCACCCCCGCGGTCGCGCTCTCCGGCGGCGAGCGAAGGCGCGCCGAGATCGCGCGCGCGCTGGCCTCCCGGCCGAGCTTCGTCCTGCTGGACGAGCCCCTCGCGGGCATCGACCCCATCGCCGTGGCCGATATCCGCGACCTGGTCTCCCACCTCAAGGACCGTGGCATCGGTGTCCTTATTACCGACCACAACGTGCAGGAGACCCTGAAGATCGTCGACCGTGCCTATATCCTGCACGACGGCCACGTTCTCTACGAAGGACGACCGGCGGAAATCGTTGCGCATAAGGACGTCAGACGCGTTTACTTGGGCGAAAGATTTAGCCTTTAAGGCTCGCCGCCATGGCGTTGACCCAGCGCTTAGAACTCCGTCAGTCACAAAGCCTCGTGATGACGCCGCAGCTGCAGCAGGCGATCAAGCTGCTGCAGTTGTCGAACATCGAGCTCAGCGAGTTCGTGGAGGCGGAGCTCGAGACGAATCCGCTCCTGGACAGCGAGGAGCGCCGGGCGAGCGAGGCCGAGGAGCCCATCGCCGAGGAGCGGACGCTGTCGGAGGATCGCGGCACGGCCCCCGCCGAGGACGCTACGCCCGCCGGGGACAGCGCCAGCCTGACCGGCTCCGACCAGATTCCGGGAGACGCCGACGCGCCGCTCGACACCGATCCCGGGGACCTCTACGACCAGGGCCCCGGCGACGGCTACCTCAACGCCACGCCGGGCGGCTCCGGATCCGGCGCCAACGGCTTCGACGAGCTGCCTTCGCTGGAGCAGCGGCTCAGCGAGACGGTGACCCTGCGCCAGCATCTGCTCGACCAGCTCGCGGTGGAGCTCTCGGAGCCGGTGGACCGCCTGATCGGCGTCCATCTGATCGACATGCTCGACGAGGCCGGCTACCTCTCCGGCTCCCTGCCGGAGCTGGCCGGGCTCCTCGGCTGCCCCGAGGGCCGGGTCGAGGCCGTGCTCTCGATCCTGCAAGGATTCGATCCAGCCGGCATCTTCGCCCGCGACCTGCGGGAGTGCCTGGCCATCCAGCTCGCCGAGCGCGACCGCTTCGACCCGGCCATGCAGGCCCTGGTGGACAACCTGGACCTGCTTGCCCGCCACGAGCTGCCGCGCCTGATGAAGCTCTGCGGCGTCGACGCCGAGGACATGGCCGACATGATCGCCGAGATCCGCCAGCTCGACCCCAAGCCGGCGCAGGCCTTCGACCACGAGGCGGCGGAGACGGTCATCCCAGACATCCTGCTCTTCGCCAAGCCCGACGGCGGCTGGCGCATCGAGCTGAACCCCGAGACTTTGCCCCGGGTCCTGGTCAACCGCAGCTATCACGCGCAGGTCCAGGCCAAGACCCGGACCCGCCGGGAACGCGAGTACCTGGCCGAGCGCCTGCAGCAGGCGAACTGGCTGGTCAAGGCGCTGCACCAGCGTGCGACGACCATCCTGAAGGTCGCGACCGAGATCGTCCGCCAGCAGTCCGGCTTCTTCCAGCACGGGGTCGAGCACCTGCGGCCCCTGACCCTGCGCGACATCGCCGAGAAGGTCGAACTGCACGAATCCACGGTCAGCCGCGTGACCTCCAACAAGTACATGGCGACGCCGCGCGGGACCTTCGAATTGAAGTACTTCTTCACCGCCGCGATCGCCGGGCTGGGCCGGGAAAGCCACTCCGCCGAAGCGGTCCGGCACCGGATCCGGGTGCTGATCGACCAGGAGTCCCCCGACCAGATCCTGTCCGACGACACCATCGTGGCGGTCCTGCAGCGCGAAGGCATCGACATCGCCCGTCGGACGGTGGCCAAGTACCGCGAGGCCCTGCGCATTCCGTCGTCGGTGCAGCGCCGTCGGGAGAAGCGATCCTTGAAAAAATGACGCCTGTGCTTGTCTCTCACGGGCCGGTTGTGCTGACATCGTCGGCACGTATTGACACTACCCTTTGCCATCCCTAAGGTCCGCGCCGCGCGAGGCGGGGCCCGAAACGAAAGCTTGGCTCACGAGCCTGCGCAAACCCGGATTGTCCGCTGATGCAACTGTCCGTTCAGGGCCGGCAGATCGACGTCAGTGATGCTTTTCGCAATCACGTCGAGGACGCCCTTGGTACCATCTTCAACAAGTACTTCGGCGATGCGATCGAGGCCAGCGTGACCCTGTCGCGCGAAGCGCATCTCCTCAAGGCGGTGGTCACGGCCCACGTCGGCCGGAACATCCAACTGACCGCCCAGGGGGAGGCCGAGGCACCCTACACCGCCTTCGACATGGCAGCCGACCGCCTGTCGAAGCGCCTGCGGCGCCACAAGCGGCGCCTGCGGGACCACCACAAGGCCGAATCCGGGCTGGAAAGCATACCGGCGCAGCAATACATATTGGCGGGGACTGCGGCCGAGAACGAAGAAGACGTCCAAGCCGACGGCGGACAGCCGGCGGTGGTAGCGGAAATGACGACGGAAATTCCGACCCTGACGGTCGGCGAGGCCGTGATGCGAATGGATTTGGCAGAGCTTCCGGCGATGATGTTCAGGAACAAGGCCCATGGCGGCCTAAACATGGTCTACCGCCGCCCGGACGGGAATATCGGCTGGGTGGATCCGCGCGGAAATCAAAGCGAATAGTATCGATTCTCGGGGCTTGAAAATGGATATTGCTGAACTGATCAGCTCAGAGGAAATTGTTCCTAGCCTCCGTGTCGGCAGCAAGAAGCAGGCGCTGCAGGAGCTCTCCAGGCGCGCCGCCGAGCTGACCGGCCAGCCGGAGCGGGCGATCTTCGAGGTGCTGATCCAACGCGAACGGCTCGGCACGACGGGAGTCGGCCAGGGGATCGCGATCCCGCACGGCAAGCTGCCGGAACTCGACCGTCTCTACGCGCTTTTCGCCCGCCTCGAGACACCGGTCGACTTCGACGCGATCGACGAGCAGCCGGTCGACCTGATCTGCCTGCTCCTGGCACCGGAGACCGCCGGTGCGGACCACCTCAAGGCCCTGGCACAGGTGTCGCGCCTCCTGCGCAACAAAGCGATTTGTGAGAAGATTCGGGGCAGCGACGGCCCCGATGCGATCTACGCCCTGCTTTCGGAACCCACCGCCAGCCACGCCGCCTGAGCCCGCGAGGGCTCCGACCGCCGCCAGGCCAGCGCCACGCCCAGCTTGCGCGGCCGAAGGGGCGTGGCGCCGATCAATGGACGCTGAGCGGCTCCATGTCGTTCTGCTTGACCGCCGCAAAGGCGGCTTCGCGGCTGGGCAGGACCGCAAGCTCGGCGCCGTCCGCCGCATGGACGGCGAAGACCTGCTGGCCGTCGATCGTCTTCGGCTTGATGTAGGCGATGTCGTGCACACCCAGGGCCGCGAGGTCCTGAGTGGTGATCTGGCGGATCTGCACGGTCGTGTTCATGATCTGTCTGCCTCCTTGAAACGGACGCGACCCCTGGCGCGTGGCGGTGCCGGGCGAAGCTCGGTCCGAGGGCTTCATCCTTAGAGCTTAGGACATAGTCCAATCAGCCGGAGTTACTTTTGCCACCTTTGCGATTGACCGGCTGGGCCGTCACGCTCCGGCCGTCGCCACCGGTCTTGATCGCGACCTGGCGGACCTTGGGCTCGACGATCGGCTGTTCGAGATCGATGTGCAGCAATCCGTTGTCCAGACGGGCATCGACGACCTCGATCCCCTCGGCCAGGACGAAGCTGCGCTGGAACTGCCGGGCGGCGATGCCGCGATGCAGAAAGACCCGGTCCTTGTCGTCGACCTGGCGGCCGCGGATCACCAACTGGCTGTCTTCTACCAGGACTTGCAGCTCGTCGCCGGAGAAACCGGCGACCGCGAGCGTGATCCGCAGATGGCTGCTGCCGATCTGCTCGACGTTGTACGGCGGATAGCCGTCGCTGGACGCCTTGGCGACCCGGTCCAGCGTCCTTTCGAAATGATCGAAGCCCAGGAGCAAGGGGCTGTCGAAAAGGGAGAGGCGACTCATCTGCGCATGTCCTCCTCAGGATTGCGAGCAAGGGCTGCGTCCACGAAAGAACTCCCGGCCCGAAGCGGCGCCCGGAGCTCGCGGCCCGCCGAAGCGGCGCCGCAGACAAGGCTTATTTGGTGAGCCGGGCCGCCGCGGTCAACTCCCGGCTCCCGAAGAGCGCCGGCCACGGTCATCCAATAGACTGATTTAGAGACGTTTTCGAGCCAGGGCCGCGCCGCCCGCCGGTCGCCCCTTCCGCACGCCCCGGTCGGCCATTGGAGCGCCCAAATTCAACCGAGTCGGGCGGAATCGTGTCCCAGGCGTGACATTGCTGTAACATACCCCCGGACGGCCCCGCGCCCCCTGCCCTGGCAAGGTTCTGTTAAGAGTTGGCGGTGTCTCCTGAACCCACGCGGAAACGCGCAATAGCAGAGGTTCTGGAGCTTTTTTGGGGACAAGACCAGAAATGATCGGGCGCAAGAAGAAAGTCTTTAAGATCTACCAGTCACGCATCGTCGTTTGGGCCGGGCAGGTCAGGCAGGGCTTGGGCCGTGAGCTCCACGCCCTGCAGGTGAGCCATCAGGACGCGGCTTTCCTGGCGACGACCAAGGGGGACGCCTACCAGCACCTCATGGTTCGCGACCCGCTTGCCATTAGAGCTTGAAACCAGAGGATTTTTGACGAAGGGGGGCGTTCGTGACATTGCAGCCCGGCCAGGTATTCAGGGCGCGGCATGGCAACGAACACTTAACTCGACAAATCTAGACTGCATTTTGCGGAAAGCGAGCCATGCTAGAAGCAGTCAAGACTGTCACACCGAGGACGCCAGAGCGGGTACCTGATTTGCTTACTCCCGAAGGTGTCCAGGCTTTCCTAGAGAACCCCTCGCCCGAGGCCCGGGCCGAGGCGGCGGCGGTGATCGCCCGCGAGTACGCCCAGGGCGGCTTCTCGGATTCCGAGACGGAGCTCGCGACCACCATCCTCGAGACCCTCGCGGTCGAAGGCGAGGACCAGGTGCGCGAAGCCCTGGCCGAGCACCTCAAGGACTGCGAGAGCCTGCCGATCAACCTGGTCCGCCAGCTGGCCCGCGACAGCGTCGAATCGGTCGCCGTGCCGATGCTCCGCTGCGCCACGGCGCTGGACGACGACGACCTGATCGAGATCGCCGGCGCCGGCCAGGTGGCGCAGCTGATCGCCATCGCCAAGCGCGACGAGCTGACCCCGGAGGTCGCCGAGGCGCTGCTGGACTCCCGCAACGAGAAGGTCGTCGGCGCCCTGCTGGGCAACAAGGGGGCCGACCTTCCCGAGCCGCTGCTCAACCGCATCATCGACGAGTTCGGAACCTTCACCTCGTTCCACAGCCTGCTGGTCGACCGGCCCTTCCTGCCGTTGACGGTGATCGCGCGGGTCCTGCTGCTGATCCCGGAAGAGATGAAGGAGCGGCTCCTCGAGCGGCACGAGCTGAACGCCAAGTTCGCCCAGCTCCTGACCCGGGTCAGCCAGGAGGGCTCGATCTCCCGGGATGCCACGAAGGCGCCGAAGGCCGTCGAGGCGCCGAAGCTGGTCCAGGTGCTGAGCCAGAAGGACGGCCTGAGCCCGGTCCTGATCCTGCGGGCGCTGCTGACCGGCGACCTCGAGTTCTTCGAGACGGCCATGGCCGTGCGCACCCAGATGACGGTCGAGCCCGCCAAGACCCTGATCTACAGCAACTCGCCGAAGGGCTTCAAAGGGCTCTACGCGCGCAGCAACATGCCGACGGAGCTGATGCGGGCCTTTCGCATCGCCCTCGACTACATCAACGAGATCGGCCGCGACAACGCCGCCTTCTGGCGCGCCGAGGACACCCGCGAGATCGTCAAGCAGCTCGGCAACGAGTTCGACGAGGTCTGCCCGGCCGAGCTTCGCCGGCTGATCGGCCGCCTGCAGCGCCGCCTGACCAGCCCGAACGACAAGGACAAGCGCGGCTCCGTCGAGCTGGCCTTCTCCAAGGCGGGCAACAAGAACCGCGCCGTCCAGCAGAAGGGCCCCCTGCGCCCCGCGAGCTGACCCGGGAACCCGGTGCCTGCGATGCCGCCGGCGTCGCGAGCGCCGACCCTCCTGGTCTGTCCCACTGGCCTGCCCTCCTGGCCTGCCCTCCTGGTCCGAGGTCGCGAAAGTACGACGCGGATCACCGGCGCCGCGGCAGCGCTTCGCCCGCCGCCACGCGGCGCGAAGTCGTTCCGCGACTCCCCGGTCATTGGCCGTTCTCTCAAGCCTTTCGGCACCTTAGCTTTCATCAAGCCTTAAGGGTGCCTCTGCCATCATCCGGGCCACGAGATCATGGCCCGACGGGGCAATGCATCGACCATCATCCTTGCAAGATCAAACACAGGAACAGCGACCGATGGACGCAGATCGAGGGCCAGTGCCTGGAGACGACATGCCCGCCGAATCGGGTGACAGCGGCAGCGAGTCGGAGGCCCGGTCGCGCTCCCATCCCCTGCGGCGACTGATCGGGCCGGAGCCCGCGGCAGCGGCGACACCGGACCCCGCCGCCGAGGCCGAGGTGCCCTCGCTGGCCAGCGTGTCGATCCGCCGCGGCGCCGGCCGGACGCAGGCTCAGACCCAGCGCCAGGCGCCGGTTCAGACTCCGGTTCAGGCCCAGCAGCAGGCCCAGCAACCCGCGCCGGCCGTCCAGCAGCAACCGCGTCAAGCCGCCGCGCCGACCGGCGGCAACGGCGCCGGCGGCCAGCCGCCGGTCCAAGCGCCAGCGCCCGCCGGGCAGGGCGCGGCCACCCGCCCGCCGCAGCAAGCCGCCGCCGCCGCGCAGGCCTCGGCCACGACGAACGGCAGCGGCCGGACGCCGAGGCCGGCCTCCAATCCGGCGGCCCCCAATCCGGCGGCCCAGAGTGCTGCGGCCCAGAGCCCCGCCGCCCAGAGCCCCGCCACCCAGAGCCCTGCAGCCGGCAGCAACGGCGCGGGTCCCGGGGCAGCCGAGCCCACGGCCGTCAGCATCCGCAAGCCGGCGCCGAGCATCCGCAAGCCAGCGCCCTCCGCAGGGCCCGAAGCCGCGACCTCGGGCGAGAGCGGCGCGCGCGCGGCACCGAGCATCCGCAAGCCCTCGCCGGATCGCGCCGCGGCGGAGCCCGCCGTTTCGATCCGCCGGCCGGCGCCGCCCCCGGCGGAGCCGCAGGAGCCCCCGGCCCAGCGCCAGGCGCCGGAGCCCGCCCCGTCCACGCCGGCACCGGCAGCGGTCGAGCGAGTTCAGGCGCCGGCCAAGAAGGCCCCGACCTCGGAACCCCCGATCTCGGAACCCCGGGCCATGGGGCCCCGCGCTATGGAACCCCAGGTCGCGGAACCCCAGGTCGCGGACTCGCGGGCCATGGAGGCCCCGGCTAGGGAGGCTCCGGCTTCGCGGTCGGCGGTTGCCGAGACCCCGGCCGTCGAGCCGCCAGCCGCCGAGACGCCGGCAGAAGCCCCCCGGACGGAGCCGCCGGCGGCACCGCCTCGCGCCGAGGCCCCGGCGCCCGCGCCGGAACCCCTGCGGACCCGGCAGCCCGAACCGCCCGCCGAGCCCGCGCCGCAACCGGCGCCCCAACCCGCGGCGGCAGCGGCGCCGCTTCCCGTCCCCAGCGCGCCGCCGATCAACGAAGGAGTCTTCGACGAAGACGGCGCCATGCGGATCGGCTACGTGATCTCGGTGTCGGGCCGGAAGGTCTATGGCGTGATGATCCCGGATTCCGACGTGGCGACCGAGGACAGCATGCTGCACCTGCAGGAGGTCTCGCAGATCGGCGACCTGGTGAAGATGCCGACCTCGCGCTCTGTGGCCTTCGGCATGATCTCCAGCCTGGAGATCCGCAACCCCTCCTCCTCGCCGCCGGCCGCGACCGACCAGCGGGTCCTCGAGATCGACCTCTTCGGCGAAGGCGTCTACAGCGAGGACGGCGAGTTCAAGTTCCAGCGCGGCATCTCGATCTATCCCAGCCTGGGCACCGAGATCCGCGAGACGACGCACCTGGAGCTGGCCCAGATCTACGCCCGGCCCAGCGATTCCAACGTCCTGATCGGCTCGCTCTACCAGGATGCGGAGCTGCCGGCCTACCTTCTGGTCGACGACCTCCTGGGCAAGCACTTCGCGGTCCTGGGCACGACCGGCACCGGCAAGTCCTGCTCGACCACGGTGATCCTGCGCTCGATCCTGGACGCCCATCCGAACGGTCATGTGGTCCTGCTCGACCCTCACAACGAATACGGCCAGGCCTTCGACGAGTACGCCGAGGTGGTGCGCCCGGACAGCCTGAACCTGCCCTTCTGGCTGTTGAACTTCGAAGAGCTGATCGAGGTGATCTGTACGCCGGACCAGTCCAGCCGCAAGGCCGAGGTCAACATCCTCAAGGACGCGGTCTATGCCGCCAAGCTGCAGTTCGTCGGTGAGAGCGACGACGTGATTTCCTGGCTGACCGTCGATACGCCGGTGCCCTATCGCCTGAGCACCCTGGTCCAGCTGATCGAGGACGCCCAGGGCCAGCTCGACCGGCCCGAGGACTCGGCGCCCTACCAGCGGATCAAGACCCGGATCCAGGCCCTGCGCTCCGACCGGCGCTACGACTTCATGTTCGCCGGACTGTCAGTCAAGGACTCCATGGCCGAGGTTCTGGCCCGCCTGCTGCGGATCCCGGTCGAGGGCCGGCCGATCACCATCCTGCAGCTTTCCGGCGTGCCCTCCGAGATCGTCGACGTGGTCGTCTCCCTGCTCTGCCGCATGGTCTTCGACTTCGCGATGTGGAGCATGGGCCAGCAGTCGGTCCCGATCCTGCTGGTCTGCGAGGAGGCGCATCGCTACATCCCGCAGGATCAGGGCACCGGTTTCGCGCCGACCCGCAAGGCCATCGCCCGGATCGCCAAGGAGGGCCGCAAGTACGGCGTCTCCCTCTGCCTGGTGACCCAGCGGCCCTCGGAGCTCTCGGAAACGATCCTGTCCCAGTGCAACACCATCTTCACCCTGAGGATGAGCAACGAGCGCGACCAGGTCTTCGTGCGCAAGGCCATGCCGGACAGCGCGGCCGGCATGCTGAACGCCCTGCCGGCGCTGCGGAACCAGGAGGCGATCGTGGTCGGCGAAGGCGTCACGGTGCCGATGCGCATCCGCTTCTCGGACCTGGAGTCCTACCAGCGGCCGCAGAGCGACACCGCGATCTTCTCCGACGCCTGGGAGTACGACCAGGACCGCGGCGACAGCTTCCTGCACGACGTCGTCGACCGCTGGCGCCGCCAGAGCTTCTGACCCGGCGCTGCAGGCTTGACGCTCCGGCCCGGCTTCGTTGAAGTCGGGCCATGAGCGACGTCAAGACTCCCGACACCGAAGAAGCGCGCTTCCTGGAAGCGCTGGCCGTCTCCGCCTGGCCGCCCGCGACGCGGGAGGAGCTGGCGGGCTGGGAGCTGAGCTTCGACCGCGGCGTCACCCGGCGGGCCAACAGCACGCTGCCGAACCGCTTGCCGGCGGGGGCCGATCCCGAGGCGCTGATCGCGACGGTCGAGCAGCGCTACCGGGCACGGGGCCTGCGGCCCTGCTTCAAGATCAGCCCGGCCGCGGCGCCCGCCGATCTCGACCGGCGGCTGGCGGCCCGGGGCTACAGCGCCGAGGGCCACAGCCTGGTGCTGACCGCCGGGCCCGAAGGAGTCGCCCGACGCGCGGCCCCGGTGCCCGGTATCAGCCTCCAGACGCTGGAGCAGCCGGACCGGGACTGGTCCGGCGCCTGCTGGCCGGACGCGGGCTCGGCCGAGGACGAGGCCCGGAGCGCGCTCGCCGGCCGGATCGAGAGCCCCCGCGCCTTCGCCCTGGCCCGGATCGAGGGGCAGCCGGCCGGTGCGGCGGCGATCGCCTGCCGCGCGGGCTGGGCCTGCATCACCGCGGTCAACACCCCGGCCGCCTGGCGCCGGCGCGGCGTGGCCTGGACCCTGATGGCGGGCCTCACCGACTGGGCCCGTCGGCAGGGCGCCGAGGGCCTCTATCTGCAGGTGGAGGTGGACAACGGACCCGCGCGGACGCTCTACGAGCGGCTCGGCTTCGAGGAGGCCTACCCCTATCACTACCGCCGGCTGGCCTGAACCGGGTTCAGCCCGCCTGCGCCGCCGTCGCCGCGGCCCGGATCTCGCTCAGGCTCTGCCGTGGAGTCAGGGCCTCCGGGTCGATCCTCAGCTCGAGCAGGGCCGGCGTCCCGGCCGCCTCCGCCCGCTCGAAGGCCGCGGCGAAGTCCTCGGTGCGCTCGACGACCTCGCCGTGGGCGCCGTAGGCCCGGGCCAGGGCGGCGAAGTCCGGATTGACCAGATCGGTGCCCAGCACCCGGCCGGGGAACTCCCGCTCCTGGTGCATGCGGATGGTGCCGTACATGCCGTTGTTGATCACCAGGACGATGACGTTCAGGCGGTACTGCACCGCGGTCGCCAGCTCCTGGCCCGTCATCAGGAAGCAGCCGTCGCCGGCGAAGCAGACCGCCGGGCGGTCCGGCTGGGCGGCCTTGACGGCAATGGCCGCCGGCAGGCCGTAGCCCATGGAGCCGGAGGTCGGGCCGAGCTGGCTGCGGAAGGCGCCGTAGCGGAAGAAGCGGTGCAGCCAGACCGAGTAGTTGCCGGCGCCGTTGGTCAGGACCGCGTCCTCCGGCAGGTGCGCGCGCAGCCAGGCCACGACCTCGGCCATCTGCAGCTCGCCGGGGCAGGGCAAGGGCCGGCTCCACTCCAGGCAGTCGCGGTGCGCGGCCTCGACCTCGGCCGCGCGCGAGGGTCCCGGCGCGGCGTTGAGGCCGCGGGCGGCGGCCAGGAAGGCACGCGGGCTGGCGTGGATCGCCAGCTCCGGCTGGTAGACCCGGCCCAGCTCCTCCGCGCCCGGATGGACGTGGACCAGGCGCTGGCTCGGCCGGGGCGCCTCGATCAGGCTGTAGCCGCCGGTGGTGATCTCGCCCAGGCGGGCGCCCAGCACCAGCAGCAGGTCGGCGGCCTGGACTCGCGCCTTGAGCTTGGGATTGATGCCGATGCCGACGTCGCCGGCGTAGTTCGGATGGCCGTTGTCGATCAGGTCCTGACAGCGGAAGGCGGCGCCGACCGGCAGCGCCTGCACCTCGGCGAAGGCCCGCAGGTCCCTGGTCGCCTGCTCGTCCCAGGCACTGCCGCCGACCAGGAGGAAGGGCCGCTCGGCGCCGGACAGCAGCTCGGCCAGGCGGCTCATCTCGGCGCCGCCGGGATGGGTCTCGACCCTCTGGTAGGGCGCCGGGTCGGCGACCTCGACCCGATCGGTCAGCATGTCCTCGGGCAGGGCCAGGACCACCGGGCCCGGGCGGCCCGAGGTCGCGGTGTGGAAGGCCCGGCTCAGGAATTCCGGAATCCGCGCTGCGTCGTCGATCTGGGCGACCCATTTCGCCTGCTCGCCGAACATGCGGCGATAGTCGATCTCCTGGAAGGCCTCGCGCTCGACGTGGCCGCGGGCGATCTGGCCGATGAAGAGGATCATCGGCGTCGAGTCCTGAAAGGCGATGTGCAGGCCGGCGCTGGCGTTGGTCGCGCCCGGCCCGCGGGTCACGAAGCAGATGCCCGGCTCGCCGGTCAGCTTGCCCTGGGCCTCGGCCATCATCGCGGCGCCGCCTTCCTGCCGGCAGACGGTGAAGGCGATCTCCGGCACGTCGTTCAGCGCATCCAGCACCGCCAGGTAGCTCTCGCCCGGCACCCCGTAGGCCCGGGTCACGCCGTGGAGCCTGAGCTGATCGACCAGCACCCTCGCGCCGCTGCGCGCGCTCTTTGCGGATGGCACTTCGCTTCCTCCTGTAGCGCAGATCCCGATCAGACGCCTTCGCGTCTGGCCGGGAGGAGTGCGCTAATACATTCAAGTTAGGGCATTACATCCGGCCAGATGGATCGCATAGCGATTCCATCTGATCGGATAATGCCCTAGACGACCGCCAGAGGCTTACGGAGAACGAGCCGCCTTGTCCACAGCCGCTTGCGCCCGGACCGGACGGCACCACATGCTGGAGGCGGAAAGCCAAGAAATGGAACGTCCGAACCCCAGCATGGATCCGGGGGCATTGCGCCGGCATCGCCTGGGCAACCTGCTGCAGTCGCTGATCCTGATCGCCGGCATGGCCCTGCTGCTGGCGGCCTGCGGCTGGATCGTCGCCGGCTGGACCGGCGTCGCCGTGGCCGCGGTCCTGGGCGCCTTGTCCCTGGCGATCAGCGGCCGTCTGTCGCCCGGCCTCATGCTTCGGATGTTCCGGGCCCGGCACCTGACCCGACAGGCGCTGCCGGAGGCCGTCGACGCGGTCGCCATCCTGGCCCGCCGCGCCGGTCTGGAGCCGCCGCCCCGGCTCTACTACGTCGCCAGCCCCACTCTGAACGCCTTCTCCCTGGGCCGGGGCCGGGAGGCGGTGATCGCCGTGACCAGCGGCCTGCTGCAGGCCATGACCCTGCGCGAGCTGATCGCTATCCTGGCCCACGAGATCAGCCACATCCGGCACAACGACATCTGGGTCATGAGCCTGGCGGACGTGATGACCCGGATGACCCGCAGCATGTCCTTCCTGGGCCTCTTGTTCCTGGTCCTGAACCTGCCCTTCGCCCTGGCCGGGGTCGCCCAGATCCCCTGGCTGCTGGTGCTGCTGCTCCTCCTCGCGCCGACCCTGGGCAGCCTGCTTCAGCTCGCCCTGTCGCGGACCCGCGAGTTCGAGGCCGACCTGGGGGCGGCCCGCCTGACCGGCGATCCGGTCGGCCTGGCACAAGCCCTGGAGCGGCTGGAGCGCCGCCAGGGACGCTTCTGGGAGGACATCTTCCTGGGCAGCCGGCGGATTCCCGATCCGTCGCTGCTGCGCAGCCATCCCAAGACCGAGGAGCGGATCCGGCGCCTGCTGGACCTGAGGGTCGAGACGCCGCCGTTCGAGACCCGGGACGGGGCGGTCCGGCCGCGCGCGCCGCTGCGCCCGACACCCGGCCGGCCGCGTCAGCGGATCACCGGGCTCTGGTACTAGTGTGGCGGGAAACGGGACGGAGGGAGGGGGATCTCGGCAGGCGTCAGTGCAGCGGGGTGACCGGGGCGTTGAGCTCCTCGGAGCCCCAGGCCTGATCGGCGACCCAGCTGATCGCTTCGGTCAGCTCGTCGCGGCCAAACTCGTCGGCGACGATGTCGACCGCCTCGGCAAGGCCGGCCTCGACGTTCTCCGCGTGCTGGTCACGACCGTGCGCGCGCAGGATGTTCACGAGGATCGTCGTATTCATGATCCAGAGCGCCGCGACGCGGACGCGATAAGCTTCGTTCTCCAAGGCGTACCTTCCTGGCTTCTGCCGACAGCGGTACGGCCTGACTTGGCCGTAAGAACATCGAAACCCTACGGCATTGCCCTTACGATGCAGTTAAGATGACCCTCGCAAAACCGCGTCGAGGAGCGAGCCCGAGGCGGATTTTCCATTTATATCAATGCCCTAAGTCTGGGGGGAGGAAGAGCTATGGTCAAGGGCAGGCGGCTTTGGGGGCTGGTCCTCCCGGCACTGCTCCTGTTGCCGGGATGGCCGGCGGCGGCCGGGGAGCCCGATGCCATCCTCGGCACCTATCTGAACGAGAAGCAGACCGCCCACATCGAGATCTTCAAGGACGGCGGCGCCTATTCCGGCCGGATCGTCTGGCACAAGGAGAACCGCAAGGACTACAAGAACCCCGATCCGGCCTTGCAGGACCGGCCGCTGGTCGGCTTGGTCTTCCTCAAGGGCTTCGTCTACGACCCCGAGGAGGAGGAGTGGGACAGCGGCGAGGTCTATGCGCCGGACGACGGCAAGACCTACAGCGGCTACCTCTGGCTGGAGGACGGCGTCCTCAAGATGCGCGGCTATGTCGGTATTCCTCTCTTCGGCCGCACCGCCATCCTGACCCCGCTCGAATAGGCCGCCATGCCGCCCACCGGTTCGATGGCCCCCAAGCTCGAGGGCCCGAGGCCCGAGGGCCCCGGTAGCGAAGGCGGGCCGCTTCGCAACGGCGCCGAGACCCCGGGCGCCGTCGTGGACCGCTCGGAGCGCTACCTCATCGTCGGCGCCGGGCCGGCGGGCCTGGCCCAGGCCCGCGCCTTCAAGCGCGCCGGCATCGCCTTCGACCAGATCGAGCGGCACCGCGACCTGGGCGGCATCTGGGACATCGAAAACCCCGGGACGCCGATGTACCGCTCGGCGCGCTTCATCTCCTCCAAGCGGCGCTCGGCCTTCCTCGGCTTTCCGATGCCGGCCGACTATCCGGACTATCCCGATCACGGCCGGGTCCTGGCCTACGTCAGGCGCTTCGCCGAGGCCGAGGGCCTGGTCGAGGACATCGCCTTCGGGACCGGCGCCGAATGGATCGAGCCCGAAGGCGAAGGGCTCTGGTCGCTCCGCCTCGACCGAGGGCCGCGGCGGCTCTACCGGGGCGTCGTCTGCGCCAACGGCATGACCTGGACACCGCAGAAGCCGGAGATCCGCGGCCACTTCGACGGCGAGCTGCGCCACGCGGTGAGCTACAGCGACGCCGCGGCCTATCGCGGCCGCCGGGTGCTGGTGATCGGCGGCGGCAACACCGGCTGCGACATCGCCTGCGACCTGACCCAGCAGGCCGTGGCGACGACCCTCAGCCTGCGCCGCGGCTATCACGTCATCCCCAGGCATGTCCTGGGCCTGCCGGCGGACGTCTTCGGCGCGGCCCTGCCGGGACTGCCGCTGCGCCTGCAGCAAAGCGCCTCCCAGGGCCTGCTGCGGCTGCTGCGCGGCAATCCCCGGCGCCGGGGCTGGCCCGAGCCGGACCATCGGATCTACGAATCCCATCCGATCATCAACTCCGAGATCCTGGACCTGGTCGGAAGCGGCAGCCTGCGGCTGAAGCCGGACGTCGAGGCCTTCGACGGCCAGGAGGTCCGCTTCCGGGACGGCAGCCGCGCGGCCTTCGACGCCGTGCTCCTGGCCACGGGCTACAAGATGGCCATCCCCTTCATGGATCCGGCGCACTTCGCCTGGGCGCAGGACAGGATCGCCGGCTTCCTGACCGCCTTCAACGCGCGCCACCGCTCGCTTTTCACCCTCGGCTTCCTGGCGATCAACGCCGGCGTCTTCGGCGACTTCGACCGCCTGGCGCACCTGGTCGCCCAGCACGTTCGGGACCAAGGCGAGAACCCGGCGCGGGCCGAGGCCTTCCGGCGGATCGTCGAGACCGAGACCCCGGACCTGACCGGCGGGCTCTCGCTGGTGCCCTCGCCCCGCCACGCCGTCTACGCCCACAACCCGACCTTCCGCGCCTACGTCGAGAAGCTGCGCCGCCGCATGGGCTGGCCGCCCTTTCCGGGCTGAGCGCGCGGCAATACTTGATCTGAATCAAGGCTGCCGCCCTTCAGGCCCGGTTACTAGGGCTGACCCTTTCGGGCGGGAAGGCAAGAGCGCCAGAGGTCCTGCAGGATGAGCACAGCCGCCGACGCCCAGTCTCCGGATCCGGCCGAGCCGGCGCGCACGCGCGGGGTGACCTTGCGCGCCTGCGGCCTGACCAAGGTCTACGGCAGCGGCGAGGTGGCCGTCCACGCACTGCGCGGGGTCGATCTCGATCTCTACGAGTCCGAGCTGCTGGTCCTGCTCGGCGCCTCGGGCAGCGGCAAGTCGACCCTGCTCAACATCCTCGGCGGGCTCGACCGGCCGAGCGACGGCCGGGTCTGGTTCCGCGACCTGGACCTGACCGCCGCCAGCGAGTCGGCCCTGACCCGCTACCGCCGCGACCACGTCGGCTTCGTCTTCCAGTTCTACAACCTGATGCCCAGCCTGACGGCGCTGGAGAACGTCGCCCTGGTGACCGAGATCGCGCCCAAACCCATGGCCCCGGCCGAGGCCCTGGCGCTGGTCGGGCTGGAGGACCGCCTGAACCACTTCCCGGCCCAGCTCTCCGGCGGCGAGCAGCAGCGGGTCGCCATCGCCCGGGCCATCGCCAAGCGGCCCGACGTCCTGCTCTGCGACGAGCCGACCGGCGCCCTGGACAGCACCACCGGAATCCGGGTCCTGGAGGCCATCGAGTCGGTCAACCGCAACCTGGGCACGACCACGGCGCTGATCACCCACAACGCGCCGATCGCCAGCATCGCCGACCGGGTGGTGCGCTTCGGCGACGGCCACATCGTGGAGGTGACCGAGAACCCGGACCGCCGGCCCGCCCACGAGCTGGAGTGGTAGGACGGTGCGCGCGCTGAACCGGAAGCTCCTGCGCGACCTCTGGCGGCTGCGCGGCCAGGTGCTGGCCATCGCCCTGGTCATCGCCTCCGGGGTGGCGGTGCTGGTCATGTCGCTGACCGCCCTGGAGGCCCTGCAGGGCACCGCCGAGGCCTACTACGAGCGCTACCGCTTCGCCCAGGTCTTCGCCAGCGTCAAGCGGGCGCCCGAGCGCCTGGCCTCGCGGATCGCGGCCCTGCCCGGCGTCCAGGCGGTGGAGACCCGGATCGTCGAGCTGGCGATCCTGGACATCGAAGGCTTCGCCGAGCCGGTCATCGGCATCCTGGCCTCCATCCCCGAGCGGGGCGAGCCGCAGCTCAACCGCCTGGCCCTGCGCCAGGGGCGCTTCGTGGCCCCCGGCCGCCCGGACGAGGTGGTGATCAGCGAGTCCTTCTCCGAAGGCCACGGCCTCGGGCCCGGCGATCACCTGCACGCCATCATGAACGGCCACAAGCGGCGCCTGGACGTGGTCGGGGTCGCCCTCTCGCCGGAGTACGTCTATTCGATCGGCCCCGGCGCCCTGATGCCCGACGACCAGCGCTTCGGCGTGCTGTGGATGGGCGAGGAGGCGCTGGCCGCGGCCTACGACCTGGACGGCGCCTTCAACGACGTGGCGCTGTCGCTGCTGCGCGGCGCCGCCTCGGAAGACGTCATCGACCGCCTGGACCTGCTGCTGGCGCGCTACGGCGGGATCGGCGCCTTCGACCGCAAGGACCAGGTCTCGAACTGGTTCGTCATGAACGAGCTGGACCAGCTGAAGAACCTGGCCACGATCCTGCCGACGATCTTCCTCTCGGTCGCGGCCTTCCTGACCAACATGGTGCTCAACCGGCTGATCGCGATCGAGCGCAGCGAGATCGGCCTGGTCAAGGCCTTCGGTTATTCCAGCCTGGAGATCGGCTGGCACTACATGAAGCTGGTCATGGCCATCGCCGGGCTCGGGATCGTGATCGGCTGGAGTCTCGGCTCCTGGCTGGGCAACTTCCTGACCGAGACCTTGGCCGAGCAATACCGCTTTCCCTTCATCTACTACCGCCCGGGGCCGGCGGCCTATGCCATCGCCGCCCTGGTCAGCCTGGGCGCGGCCCTGCTCGGCACCTGGGGCGCCGTGCGCCGCGCGGTGGCGCTGCCGCCGGCCGAGGCGATGCAGCCGCCGGCGCCGCCGCTCTACCGGCGGACCCGCATGGGCGCCCTGGCCGCAAGGCTGGACCAGCCGACCCGGATGATCTTCCGGCAGATCCTGCGCTGGCCGCTGCGCTCGGCCATGACCTCGCTCGGCGTGGCGCTGGCGATCGCCGTGCTGATCATCTCGCTGCACTGGCTCGATTCCATCACCCACATGGTCCAGGTCTACTTCTTCGATGCCCAGCACCAGGACGTCACCGTGGCCCTGGTCGAGCCGCAGTCGAGTGTCGTGACCCGCGAGTTCGCGCGCCTGCCCGGCGTCCTGGCGGTCGAGCCCGGCCGCCAGCTCTCCGTCCGCTTCCGCAGCGGCCAGCGCGAAAAGCGCGAGTCGATCTCCGGCCTGCCGCGGGACGCCTGGATGCAGCCGGCCTACGACGCCGGGGGCGAGGCCGTGGCGATCCCGCCGGAAGGCCTGGTGCTGTCCAAGAAGCTGGCCGAGATCCTCGCCGTCGGCCGCGGCGACAGCGTCACCGTCGAGGTCCTGGAGGGCCGCCGCCCGGTCCGCGAGGTGCCGGTCGCCGGGGTAGTCGAGACCTACATCGGCACCGCGGCCTACATGAGCCTGGAAGCGGCGAACCGGATGATGCGCGAGCGGCCCTCGGTCGACCTTCTGCACCTCCTGGTGGACCCGCGGCAGCAGGCCGCCCTCTTCGCCGAGCTCAAGGAGCTGCCGGAGGTCTCGGCGGTGATGCTGCGGCGGGCGACCGTGGACAAGTTCTACGAGACCATGGCGCGGATCATGTACATCTTCATCACCTTCTACATCGTCTTCGCCTGCACCCTGGCGGTCGGCGTGGCCTACAACTCGGCCCGCATCGCGCTGTCGGAGCGCGGCCGCGAGCTGGCGACCCTGCGGGTCCTGGGCATGAGCCGCCTGGAGATCTCCTATATCCTGCTGGGCGAGGTCGCGATCCTGGTGTTCATCGGCCTGCCGCTGGGCTGCCTCTGCGGCGCCGGCCTGGCTTGGCTGGTCACCGACCTCTTCGAGACCGATCTCTACAGGGTGCCGCTGGTCATCGAGCCCTCGACCTTCGGATATTCGATCCTGATCGCGGTCGCGGCGACCGTGGTCTCGGCCGCCCTGGTGCGCCGGCGGGTCGATCGCCTGGACCTGATCGCCGTTCTGAAAACACGGGAGTAGCCTGGGATGGGCGTTGCAACGCGGCGAATCCTCTTCTGGGGCGTCTTGCTCTTGCTCCTGGCGGCGGGACTGTTCTACGCCTTCCGGCCGCAGCCGGTGCCGGTCGACTTCGCCCGGGTCGAGCGCGGCCCGCTGGTCGTCACCGTCAGCGAGGAGGGCGAGACCCGGGTTCGCGACGTCTTCGTGCTCTCGGCGCCCATCGCCGGCCGCTCCAGGCGCATCGAGGCGGAGGTCGGCGACCCGGTCGTCGCCGGCCAGACCGTGGTCGCCGAGATCGAGCCCATCGATCCCGCCTTTCTGGACGTGCGCAGCGAGGCCCAGGCCAAGGCGGCGATCCGCACCGCGGAGGCGGCGCGCGACCTGGCCGGGGCCGAGCTCGACCGGGCCCAGGCCGACCTGGTCTTCGCCGAGGCCGAGGTCAAGCGCGCCCGGCGCCTGATCCGCGACGACACCATCTCGCAGCGCCGGCTGGACGAGGACGAGCGCGCCTACAAGACCGCCAAGGCCAACCTGGCCACGGCGCAGGCGGCCCTGGACATGCGCGGCGCCGAGCTGGAGCGGGCGCGGGCCGAGCTGCTGTCGCCGCTGGCGGCCCGCGGCCTGAAGACCAACTGTCCCTGCGTGCCGGTGACCGCGCCGGTCAGCGGCCGGGTCCTGCGGGTGATCCACGAAAGCGAGGGCGTGGTCTCGCCCGGCCAGCCCCTGATCGAGATCGGCGACCCGGAAGACCTGGAGATCGTCGCCGACCTGCTGTCGACCGAGGCGGTCAAGGTCGAGCCCGGGCAGCGGGTGATGGTCGAGGAATGGGGCGGCGGCGCCGCGCTCGCCGGCCGGGTCGAGCGGGTCGAGCCCTACGGCTTCACCAAGGTCTCGGCCCTGGGCATCGAGGAGCAGCGGGTCAACGTCATCATCGACTTCACCGATCCGCCGGCGCAGTGGCAACGCCTGGGCCACGGCTATCGCGTCGAGGCGCGGATCGTGCTCTGGGAAAGCGAGGATGTCCTGAAGGTGCCGCTGAGCGCGCTGTTCCGGGACGGCGAGGACTGGGCGATCTTCGTCGAGGCCGAGGGCCGGGCCGAGAAGCGCCGCATCGAGCCGGGCCGGCAGAACGGGCTGGACTCCGAGATCCTCGAGGGCCTCGACGCCGGCCAGCGGATCGTCCTGCACCCCAGCGACCGGGTGGTCGACGGCGTGCGCCTGACCGCGCGCGACTGAGTCCGCACGCCTCGTACCAGCGAGCCTATGAAAAGTGGCATTGCTGCCCTTAGGCCTTCGGCCTTCTCATGCTTCGACGGGCTCAGCATGAGGAGGGTTCCTCACCTCGTCCTGAGCCTGTCGAAGGGCGAGGTCGGCACGCCCTCGATGATCACGGGCTGATTCCCTTCGTCAGCTCATTGGAGTAACAAGGACGACGTCACGGGGCCCGGACCGGGACCTCCAGGAAGACGCCGAACTCCCGCGCGAAGTTGCAGCTGACCCGGCCGTGGACCCGGCCCTGCTCGTCGTAGAAGCGGCCGCTGTCCCGCAGCGGGATGATGGCTTCGTGCCAGACCCCGGGGTGGATGTAGAAGCCCTTGCCGCCGTCGAAGTAGAAGGCGGTGAAGCTCTCCGGCGTCACGTCGTCTCCGGGCAGGGCGGCGATGGTGACGAAGGGGCAGCCGTCCAGGGGATAGAAGAGCTGGCCGCCGTCGGGGTGGTAGTTGGCGTGCCACAGCAGGAGGCGCGAGCGGTCCGGCGCCGGGTTCTCGGCCGAGGCGGCTTCCGGATCGCGGCACCAGCCGAAGAGGTAGTGGCCGCCGACCGCCTCGTTGCGGCCGTAGAGCAGGTCGCCCTTCCAGGCGAACTCGAAGTGTCCCGAGGTCGTCCCGCCCTCGATGCCGGTGCCGGGATCCAGCTTGCGCCAGCCGGCGAGCGGCCAGGGCACGATCTCGATCTCGAAGTCCCGATGGTCCTCGACCAGCTCGCCGTAGCCGCGCAGCGCCTCCGGCGTCGCCGCGACCAGCGGCACCGGGACCCGCGGCAGGCGGCCCGGCACCTCGGGCTTCAGATAGTCGACCGGATCGGCAAAGGCACCGGCGGACCCTTCGACTGATCGCATCTTTTCACTCCCCCATCGCCAGGGGCGCAGCTTAGCATCCTCCCGCGCCCGGACCGCTCCCTGCCTAGATTTCTTCACGAAAAGCCGCAAAGCGACCGCAATCCCGGCGTCCTCCCGCCCAGCTCGTGCTTCGGAATGGGGCCTCGGCTTCGTCCAGCCTCGGGGGGTTCCATGCGTGCCTTGACGACTTTCTTCCTGGCTCTCTTCATCGTCGCGCCCGTCTCATCGGTCCAGGCGGAGACGCCGCCGCTGATCGACCCGGCCTTCGAGGTGCCGGACCTCTCGCTCGAAGCCGCCAAGCTGGAGCAGCGCCTGCTGCTGCTGGCCGAGATCCAGGACGCCGAGATCCAGGAGGGGGGCCGCCAGGGCGGCGAGACCCAGGAGCTTCGGGAAAGGCTGACCCGGCTTCTCGACGCCTCGGGCCTCCGGCGCAGGGGCGCCAGCCAGGCGGAGATCCGGACGATCCGTAACGGCGCGCGCGCCTCGGACTGGGCGAGCCTGGCACAGACCTATCTGGGCGGGCATCATTTCGAGGACGCTGCGGCGGCGGCCTACCTGAGCTACGAGAAGGCGGAGACCGAGCTGCGCCGCTCGCGGGCCCTGGGCACCCTGGCCGAGGTCTACCTGCGCCAGGGCGAGGACCGCACCGCAGTCAACCTCTACAACAGGGCGGTCGAGATCCTCCCGGACAGCCAGAACCGCCGGCGGCTCGAGGTCCTGGTCGAAAGGCTGAAGCTGCGCCTCGTCGAGGTCGACGTGGAAAGCGACAACGCGGTGCCGCGCGCCTGCGTCGTCTTCTCCCAGAAGCTACGCAAGCCCTTGCCCCTGAAACCGGCCGACTACATCGCGCTGGAGCCGGCCGAGGACGTCGACGTCTCGGCCTCGGGCGAGCGGCTCTGCCTCCGCGGC
>JANQGU010000155.1 GCA_028282935.1 Kiloniellales bacterium
TCGGATTGACGTACTCCGTGAAGCTGCCGCTGCCGTCGTTGATGTACCACTTGTTGAAACCGTTCGACCCTGTGGAAGCGTCGTGGTCATAGAGCATGAGGTCATCGACCCCATCGCCGCTGAAATCGCCGACATAAATCTGGCCACCCCTGAAAGTCGTCACCGGATTCGGAGTGAGCGCGCTGAAGGAAATCGGACTGCCAGAGGCAGACCAGGCAAACTCCGTCGGCACTAGGCAATTGCCGCTGCTGTCGCATTCCGTGACCGAAAGCAACCGAGACCGCCCCGTCCCAGGGCTGGTGTCATAGGCAAAGCTGTAGTCGCGGACCAGGCTCGCGTCTGTTGAGATCTGGACGCTGGTCAGGCGGTGCATCATGTTGATTCGCGCGCCGGCTTGGTAGGCGTCGCGCTGGTCGGGCCGGACCTCGTAGAGGAACTGGACCGAGCTCTGCGGCAAGGTGCCGGCCGTCGTGTTGCCGGCGTAGTCGATGCGGTCGAGTCGGCAGGTCTGGTTGGGGGCGTCCTCCAGGTACGTGAGGGTCATGTAGTTGCCGACCGTGTCCTCGACCCGGTTCAGCGCCCAGAAGCGAGCCTCGTCCCGGCCGACGATGGACACTCGGGAGTCGGCGGTACCGCCGTACTCAAAGGTCTGACCCGCCTTGGTCTCGACCGTGAAGTAGGCCGGGCCGCTGCCGGCCGTGCCATGAGAAATGACCCGCGAGAAGCTGTCGATCTCTGTGCGGTACTCGGTGCCGTCGGCACCGTAGGCGCCAGTGATCGCGATCAGGCGCTGGCCGTCCAGGCAGAAGCGGTCCCCGGCGTCGAAGTTGATGCCGCCTTTGGTATTGTCCTGCGCCAGGGTCTGGGGACAACGATGGACGACTGAAAGACCGCCCAACGACCAACCGATGCCCAGAATGCCGTTGTCGGTCTGGCTGTTGTAGACCAGGGAGAGGGCGGGCCCCATGCCCGCCACGCCCGGCGGCACGGCGATGGGGAGCCTGTAGCTCGCGGAGCCTGAGGCCTCGACCGAGAGAGCGCCGGGCGTAACCCCGGCGACGGTCCCAGCGCGCGCTGCCGGCACCGCAGCAGCCAGCAGGACGAAAGCCGCGAAGAACCGCAGGCTGGAGGACTTATACCATCTTTGCGTGCGCCCTCGAGGAGCCGCTGGCTCTTGGAGCCGCTTGGCCCGAAGTGTCTTGGACCTGGAGCTGCGCGACGCTGAAGTTAGCCCTTCACCGGAAAACATGCCTTCCCGCTCCCCCTCTTGGGCAGCCCACGGAACCGCGAAGGAACGGTGTCAGGTGGCCGCCAGATCTAGTTTGGCCCCAAAGCGTGGTTAGCTTTTACAACCAGGGCGTTAACCATGATCTTGGAGAAACGATCCTGATACAAGCAAAAAGTGTATTATAAGAAAGTTCTTCGTGTCTTAGGCCAAAGGCGCGCTCGAACCAATCTCACTCCCCCGCCCCGGCCCGGTTGCTCGCGGCCCAGTCGGCGGCGAAGATGTCGGCCAGCTTGGTCAGGCTGTCGCGCAGGCGGCTCTGGGCGGCGGCCTTGTCGCCGCGCAGCAGGCGGTAGGGACCGCTCCAGCCGAGGTGGGTCAGGTCGACGAACCAGACGCAGGTACGACCGCCCTCCAGGGCGTAGCCCAGCACGTAGAGGTAGAGCGCGTCGCGGCCGTTGGCGGTGCCGGCGACGGTCAGGCCGTGCCCCTGCAGGCGGGCCGCGACCAGGGCCTTGGTCTCCTCCGGCCGCGGCCAGCAGCCGTCCGAGACCCGGCCCTCGACCACCAGGGAGACCGACTGCAGCCCGGCCAGGGCCGAGGAGTAGCGCGGCTCTTGCTGCGCCGAGGCCGCGCCCGCGGTCAGTAGCGTGATCGCGGCGGCGCCCAGCGCCAAGCGGATTGCCTTCATGCCCTGCGCCCTTCCATTTCGCTCCGGCCCATTAGGCCCTCTGCTCCGCACCGCCGGCTGTGCAGCCTGTCACAGCGTCGCCGCGCGACGGCGGCAAGGACGGCCTGGCCTCGTCATCTCCTACGATGGTGAGGCCGACTTCGATTGCCCCCGGGACCGCCGGCATGATGACCGCTCGCTCGCGCCCCCGACCCGCCGCTGCCGCCCGGATCCTAATCGACTCCGAGCGACCAGATCACCGAAATGTGGCGAAACCGGTGACCGGGGCCGCTTGACGGCGGGCGGGGCGGGCCGGCACCCTAGGCGCCGTTCGCGCAAGAGGAATCCGCTCATGACCCATCCGGCCTTCCAGGACATCGGGGCCTGCGTCTTCGACGCCTACGGCACGCTCTTCGACGTCCACTCGGCGGCGCGGCGGGCCAGCGACGCCCTGGGCGACAAGGCGGCGGCGGTCTCCGCGGTCTGGCGCGACAAGCAGCTTCAGTACACCTGGCTGCGCTCGCTGATGGCCGCCCACGCCGACTTCTGGCAGGTCACCGGCGAGGCCCTGGACTTCGCCCTCGCCGCCCAGGGCATCGAGGACGCAGCCCTGCGGGCGCGCCTGATGGAGCTCTACCTCTCGCTGGAGGCCTACCCCGACGTGGTGCCGGCGCTGACCAAGCTGCGCGCCGGCGGCAAGCAGACCGCGATCCTGTCCAACGGCGCGCCCGAGATGCTGAGCGCCGCGGTCGAGTCGGCCGGCCTGGACGCGGTCCTGGACGCGTCGCTCTCAATCGAGGAGGTCGGCATCTACAAGCCCGACGCCCGGGTCTACCAGCTCGCGGTCGACCGCCTGGGGGTCGAGGCCAGGCGGATCTGCTTCGTCTCGACCAACTGCTGGGACGCCCACGGCGCCGCCAACTTCGGCTTCACGGTCGCCTGGATGAACCGCTTCGACCAGCAGGACGAGCGGCTGCCGGGCGCACCCGCGACGGTGATGCAGGGCCTGGACGAGCTGCCGGGCCTCCTGGGCCTGGACTGAGGACGCCTTGCCGGACAGCCCCCCGACCGAGGTCTCGACCGCGCCCTACCGCGAGGGCCACCTCGGCACCCACGACGGCCTGAGGCTCTACTACCGGGACTACGGCGATCCACTGTCGCCGGCGGCGCCGGTGCTCTGCCTGGCCGGGCTGACGCGAAACTGCGGCGACTTCGAGCTGCTGGCGCCGCGGCTCGCCGCGCGGCGCCGGGTGGTGACCCTGGACTACCGCGGCCGCGGCCGCTCCGACTACGACCCGGACTGGCGGCACTACGCGCCCGAGGCCTGCGTCTGGGACGTGGTCCAGGCGAGCTTCGCCCTGGGCCTGCACCACTTCGTGGTGATCGGGACCTCCTTCGGCGGGCTGCTCGGCATGGGCCTGGCGGTCTTCCTGCCCTCGGCCCTGGCCGGCCTGGTGATGAACGACACCGGCCCGGACCTCAACGACGACGGCATCGAGCGGATCATGGCCTACGTCGGCCGCGACAACCCGCAGCCGGACTGGGACGCGGCGGCCCGCAACATCCACGAGACCTTTCCGCACCTGCGCCTGCGCAGCCAGGAGGACTGGGACCGGATGATCCGGGGCACCTTCAAGGAGGGCGTCGACGGCAAGCTGCACCACGACTGGGACCCCAAGATCGCCAAGCCCCTGCTGGAGCGACCGGAGGCCCGGGACCTCTGGCCCTACTTCAAGGCGCTGAAAGGCCTGCCGTTGCTGGTAATCCGGGGCGCGGAGTCAGATGTCCTGGACGCCGCGGGCCTGGCGCGCATGGCCGCGATCAAGCCCGACCTGGTTCAGCTTACCGTCGAGGGCGTCGGCCACACGCCCAGCCTCGAGGAGCCCGAATGCCGCGCCTCCATCGACGACTTCCTCGCGCGCATCGACCGGAGCCGCAGCCATGGATAGCCTGAACCTGCCCGGCCTGGCCGAGATCGAAGCCGCCGCCCGGCGCCTTGCCGGCCGGGCCGTGGTCACCCCCTTGCTGGAAAGCCCGGCGCTGAACGCCCGCCTGGGCGGCCGGATCCTGCTCAAGCCGGAGACCCTGCAGCGCACGGGCTCCTTCAAGTTCCGCGGCGCCTACAACAGGCTGAGCCAGCTCGACGAGGCGCGGCGCAGCGCCGGCGTCGTGGCCTATTCCTCCGGCAACCACGCCCAGGGCGTGGCCGCGGCGGCGCAGCTTCTGGGCCTGCCGGCGACCATCGTGATGCCCAGCGACGCGCCCCGGATCAAGGTCGCGAACACCCAGGGCTACGGCGCCGAGGTCGTGTCCTACGAGCGCGGCACGGAGGACCGCAAGGCCATCGCCGAGGCGATCGCGGCGGAGCGCGGCGCGACCATCGTCCCGCCCTACGACGACCCTGACATCATCGCCGGCCAAGGCACCTGCGGCCTGGAGATCTGCCAGCAGGCGGAGGCCCTGGGCCTGCACCTGGACGCCATCCTGGTCTGCTGCGGCGGTGGCGGCCTGACCGCCGGGACCGGCACCGCGGCCCGGGCCCTGTCGCCCGAGACCGAGGTCTATACCGTCGAGCCTGCCGGCTGGGACGACACGGCCCGGTCGCTGGCCGCCGGCCAGCGCCTGGCCAACGAGGCGCCGCCGACGTCCTTCTGCGATGCCCTGCTGGCCAAGGAGCCGGGGGTCCTCACCTTCGACATCAACCGCCGGGTCGCGGCCGGTGGCTTCGCGGTGAGCGACGACGAGGTCGCGGAGGCGATCCGCTACGCCTTCACCACCCTGAAGCTGGTGGTCGAGCCGGGCGGGGCGGTGTCTCTGGCGGCGCTGCTGGCCGGCCGCTTCGACGCCCGCGACCGCTGCGTCGCCATTACCCTGTCCGGCGGCAACATCGATCCCGAGCTGATGGCCCGGCTGCTCGCGGAGGCTTGAGTCCGAGGCCTGAAAAGACCAACGGCCGGATCCCAGGATCCGGCCGTCGCTTCGACTCGCGGAAGGACAGGTAGCGTAAGAGGACGGGCGGCTCAGCCGGCCAGCGGCGCGGCGCCCTCGCCCTCCTTGCCGTTCGACTTCGGACTGGGCTTGCCGGCGTCGTCCTTGGCCCCGTCCTCCTCGGACTTCAGCAGCGAGACCTGCGGCCCGGCTCCGTTGCCGTTGCCGCGGCTGGAGCTGATGTGCCGGCAGTTGCCTTCTAGATAGGCGCCGGTCTCGACCGAGAGCTTCTCGTGGACCACGTCGCCGATCACCCGGGCGGTCTCGGCGACGATCACCGACTTCGCCTTGACCTCGCCCTCGACCGTGCCGCAGATGCGGGCGTCATCGGCCGAGACCGAGCCCTTGATCTTGGCGTTGATGCCGACCGTCAGGCTGTGGCTCTGGACGTCGCCCTCGATCACGCCGTCGATCTGCAGATCGCCGTCCGAGCGAAGGTCACCGACGACCCGTAGGTCGGAGCTGATGATGGAGGGGATGCTGCCCCCCTTGCCGGCGGCGGGGGCGGCGCTGCCGCCCAGACGCGCATCGGATTTATCCCTTGAAAACATTTCGGCCTGCCTTGATGAAGTTCATCGGATCAACCACCTTGCCGTCCACGTGGACCTCGTAGTGGACGTGCGGCCCATTGCTTCGGCCCGAGCTGCCCTGCATCCCGAGCTTGTCGCGAAACGCGACCTTCTGCCCGACCTTGACGTAGATCTTGCGCAGGTGGGCGACGCGGGTCCGGACCCCGTAGCCGTGGTCGACCTCCACCATGCGTCCGTAGCGCCCGTACCAGCCGGCGTAGACGACCTTGCCGGGCGCCGTCGCCAGCACGTGGGCTCCGATCGGCGCGGCGAAGTCCAGGCCGTTGTGGCGGGCCCGGCGGCCGTTGATCGGATCGCGCCGGACACCGAAGCCGCTGGTCAAGCGATAGTCGTCCACCGGCGCCGCCAGGGGCAGCGAGCCCATGACCTGCTGGAGGGCCTCCCAGCGGTTCATGTGCGCGTCCAGGGAGGCGATGGAGAACTCCTGCGGCGGATGATCGGCGACCTCGTTCCCGCCCTGCGCCGGCACGAAGGGACCGCCCTGGCCGCCGGCGCCCCGAGGCATGCGGGCCAGCAGCTTGTCCGGGTTGAGGCCGGCGGTCTCGATCGCCGACTCCAGGACGCCGATGCTCTCGCGGGTCTGCGTCGTCAGGCGCGCGACCACGCCGTGCTGGTTCTCCTGCAGCGAGACCAGACGGGCCTCCAGCCCAGTCACCTGGCCGAGCAGCTGGTCGCGCTCCTCGGTCAGGTCGCTGCCCAGGGCGACGGCCTGGTCCAGGTCGGACTCCAGCTCCAGGACCTCGCCTTCGAGCTGGGCTTCCCGCTCGCGCGCGTTCAGCAGGTTGGCCTGCAGGCGCCCCATCTGGACCGAGAGGGCCAACTGGGCGGCGCTGAGCTGGGTCCGGTCGGCCTTGGTCTTGCCGAGCTCGCTCTGCAGGCGGTTGACGGTCGCTTCGAGTCCGCGCTTGCTGGTCTCGGTCGACTTGAGGTCTTCCTTGACGCTGCTCAACTGGTCGGCGATCCGGTCGCGCGCCTTCTTGATCTGGGTCCGCTCCGCCTCGGTCACTTCCAGCAGCGAGCGAATCTGGGCGATCTGGTCTTCGATCTGCTGGCCCACGTCGCCCTCGCCGGAGGCGTCCTGCAGTGCCTGCTTCAGCAGCCGATCGATGTCGCCCCGGGCGGCGACGATCCGGTCCCGCGCCGCGTTGGAGCGCGCGACCCGGCGCTCGATCTCTTCCTGGTCGAGCACCTCGGCGCGCTCGTCCTCCATGAGGTTGAGCAGGAAGGCCTGATTGTCCTCGAGGCTCTCGATCACCCGCGCGTACTGGGCGTGGTAGTCGTTGATCTGCTGCAGGAGATCGACATAGGCCAGGCGCGACTGCTCGATCTGGCGGTCCTTGGAGTCGACGATGCTCTCGTGCAGCACCGCCTTGAAGGAAGCGTAGGAGACCCAGAGGCCTGCGGTCATCAGCGTCGCCGCCGCGAGCATCTGGATCCTGGATCCGACCCGCAGGTAGCGGACCCGCCCATCGACCCGCAGATAGAACTCCCGTTCGACGAAACAGCGCCTCATCAAAGCGCGAAATCTGCCTTCCGCCTGCCTCTGCATGACCTTCGGTCCCTACCCTCTCAAGACTCCGCCCTTGTCCCTGACGCGCGCCCCGGGGCGCACCGTCCGCTCGGGATCTCGCGGTCACACCGGCGCTCGCTCGGATATCCCGTCCTTCGGGATCCCTGTGCCGGCATGCCTGCGGTTTTTGGACCGGTTGCCCCCCGGTTCCAGGCGTCCCGCCGCCAGTCGAGACAAGGGATTATCCCTCTCTCCTGGCACCAAGACTAGAGTCTAATCGTTTTAAATACCCTTAACCCTGTGACAAAGGGCCGAGACATTTCAAAGCACTAGGCTCAACGCCGCCGCCTCGGGAAAGCCAGGGATTCCCTAAGGTCTTATGGTTAAGCAATTTCCAGGGGCAGCGGAGGGGCGACGTCGGCGGGCGAAGGGCTAGATCAAAACCCGTTCAATCGGAATCGATTGAACGGGGATAATTTGATCTATTTCATATAGATAGAGCAGCTTATCCGCGTTCACC
>JANQGU010000184.1 GCA_028282935.1 Kiloniellales bacterium
GCGGTGCTGGAGTACCGTAAGCGGAGCGCAACGCCGCGGGCGGGCAAGCAAACCCGGCCTTCGGTGGCGCACGGCGGCCCGCCGGCTGCGTTGCACCCCCCGAACTTCCCTGGGCCCGATGCGTGGGCATCGCGCTGCGGGCCGCGCCTGCCCGGCGGGCCGCCGTGCGCCATCAAATGGGTCATTATCAACGCTCCTTGGTATTAGCGGGTTGGGGGCCTGGGCCGCGGGCTCAGCGCCCCGGCAAGGTCCAGGTGGTGTCGATCACCGCCAGAAGGCTGTCGAGCTGAAAGCTGCGGGTCTGCAGGGCCTGGTCGTGGCGGCAGCGGCCCTCGAGCAGGACCTCCTGCCGCAGGGCGATGCGCGCGCTCTGGGCGTTGCCGCCCTGGCCGAGCTGCGCGCCTTGCCAGGGACCGCCGAGGGCCAGGCCGGCCCGTTCGCGGATCTCCTCCGCCGTCCAGGGCTGGAAGACGACCGTCTTGGTGAAGCGGCGCAGTTTGCGGCCGCTCGCGGCGCTGTAGATCTCTCGGCTGCGGCCGTCGGGAAAGACCAGCCGGAGCTCTTCGACGGAATCGCCGGCCGCGCAGGCGAAGCTGATCCTGGCGGCGAGCTTCAGGGCCATCTGGTCTTCCGCCATGTCGTAGGTCCAGCAGTCGGCGCCGCAGCGGGCGTGGGCGAGATAGGCCGTGGCGACGAAGCCGTCCTTCTGAGCCAGCCGCAGGGACGTTCCGGTCTCCGACGTCAGACCGGCGTCCATCAGGCCTTCAGGGCTCTCAGCTGTCGGGACGAGGTTTCGGCCACCCAGGCTGGTCAGCGACCCGGCGTTCTGAAGGGTCGCGCCCTCCTGCGCCCAGGCCGTAGCCGCGCCGCCAAGCAGGCCCAGGCATAGAATCAAAGCTGTCTGGTAAAGTCTGGTCCACATCCTGTGATTTTCCCCCGTTACTTCGAGCCTTCGGCCAAACCGCCCTCGGCGGCCGCTCGACCATGGGTCGCGGCCGCCGTGCCGAAGGTTCACCCTTTCTGCCCGGGAATCGCCGAGGCGCGTGTGGCCAGAGTCACAGCAAGCCGCCCGAATGCCCGGGACGAGCCCGGTCCGGTGCCTTGACTCTGGACGGATCGCTCGGCCTTGGGTGAAGTTGCCTCAAGGTATTCGATTCCCCCCGACCTGAGCCTAGCGTGGAGAGTCCTCCCCGGCATGCCCGAAACGTATGATGTCGTTATCGCCGGCGGGGCGGCCACGGGCAGCTCGACCGCCTACCACCTCGCCGCCGAGCCGGCCTTTCAAGGGCGGATCCTGGTGGTCGAGCGGGACCTGTCCTTCGCCCGCTGCGCGACGACGCTTTCGGCGGGGTCCATCCGGCAGCAGTTCTCGACCCCCATCAACATCGAGATCTCGCTCTTCGGCGTCGCGTTCATCCGCGGGCTCCCCCAGACCCTGGCGGTCGACGGCGAGCCGGCCGAGCTGCCCTTCCACGAGGGCGGCTACCTCTTCCTGGCGAGCCCGGCCGGCGCGGCGCAGCTGCGGAGCAACCACGCCCTGCAGAGCCGGCTCGGCGCCGACACCCTCTACCTTGAGCCCGCGGCGCTGCAGGAGCGCTTCCCCTGGCTCGACTGCGGGGGCATCGCCGCCGGCTGCTGGGGCCGCAGCGGCGAAGGCTGGTTCGACGGCTACACCCTGCTCCAGGCCTATCGGCGCAAGGCCCGGAGCCTGGGCGTCCGTTATCGGGAGGCCAGCGTCATCGGCCTGGAGCTGGACGGCGGGCGGGTCGTCGGGGTGCGGCTCGACGACGGCGAGCGCGTCGCCTGCGGCGCCTTCGTCAACGCCTCGGGCGCCAGCGGCGCGGCCATCGCGCGCCTCGCCGGCCTGGAGATCCCGGTGGTCAACCGGAAGCGCTGCGTCTTCACCTTCGACTGCCGCGAGGACCTGGCGGGCTTCCCGCTGCTGATCGACAGCAACGGGGTCTACGTGCGGCCGGAGGGCAAAGGCTTCATCTGCGGGACCGCGCCGCCGCCCGAGCGGGACCCGGACTGCGAGGACTTCGAGGTCGACCACGGCCTCTTCGAGGACATCGTCTGGCCGAGCATCGCCGCCCGCGTGCCGGCCTTCGAGGCGATCAAGCCGGGCCGGGCCTGGGCCGGGCACTACGACGTGAACCTCTTCGACCACAACGCCATCGTCGGCCCGGCGCCGGAGCCGGCCAACTTCTATTTCGCCAACGGCTTCAGCGGCCACGGCCTGCAGCAGTCACCCGCCGTCGGCCGCGGCCTGTCCGAAGTGATCGCCTACGGCGCCTACCGCAGCCTCGACCTCTCGCCGCTCGGCTTCGGGCGCCTGGCCGAGAACCGGCCCCTGCTGGAAAGGAACGTGGTCTAATACCAAGGAGCGTCAGGCCCTACGCCATCGAAGGGGTCGTTGTCAGCGCCCCTCGGTATGATGTCCTGTCCGCGAAAAGCACCGCGCCCCGCCCGGGGGAGCGGGGCGCGGAAGGCACCGGCAATATGGCTCGGAGCTGCGGCTCCGAGGCAGGGGTCAAGCTGCCGGCACCCGATCGCTTACGACTCGAACCTGCGCCGCGCCACGGCCTGGAAGCGGAAGTGGGATGATCTCCGCGGACCCAGCCACCACCTGGGTCTCGGCGTTGATCGCCTCGAGCAGCCGTTCGATGCTGGCCATCTCGTCCTTGATCAGGAGCTTGCGCTTCTTGATCCGCCGGATCAGCTGATCGTCCGGGGCCGGCCGGGCCGCCTCCGCCGCCAGCTTCTCCTCCAGGCTGTGATGGGTCTGAGCCAGGGCCCGGTAGCGGTTGAAGATGCTGGCGCTCGAGGCCCTGCTGGAGACCCTGCGCAAGTGTTCGGTCATGGCTGCACTCCTTATGCTTTGTCGCTCGCGGCGATCGCTCTGTCTTGGCCTGCGAAGCCAGCCACCGCCCGCTGCTCTAGGAGACTTGGGCGGAAGCACCGCAAGCGCCCAATCGTTATCGCCTGGCAAGCTGATCGGCGTTTCGGATCAGCCCACCGGGCCGGGGCAACGGGACGACCGGCCCTCCCGAAGGAGCGCCGGCCGTCCCGCAGGGTTGCAATCTGCAAAGCCTATCCCCCGCCCCCCGATCATTCGGGCAGAATCACCTTGTCGATCACGTGGATCACGCCGTTCGAGGCCATGATGTCGGGCTGCGTGATCGCCGCCTTGTTGACCTTGGTGATCCGGCCGGCCGAGTTCACCTTGACCTTCCCGCCCTCCAGCGTGTCGAGGCTGGACATCTTGCCGGCGATCTCCGCCGAGGTGATCTTGCCGGCGACGACGTGGTAGGAGAGCACCTTGACCAGTTCGGCCTTGTTCTCCGGCTTCAGCAGCTCGTCCAGCTTGCCCTCGGGCAAGGCCGCGAAGGCCGCGTCGGTCGGCGCGAAGACGGTGAAGGGACCTTCGCCCTTGAGCGTGCCCGCGAGCTCCGCGGCGGTGACCGCCTGAACCAGGGTCCCGAAGTCTCCGGCCGATTGGGCGGTCTCGACGATGTCGGCCGCCTCGGCCTTGGCGCTCCAGCCCGCGAAGGAAAGGGGCAGGGCGAGAACCGCCGCCGCGAGAAGATGACGCAGACGAAACATGACAGATTTCCTCCCAGGGTCTTCCGAATGGCTCTTGGCTCTTTGGCGCCTTGCACGTTCTGCAAGCACCGGTGAGGCCATTTCCCAAGGATGGGTAGAAGAAATATCAAGAACTAATTGCATATAGCTTGGGCTTTGATAGAAATCTTCGATCAGAAGCTTTGCCGCCCCGCTCGGCCCGGCCGCGCCTTGAAAGCGAAGCGAGGCTTCCCGATTTGTCTTTGAACGAGAATGCCAAGCCTCCTGATCGGGATCCTTCGTGCCCACCCTGAAACAGCTTCGTTACCTGGTCGCGGTCGCCGAGACCCTGCACTTCCGGCGGGCTGCCGAAATGAGCCACGTCAGCCAGCCCACGCTCAGCGGCCAGCTCCGCGAGCTTGAGGACCGGCTGGGCGTGCAGCTCGTAGAGCGCAGCCGCAGCAAGGTCGTTCTGACGCCGCTGGGGCGCGAGATCGCGTCCCGGGCCAAGACCGTGCTGCGCGACGTCCAGGACGTCATAGAGCTCGCCAAGCAGGGCCAGTCGCCCCTGGGCGGCACCATCCGGGTCGGGGTGCTGCCGTCGCTCGGCCCCTACTTCCTGCCGCACATCCTGCCGGAGCTGCACCAGCGCTATCCGGAGCTCAAGCTCTACGTCCGCGAGGGCCTGCCCGACGTGCTGCTGGAGCGCCTCGACGACGGTAAGCTCGACCTGCTGTTCTTTCCCTTGCCGGTCAAGGGCGCCGAGTTGCGGAGCGTCAGGCTGTTCCGCGAGCCGCTCTGGGTCGTGGTCCCCGGGGACCATCGCCTGGCCGGCCGGGAGAAGATCCAGAGATCGGATCTTGAGGGCGAGACCTTCCTGACCCTGGAACGCGGCCACCGCCTGCACGACCAGGTGCGCGAGCTCTGCGAGCAGTACGGCGCCGATCTCTCGCTCGACTACGAGGGCACCAGCCTGGACACCCTGCGCCAGATGGTGGCCATGGGCATGGGGCTGTCCCTGCTGCCGGCGCTCTACGTCCGCTCCGAGGTCCTGCACGACCGTCAGGTGGCCGCCCGGGAGATGAAGTCCCGCTCCCCCTACCGCATGATCGGCATGGTCTGGCGCCGGCAGTCGGCGCGCCAGGAGGAGTACGAGACCCTGGCCGATCAGATCCGCGGCATCCTGAAGGACCGAGGCCTGCACATCACGGTGATGTCCTAGTCTTTCAGCACAGGTACCCGGGCCCCTCGTTCATTGGTCCCAACATCTTCTGTCATGCCCGGACTTGATCCGGGCATCCATCGTGCCGCTTCGCCATGGATTGCCGGGTCAAGCCCGGCAATGACAGAAGGTTAGAATATGCCGCTAGGTCCGCCGCTCCTCCGCGTCCGTGGCCGGCACCCCGCCATCCCCCGGCCCGTCCGCCTGCGGCGGCCGGCCGAGCTCGTCGATGACCGTGCCCTTCCACAGCGGGACGCCGGTCCGGTAGGCGGCCCGGCCGATCATGTGCGCGGCGACCGGCGCGGTCAGCAGCAGGAAGAGGATCGCGGCCAGCGCGCGGGCGACGATCGCGGTCTCGCCGAAATGGGTCGCCGCGGCGAGCAGGATCAGCCCGCAGCCCAGGGTCCCGGCCTTGGTCGAGGCGTGCATGCGGATCAGCACATCCGGCAGGCGCAGGACTCCGAGCGCGGCGGCGAAGGCGAAGAAGCCGCCGGCGACGACGAGGATCGAGGTGAGGATCTCGCTCATGGCGTATCCTCCCGTCCCGCCGTGCCGTTCTCGCGCTGCGCCTGGCGGCGCTCGGCGAAGCGGGCGAAGGCGACCGTGGCCAGGAAGGCGACCAACGCCAGGGCGATGGCGACGTCGAGGAAGGCCGGCTCTTCCGCGGCGATCGCGAAGAGCGCGGAGAAGGCGACCGCCAGCACGGTCAGGAGATCCAGGGCGACGACCCGGTCCGGCAGGCTGGGTCCGCGGGCCAGGCGCAGGACCGCCAGCGCCATGGCCGCCAGCAGCAGCGCAAAGGCGATATCCACCGCCCAGGGCAGAATCGTTCCGGCTGTTTCCATCATTCCAGTGCCTCGATGACGCGACGTTCGATTCCCTGCTTCAGCTCGCGGCGCAGCGCCTCCGGATCCTCGACGAACATCGCGTGGACGTAGAGCGTCCGCCGGTCCGGAGAGACATCCAGGCTGAGGCTGCCGGGGGTCAGCGAGATCAGGTTGGAGACCAGCAGGATGCCGCCCTCCCCTTCGACGTCCAGGGGCAGGGCGACGATCCCGGGTCGGCTGAGGTGGGCCGGGGTCACCACGTCCCAGACCACGCGGAAGCTGGAGACCACGAGCTCGTAGACGAAGAGGGCGGCAAGCCGCAGGACCCGGAAGACGCGCTCGAAGTAGGTGGTCTCCCCGAACAGCGGCCGGGCGGCCCAGAGGGCGATGTAGCCGAGGCCGAAGCCCAGCGCCAGGCTCGGCAGGGTGAAGCTGCCGACCAGCGCGGCCCAGCTCGCCGCGAGCAGCATGTTCACGACCAGCGGGTTCATGGCCCGTCTCCCAGGACGCCGCGGACGTAGAGCGCCGGGTCCAGAAGCTGGGCGGCGGCCCGCTCGGCGAAGGCGAGGAAGGGCTCGGGCGCCAGCCCGATGGTCACGGTCAGCGCCGCCAGGGCCAGGACCGGCGCCAGCAGGAAAAGCTGCTCGCGCCGCGGCAGCCCGCCGAGCGCGGGCGCGAGGCCGGCCGGGTGGGGCTTCCAGAAGGCCTCGGCCCAGATCTTGGTCATGGAGAAGACCGTGAGCAGGCCGACCGTCAGGGCGACGGCGGCGGCGAGGTAGGCCTCGATCTCCAGGCTCGCCTTGATCAGCAGGAACTTGGCCCAGAAGCCGGAGAGCGGCGGGAAGCCGGCGAGTGAGAAGGCCGGCACCAGGAACAGCACCGCGAGCAGGGGGCTGGACTTGTA
>JANQGU010000258.1 GCA_028282935.1 Kiloniellales bacterium
CGGCAGGTCCAGTCCCTGGTCTCGGGCTGCTGGGGCATCGAACGGGACGGCCGTTACAACGAGATCGATTCCTTCCGCGTCAAGGCGCGCTTCGCAGCCGACGGCTCGGTGATCGAGAGCGAGGTCGTGGGCGCCGAGGCGATGCTGCTCGATCCGGTCTTCCGCGAGCTGGCCCTCTCGGCACAGCAGGCGCTCACGGGCTGCGGCCCACTGCCGCTGCCGCCGGCGGACTACGAGGGCTGGCGCGAGCTGACCTTCCGCTTCATACCGTTTGTCGCGACTCCAGTGGCGGACCCGGTCGTGCCGAACACTGGGGAGATAGGAGCGCCAGGAGCGCCGACCTCGGGCGAACTCGACTCCCTCCGCGGCCATATCGAGCGTTGCTGGGGTTTACCAGTGGGCATTCGCAAGGCCGACGAGATGGTCGTCACCCTGCGCGTTGCCTTGCGTTCCGACGGAACGGTGCAGCGGGTCGAGGTGACGGACAAGGAGAGGCTGAAACGTGATCCGAACTTTGACGTCGCGGCCAAGGCCGCGATCCGTGCGGTTTTACGCTGCAGCCCGCTTCCCTTGCCGCCCGAGAAGTATGACGCCTGGAAGACGATACTCCTGACCTTCGACCCTTGGGAGATGCTCAACGCACGCTAGGTCGGTCCCTCTATCCCCACCCCAGGGTCAGCAGGGTCAGGGCGCCGACGCCGGCGCCGATGCCGAGCAGCAGGTTGTGTCGGGTCAGGAAGAAGATCGCCAGCGAGATCACCGCGGCGGCGATCCGGTGGCTGAGCGCGGTCTCGGCCAGCGGGCCCAGGGGCAGGACGATCATGCGCGCGATCAGGCCGGCCAGCAGGGCGTAGGCGACGCAGGCGACCCATTCGAAGGCGGCGCTCTCGGCTTCTATACGATCGGACAACAAGACGCCGAGCGCGCGCCAGGCATAGGTGACCGCGGCCCCACCCAGGACCACCAGCAGCGGCCAGAGCGCGAGCGGCTCAGCCACGGCGGCCTCCTTCCGGCGCCTCTGGGCCTGCTCTGCGTCGGCGCCACCAGCGGTCGCCGAAGAAGGCCAGGCTGCCGGCCAGGAGCCCGGTCAGCAGCAGGGACCAGTCGGTCGCGACCAGGTAGAGCAGCGGCCCGGCCAGCGCCCCCAGGACCAGGGCCAGCAGGCGGGCCCGGCGGCGGGCGTCGGCGGCGAAGACCAGCATGAAGTAGATCGGGTTCAGGAAGACCAGGCCCAGGGTGACCTCGGCCGGCACCGCGCCCGCCAGGTAGTAGCCGCCAGCGGTCGCGGCCAGCGAGCTGGCCCAGATCACCAGCACGAAGCCGAGGAAGTAGGGCAACCGCGCCGGCGCCGGCAGCAGCGGGGCCTGCCGCATGGCCGCCGCCCAGCCGGTGACCGCGACGAAGTGCGCCGCCAGGTAATAGGCGGCGCGGCCGACGCCGGGCGCGCGCAGCAGCGGCATCAGGGACACGGTCATCGGCAGCAGCCGGGCGTTGGTCAGCGCGACCGCGGCCAGGATCGCGACCAGGGAGGCGCCGGCGGCGTAGAGCTCGACCATGGCGACCTGGCCCGGCAGGGCCCAGCCCAGCGCGGTCGAGAGCAGGCCGTGCCAGGGCGAGAGCCCGGCCTCGCGGACCAGGGCGCCGAAACCCAGGAAGCTGGCGCCGAGGACGATGGCCGGCACGCCGAAGGCTTCGCGGGCGCCCTGCGCGGCCGCGGCCCGCCGCGTGGCCTGCCGTGATGATTGCTGGCCTTGTGGCGGCCCCCCGTCCCCGGCCAAGGCGCCGGGTCTCAGGCGTCGGCCGGCTTGGTCTCGACGACCCGGCTGCGCGGCAGGTGGATCGTGACCTTGGTGCCCTTGCCCAGCTTGCTGTCCAGCGACAGGGTGCCGTCGTGCAGCTCGGTCAGGGCCTTGGCGATGGGCAGGCCCAGGCCGGTGCCCTCGAACTTGCGGGCCAGGCGGTTGTCGACCTGGCGGAAGGGCGTGAGCGCGATCTCCCGGTCCTCCGAGGCGATGCCGATCCCGGTGTCGTGGACGCTGAAGACCATGCCGCCGTCCTGGCTGCGGCCGGCGTGCACCTCGATCCGGCCCTCCTCGGGGGTGAACTTGATCGCGTTGGTCAGCAGGTTGAGGAGGATCTGCTTCAGCTTGACGGCGTCGACGCGCAGCGCCGGCAGGTCGCGGTCGACCAGGATCTCGAGGTCGTGCCCGCTGGCGTGCAGCCGGTCCTCGACCACCCGCAGAGCGGCGTGCAGCAGGTCCTCGGGCACGATGCGGCTTTCGTTCAGCACCACGTTGCCGGATTCCAGCCGGGTCACGTCGAGGATGTCGTTGATCAGGGCCAACAGATGGCGGCCGCTGTCCAGGATGTCGTCGACGTAGTTCTTGTAGCGGTCGATGCCGATCGGCCCGAAGACCTCCGACTTGATCAGCTCGGAAAACCCGATGACGGCGTTCAGCGGGGTGCGCAGCTCGTGGCTGATGTTGGCCAGGAACTCGCTCTTGGCGCGGTTGGCGGCTTCGGCCGCGTCGACCGCGCGGTGCAGCGCGATCTCGCGGGCGCGCAGCTCGGTGATGTCCTCGGCGGTGCCGCGATAGCCCTGGAACTCGCCGGTGTTCTGGCAGTAGATCGGCAGGCCGTTGAGCCGGAACAGCCGCAGCCCCCCGCTCTTGTGCGCCATCTCCATCTCGAGCCCGCGGAAGGGCGTCCGGGTCTTGCGGTTGAGCTGGTCCTTGCCCGGCTCCTTCGGCTGGCGCGCGATCCGGTCGAGCCGCCGGCCGATCATCTGCCGGGGATGGTGGCCCAGGATGTCCGTCACCCGCGCCGAGACGTAGACCAGCTTGAGGTCGCGGTCGGTCTCCCAGACCCAGTCCGAGACCAGGCGGGTCAGGTCCGAGAAGCGCTCCTCGGCCAGGGCCCGGGCGCGCTCCGCCTCGGCGACCGCGCTGGCCGGCAGGTAGCGGCCGAGCACCGCGGCGACCTTGCCGCGGTTGTCGCGCAGAAGGCTGTACTCGACCTGGTAGGCCTCATCGCGGCCGTCGACGTTCAGGCTGATCTCGCGCAGCAGCGGCGTCTCCAGCGACTGCAGGGTCGCCACCATCTCGGGGCTCGGCGCGCTCTCGCTGATCTCGTCCAGCGCCGGCTGGATTCGGCGGAAGGCGGCGTTGGCATAGGTCACCACGCCCTTGGGATCGGCGACGCAATAGGGCGGACCGTTGTCGAGGAGCTCCTGCTGCAGCCGCGAGAGGATCTCACCGGGCAAGCCCGAGGCGGCGGCGGCTTCGATCACCCGCGTCCCCCTGGCACGCTTGAGGCGCATTGCCTGCCCCCTCAGATCTGATCGATCGCGTCCTGGTAGGCCCAGTCGCGCTGCCATAACCGCATTACGTGCCTCGCAGCTTCTGGATCAATGCGGTCGAACAGAGCCATCACCTGAGCCACCTCCTGTGGATCGCTTACCTTTTCGCTCGGCCGGCCTTTCCGGCTCAAGAGAAAAAGAGATGCGAAGACCGGTTTCTCGATACCTGTTGCCCGACAGACAATCGCCAGGC
Source organism: Kiloniellales bacterium (assembly GCA_028282935.1). Taxonomy (GTDB): domain Bacteria; phylum Pseudomonadota; class Alphaproteobacteria; order Kiloniellales; family JAKSBE01; genus JAKSBE01. The sequence continues at coordinate 3,552 of JANQGU010000258.1, forward strand.
TCCGGCCTCCCGAGTCGTATAGTACCCTCTGTAGGCGTGGTGGCTCCAGTCCCGTCATGCGGCCCAGAACCGCCTCGAAGAGCGAGACCTCGCCGTCGCGCAGGATGTGGATCATCCGCTGCGGGGTGATCTCTGTCTGCGCGTCCATCTGCGCGGCCAGGGCCTCGGCCGGGCCGCGCCGCGGACCGCGGTCCGGATCGTCCCCGCCGGCCTCCGGCTCCACGTCGGCGGGCGCCAAGTGCCGGACCACGGCCAGCAGGAGATCGTCCAGCAGAACGGGATCCAGGCCGAAGCGCTCGAGGAGGTGGGACCGCAACGCGGCCGCGACCCAGAGGTTGAGCTGCCGGGCCAGCCTCGGGTTCAGGCTCTCGCGCTTCACCAGAGGCTCCTGGTAGCTGTCGACCCGCCGCGATTCCTCCACCAGGTAGTCCATCGTCGCCTTGGAGACCTCCGGGCTGGGGTCTTCGAGCAGCGCCTTGATCACGTCGGTGTTGTTGCCTTCGAGCAGGCCGTCGGCGGCCTCCGCGGAGGCCATGCGGCGCATCGCGATGGCCAGCTGATGCTGCAGGGTCCGGTGGACGACGATCTCGATCAGCTCCGGGTCGTGCAGGACCTCGGACTTCATCAGGGCCGGCCGGACCAACTCGGTCTCCTCGTTGGCCAGGACCAGCAGAAGCTCTTCCGGCGTGTCGGGTCTTTCGGCGAACCGGGCCGCCAGATCGCGGCGCAGCGCGATCTCGACCTCGCGCAGCAGCTTGCTCAGGATGTCCGACATCAGGGCGCGCTCGCGCTCGGTCAGGACCTCCGGCCGTTCGCCGAAGAGATCGGTGACCGTCGAGAGTAGAGCGCGTCGGCTGGCCGAGGAGACCTCCTGTGCCAGCGTCAACAGCTCCTGTAGATCCGAATCCGGATCGACCATCGGGCGACATTCCTGCACTGCGCACCCGACGGGAAGCCTATGTCGTAAATGGCCCTGACCTCGTCTGCCGATCGGAAACCTGACGTCGTTGGTCTCCAGAAGAAGTAAGGGCCAATGGCCCACCCGTGCCTCTAGGATGCAGAATAATTCCGCAAGTTTATGGTTAACGTTTCCTGACTGATTGTGACAAAGATATTCTTAGCACTGTAACTAATTCGTCGCACCTACAAATTGGATTTGTGAAGACAAGAATAGGTCTAGTCTTATGCTTGACTTTTTTGGCACCTATTCCTACGACCCGCCGACGCGTTCACGCCAGGGTCCGGGGCGTTCCGGGAAGACGAGACAACACACCGAGAATGTGGCCGCTTTGCGGAAGCGTGTCGTACCGGGCTGCGGAGGTCGTGGCTCCGGCCGGACCTCGAATCCCCGGGCGGTTCGAGGCCTCCTCAGGTTAGTACGGAAGGACTGGACTGGAAAGCATGCCGGCGCAGCGGCGGCTTGCCGAGGCGATCGGCCTTGGGCCAGAGTAGGCCTATGCACGACCCCGAAGACATGCCCAAGGGCGGGCCCAAGGGCGGGCTCGGGTCCGCGGACAGGTCCGAGGACCTCGCTGGCGGCGCCGGCTTCGAGCGCCGGGTGCCGCCCGGCGACGACCACGAACGCCTGGTCTGCCGGGACTGCGGCTTCATTAATTACGAGAATCCCAAGGTCGTGGTCGGCGCCGTGGTCAGCCGCGACGATCGGATCCTGCTGTGCCGGCGCGCGATCGAGCCGCGCAAGGGCCTCTGGACGCTGCCGGCGGGCTATCTGGAGCTGGGCGAGTCGGCGGACGAGGGCGCCCGGCGCGAGGCCTGGGAGGAGGCCCGTGCCGAGATCGAGATCGATCAGTTGCTCGGCGTCTACGCGATCCGCCGGATCAGTCAGATCCAGCTGATCTACCGGGCGCGTCTGGTCTCGGACCGGGTCTCGGCCGGTCCGGAGTCCGAGGCGGTCGACCTTTTCGCCTGGGAAGAGATTCCCTGGGACGCGATCGCCTTCCCCAGCGTCCACTGGGCGCTTCGGGATCACCGCAGCCTGCGCCACGCGACCCGTTTCGCGCCGCGCGGCAACCCGGAGGAGCCGGAGGAGCAGGCGCCGGACTGACGGCGGGCCGGAGGCTCGTCAGTCCTCGGCGCGCACGACGTTGATCAGCACCCAGATCATGACCACCCCGATCACGATCAGGATGACCAGGTTGGCGCCGAAGTGCTGCTGCGCCTGGGATTCGGCCATCATGTCGAAGGCCATCGTGAAGAAGACTCCGACGTTGAGGGCCAGCAGGGCGGTGATGAAGCGCTCGCGGGCCAGCTTCCTGACCACGCGGCGACCGAATGAGGTCTCGCCGGGCTGCACGCTGTCGTCGGCCATGGTCTCGGATCTCCCGCCGCCCTTGCGGGAGGCAATGTTCCAGCGCCGGAGACTCCCCCGTGACGGTCTCGAAGGCCGGCACGCTTCGCCTGCCGGGCTCCGGACGCCGAATCAGACGAGCGCCAACGCGTGAGGGTTCCTTCGATCCTGCGCTTCGCAGACACGAACTTCAGAATCGAAGGCACCCTAGGCGGTCAAGCTTACCGAATGCCTAAACCGGGCCGATGGCGGGCCCCGGCGCGGAAGGGTTTTGGTAATCTTGCCGGTGTATCCAGGATTCCCCTCTCAAGGCGGCGTGGCCGACGAAACGGTGGCGGAGCGATGAGCGAGAACGAACTGACCGTGATCGGCGACTGGCCGGAACTCTCCGGACAGGTCCTGGAGCAGGTTCTCTGCCAGGAGTTCTGGTGCGAGGGCAAGCTGGAAGAGCCGGCCTATGCCGTCGGCCTCGTCGTCGCCGGCGAAGCCTACCGCCTGAGGCTGAACGCCGGGACCATCTTTCTGCGCAAGGGCGAGCGCCTGGACGCGCTGCCCAACCAGCCGGACGGCATGATCCAGTACAAGGTGGTCGACCTCAGCCAGAACGAAGGCCTGGGCGGAACCACCATCACCGGCTTCGAGAAGCGCGCCCTGCCCAGCGGCGCCGAGGTCGCGATCACCCTCGACGACGGCCGCCGGCTCTGCTTCGTCAACCAGAACGAAGTCACCTCCTACCAGCTCTCCTGAGGTGAGGCATAGCCTCGGGCTTTCAGAGTCCCCCGGTCTCCAGCAGGACCGCACCGGCCGCGACCACCGCGGCGGCGGCGATGCGCTTGCGGCCGAAGGGCTCGCGGAGCAGGCGGGTGCCGATGATCGCGGCGATCACGACCGAGGTCTCGCGCAGGGCAACCACATGCGCCATGGGCGCCACGCTCATCGCCCAGATGACGATGCCGTAGGCCAGGCCGGACAGCAGGCTGCCGATGGTTCCGGCCTTGAGGTGCGGCTTGAAGGCCGCGACCACCCGCCCCCGCCGGCGCCAGAGGGCGAAGGCGGTCAGCGGCACCGCCTCCAGCGCGAAGAGCCAGAGGATGTAGGACAGGGCGTGGCCGGACTCGCGCACGCCCAGGCCGTCGGCCAGGCTGTAGCTGGCGATGGTCGCCCCGGTCAGCAGGGCGAAGCCGACCGCCTTGGCCTCGCGGCCGTCGCCCTGCCCGCCTCGCCCGCGACGTCCTGCCAGGCCGGTCAGCGAGACGATCCCCAGCGAGACCGTGAAGACGCCCAGCAGCTCGACCGCGCTCAAGGCCTCGCCGGCCAGGAGCCAGGCGCCCAGGGCGACCAGCGCCGGCGCCGAGCCGCGGGCGATGGGATAGACCTGCGACAGGTCGCCGTGCCGATAGGCGCCGATCACGCCCGCGTAGTAGACGAAGTGGATCACCGCCGAGAGCCCGAGGTAGGGCCAGCTCGCCGGCTCCGGCAGCGGCAGGAAGAACAGCAGCGGCATCGCCAGGTAGCCGTGGACGCAGATCACCAGGGTCTGCATCACCAGCTTGTCCTCGCCCGCCTTGACCAAGGCGTTCCAGCTGGCGTGCAGCACCGCCGCCAGCAGGACCAGCAAAAGGACCCCTGCGTCCATGACCATTTTCTCTGACCGGCTCCCGGCGCCGCGCGGAAGGGGCGGCTGTCACGAATCCGTAACCAAAGCGCAAGGGATTAGAGCGGCTCGCCGTCGGGCCGTCCAGCGCCGGTCGCGCCGGGGTGGTCTGCGTCGCCTGCATGCGCGCCGCGCCGGCCCCTGGGCCGGGTGTAGATGGAGCCGGGCGTAGATGGAATAGAAATCTCTATCGGGCAGACTGCTCCGCTCTTCGCCGCGATGGCGGGCATCGGGCGGCGGACACACGGGAGGGCAGACGAGATGTCGGTGATGGGATGGTTGGCGGGCCGGGGCGGCGCCGAGGTGCAGTCGAAAGGGTCGCCCTTCGACTCCTTCTGGCAGTGGTTCCTGTCGGCTGAGCAGCGCCTGCGCGAGGCGCACGCCAGCGGCGGCACGCGGGAGATCGAGGCCGCGGTCGGCGAGATCGGCGACCGCCTGAACCAGGTCCATCCCGAGCTCTGCTTCGAGTACGGCCGGGCCGACGACGGGGTCTTCGAGCTGATCCTCTCGGCCGGCGGCATCCGCAGCCTCTTTCCGGCGGTCGCCGCCCTGAAGCAGGCCGCGCCCGAGGTGCCGGGCTGGCGCATCGTCGCCTTCCGGCCGCGCAAGACCTCCTGCGCCCGGGTCCAGCTCGGCGAGGCCGTGCTCGAGCCGGACGGCCTCTGGTACCGTCTGATGCCGGACAGCGACCAGGCCGACCTCGACCTCTTCGTCGCCGAGCTGACGCCGGAGACCCTCGAAGGCCTCGGCGGCGCCGCCTTCCTGATGCTCGACGCGGTGCTGGGCGAGTACGACGTCGCGACCCGGATCGGCGCCATCGACTTCGACGTCCTGCCCGAGGACCCGGCCAGCCTGGACCTCAAGCCGATCGCCGCCCTGCGCGCGGACTTCGACGCCCTCTTCCCCCAGACCCGGCAATAGGCGCCGCCGCGACCTCGCCTCCGGTCGGTGCGCGGGCTTGTGCGATATGACGGCAGCCTAGGGGTTCCTATCGCTCCGGCCCCCAGAAAGACTGTCATGCCCGGACTTGATCCCAGGGTCTTTGCCGAAGGCAAAGCCCGCGGCATCCATGGTGCCGTCGGCTCGATGGATTGCCGGGTCAAGCCCGGCAATGACAGATGAGAGGCGGCAGCCGGGGGCGTCTACACGGCGCACCTGGGCTCACCTGTCCGACACCCAAGCAAGCTGTCATGCCCGCAGCGCGTACGGGGCGTAGCCCAGTGCCTCGCACCGCTTCGCGCGATCCGGGCATCCATCGCGCCGCTGCGCCTTGGATGGCTCGGGCTTTGCCCTTGGCAAAGCACCTGAGGTCAAGCCTGGCCATGACAGACGGATGGCCGGGGCGCTAGTCTGGAACCGGAAGTTGCGAGCGGGAGCCCGCACGATGAACGCCATCCGCGCCATCCATCCCTACAGGCACGAAGGCCTCTGGGTCTTCGACGACGCGGCGGTCGGCCTCGACAAGGAGCCCTTCATCTCCGGCGCCGACGAGGTCATCGACATCATGGTCGCCGGCATCCCCGACGCGGCGGAAGGCTTCACCCTGATCTTCTCCGACCGGCCCTTCCCGGGCCACCAGGCGGTCTTCCATCGCCGCCGCGAAGAGTTCGGCGGCTGGTGGTACCACAGTCC
>JANQGU010000353.1 GCA_028282935.1 Kiloniellales bacterium
GCAGCTCGCCCCGCCTCAGGCGGAACGCGATGGCGAGGCCGGCGGCGACGATGGCGCAACCGCCAGCGACCTCCTCCGGTCGCGGCGGCTGCGCGAAAAGCAGGAAGCCGTAGAACATGGCGAAGGGGATTTCCAGGTAGGCGATGGGCGTCACCGCACTCGAGACCCGGGTCCGCATCGCCGCCGATATCAGGGCGTGGCACAAGGCCGAAAGGAGTCCCAGGGCCAGGAGAGAGCCGAGGTCGGCCAGCTTGGGAAGCTCGAAATCGAACAAGATCAAGGGCAGGCCGAGCAAGAAGCTTGGAAAGGCGACATGAAAGCTGTTCGACAAGGAATCCGACCGGCTCGCCGTGACACCGGTCAGCAGGAAGCAGAGGCTCAGCGTCAGGGCCGCCGCGACCGCCAGCGCGACCCCCAGTGGATCCGCGCTGCCCGCCGGCAGATAGACCAGGAAGACACCGGCGAAGCCGGCACCGGCCAGGACCAGGTTGCCCAGATCCGATCCCGGCCGGGCACAGATGCGCCTGAAGACGATAACCAGCAAGGGCGCAGAGAAGACCAGGATCAAGGCCGTCGCCAGGGAGAGATAGCGAAGCGACCATACGAGGGCGAGACTGGAAACGAACTGCGCGGCCCCGCGCAGAAACTGGAGCTTAGAGGGACGCAGAGGCCGAAAGCTCCTATGCCGAAAAAGCACGGCCAAGCCCGCGAGGACCGTGTGTCCCATGAAGCGCATCCAGACCACGAAGACCACCGCATAGCTCTCCACCAATCCCTTGCTCAGCGCGTCGATCAAGGGCGCGAGCGCGGAACTCGCCGCCATGAGCACGCTGGCGGCCGCAATGCTGCGAAGCCCTATGGCGGCTGGCTGTTCCAATGGCCCCTTCCTCTTGATGATCGGACATGCGCCCTGCTGCAGCGATCGGGCGCGGATCATTTTTATATTGAATGAGGAGAATCAAATATTCGACTAAATATAGGAGAATATAAACTCAATTCTATTGACTTTCTTCACGCCAAGTTGAAACAATTGACAAATTAGCGGCAAACAAAACCACGAGAATGAAACTAAATAAGCTGATTTCGTCGAGTCTTACGACGCAACGCCGCGGAGAGCCGATTTTTAGCCTGTCTTCATATGTCGCATTCGAGAGGCCAAGAGATGCTGAACTTCGAAAGAAAGACGATCGGAGATGCTGGCTATCCGGTATCTGCCAGCCGTTCAGACAAGAGCAGCTTGGCCGCCTTCGGCGGAACCCGCAGCGTGCCGAAGGGTTCCGTGACCCCCTGGCCGGCCACGCAGGACGCCCATCTGAAGGCCCTGGAGCAGGTCGTCGCCAGCGGCAGGTATCACCGCGTGAACCATCCGATCGTGCGTTCGCTCGAGGATCGCTTCGGTAGCTGGGCCGCGCCTTGGCGCGTGCGCGCGGTGGCCAGCGGCACGGCGGCGATCCACATCGCGTTCCACTACTACCGCCGTCCTGGCGGAAAGGTGGTCGCCGCCGCTCTGAACTGGCCGGGCGCCATCGGGCCGATCCACGCGGCCGGGCTGGAGCCCAAGTTCGTCGACGTCTCGCTCTCGGATGCCGCAATCGATCCGGCGGCCGCGATCGAGGCCGTTGAGGGCGACACGACCGCCCTGCTGATCACGCATCTCTTCGGCAACCCCGCCTTCCGACGGGACATGCGACAGCGGATCAGGGCGCGAGGCGACGTGGCGCTCGTCGATGACTGCGCCCAGGCCATCGCGGTGGCAGCCTGGAGAGAGCAGGGAAGAAGTCTCGACAGCGATGCCTTGGCGCTTTCCGCCAATGGCGCAAAACATCTCGGCGCCGGCGAGCTCGGGCTGCTCTGCGCCCGCGATCAGGGCCTGATAGATCACGTCGACCGGGTCTCGCTGGCGAGCTCGGCGCGCAACGGCGAACGCGTCTTCTCGCCCATAACGCTCGGCTACAACTACCGGCCCAACGTCTTCTCCTCCGCCATCGCGCGCTACCGGCTGGAGACCCTCGAGGCCCAGATCGAGCAACGCCGGCGGAACGCCGCCCAGCTTCATCGGCGCCTCGCCGACTTGAGCGGACTGCGGCCGCTGTTCAATCCCGCGCAGCCGCACAACAGCTTTCTGAGCTACCCGCTCCGCTTGGTGCCGGAGGACCTCGACCTGCCCGACAGCGCGGCCACGCGGGACTACATCGCGGAACTGCTGCTCAGCGAAGGCGTACCGGTCTGGGTTTGGCTGCGCAAACCGGCCTGGGACTACCTGCCCTTCTCGCGGTCCCGATGGTCGCTGCAGGACTTCCCCAACACCCGGCGCCTGCTCGACACGATGTTCTACGTCTCGGAGATCGCGCCGCCGAACGACGAGACGGTGATGGATCTCTACGCCGACGCCTTCGAGAAGGTCTGGAGCGTGTTGCCGAAGCTGAAGGACGAAATCGCGGCGCGCGCCAAGTCGGCCGCCTAGAGCAGCCCGCGGGGCCTGGGACCGAAGACAAGGAGGAGAGCATGGCAGAGGGCAGCATCAGAGGCTTCACGAGCTTCGACATCGACATCGTGATCAAGTTCGGCGGCAGCCTGACCCGGGACCTCAAGCTGTGTCAGCGCCTCATCGGGAACATCACCGGGCTCAGCAACGCCGGGCAGCGGATCATCGTGGTTCCGGGCGGCGGGCGAACGGACAAGGTGGTGGAGGCCATCGACCGCGAGCAGTCCCTGGCAGCGGACACCACGCATCGCGCCTGCGCCCTCGCGCAGGATCAGACCGGGCTGCTGCTGGCCGACCCCAGCTTCTCCGACGGCCTTGTCGCCTGCAAGACCCTGGCGTCCTGCCGCGCCGCCCTGGACCGCGGCAAGGCGGCCGTGCTCCTGCCCTCGCGCCTCTTGTTCGATCTGGACCCCATCGAGAAGACCTTCGACGTCACCTCGGACGCGGTCGCCGCCTGGCTCGCCTGGCTGGTCGCGGCCCAGCGTCTGGTGGTGCTGACCGATGTCGACGGAGTCTTTGCGGGCGGAAATCTCGGCTCGAAGGCGCACCTGATCCGACAGGTTCCGGCCGCCCGGCTCTCGACAATGGGCCACACCGCGATCGACGCCTGCGCGGCCGCCTTCCTGGAAGCGAGGCAGATGGACTGCACCATTCTCAACGGAAACTTCCCGGATCGGCTGACGGCTTGGGCAGAGGGCGGGTCCGTCGTCGGCACGGTCGTCCTTGGGAGGTCCGGCGCGACGAGCGAGCTCTACGACCTGAGCCGCCGGCGCCGGGCACGCCCGCCCGCCGCGAACCAGTCGGTCAGACTCTCCGGCAAGACACCCTAGCGCCGGCGTCCTTCAAGACGGCAGGGATGCCCTGTGCCCGGCCGTCGTTCCTGCGGGCAGTCGCCTGAAGACCTCAACAGGACCAGATGCCACCATGCCACGACAGCTCTCTTCGGAAGGTGCGACCACCGTCTACTCGCCGGAGGTCTTCGTCTCCGGGCTGCTTCCCGGCCTGGACTCCTTCCTGGCCGAGGCGACCGGTCTCAAGGCCGGCCGGCGTTTCCTCGCGCAGCACGACGCCGCCTCGATCCAGGCCTTCTACCCGAAGTCCGGAGCCACGGCGGGCGGTCACTGGCCCCTGATCGCCGACCTCTACGAAGGGCGCCTGGTCTGCGTGACCGAGTGGCGGGGCGAAGCCGCCTTGTCCAAGCTCCAGGCCGTCAAGGGCGCCACCCAGCCGGCGCTCGCCGATCCGGATAGCGTCCGCGGACGCTTCTGGTGCGACAACCCAGTCTGCAACCTGCTGCACGTCAGCGACGATCCGGAGCGGATGGCGGCCGAGCTCCGCATCCTGGACGAGCGGCGGGTCGGCTCGCTGGACCTCTCGGCGGCCCGGCAGGCCGTGGCCCGTCCGCGACACTCGGCCTTGCTCGAGCTGACGCGCCTCTCGGGCCGGCTCTTTCCGGCCAAGGCGGACGGAGGATGGCACGGCTTGGCGGCGCCGGTCGCCGGCGACGCCAGGGCCGCCGCCAAGGCCGCGATCGGCCGGCTGCTCAAGATGGCGGCGCAGCTTCCTTCACGCCCGGGCGCAATGATCAGAAGCTTCCTGGCGGGCGACCCGGCCTTTCTTTCCGAGGCCGCCCGGCACCTCGGGCGGCTGACTGCCTGGGAGGCCATGGTCCTGGAATGCGGCCTGCACTCGACTCCCCTCTGGCTCGAGCGCCTCGGCGCCGAGGCGGCGACGACGGCGTGTCCGGTCGTCGCGGAAACCCGGGTCGGGCCGTGATCCTCGGCGCCGGGCAGCGGCGGGCCCTGGAGATCCTCAGGCCGCAGCGGTCGTATACCAGCTACTTCGCCGGCAGCCTCGTCATCTGGCCGAGCCTGCAGCGCGTGCCGAGCGATTTCGACCTGCATCACCACAGCTGGGAAGACCTCGAGACGGCCCTGGCTGCCGACCGCAAGGCGCTGGCGGCGGCAGGGGGCGAAGATCTGGGCCTGGAGAGGCTGTCCCGCGAGTACCAGGGCTGGCATCGGATCCTCGGCGAGACCGTCGAGATCAACTGGGTGCTGGAGACCGCTCCCTTGATGCTGGCGCCCAGGCGCCATCCGCAGCTCGGCTTCGCGCTCCATCCCTGGGACGTGATCGCCAAGAAGCTGGCCATGGCCTTGGAAGAGGACGACCCGAAGCACGCCGCCGACCTCGCGCGGCTCAAGGCGGCCGGCTTTCCTCTCGACACGCTCGCCGACCATGCCGTAAGGCTGACGCAAAGCCTGGACCGCGAGGAAGCGCGCCGGACTCTGGACCGTCTGCTCGCCGAGCTCGACCGGGACGCCAGGACGCCTTTCGCGGGCCGTTGAGGCCGCGCCGCGGCCAGGCTTCCGCAAGCGGGTCGCCGCGGTCAACAGGCCCCGGAAAGGCCCGCCGCGGCGCTCGGATCCAGGATCACCGTCGTGTTCGGATGTCGGCGCAGCGCCGCCGCCGGGCAGCCGGACAGCGGATCTCCCCGGAACAGGCCCTGCACCGCCGGGGCCTTTGCCGCACCGACCGCGACGACGACGATGCGCCGCGCCGCGAGGATGGTGGCGATGCCGATGGTGATCGCCTTGATCGGCTGGTCTTCCGGTCTTGCGAAGAAGCGGCCGTTCGCCGCCAGGGTCGCAGGCGCCAGGGTCACCACGCGGGTCGAAGAGGTATGCGGGGAGCCCGGTTCGTTGAAGGCGATGTGGCCGTTGACGCCCAGGCCGAGCAGCAGGCAGTCGATCCCGCCGAGGCCCTCGATCACGGCCTCATAGCGCCGCGCTTCGGCGTCCGGGTCGGCCGCCAGGCCGTTCGGCAGATGCGTCCGCCGAGGGTCGATGTCGACGTGACGAAACAGGTGCCGCCGCATGTAGTAGGCGTAGGACCGCGGGTCCTCCGGTCCGGCGCCCAGGTATTCGTCGACGTTGACGGTGGCGAGCTGCCGAAAGGAGACGCGGCCGGCCTCGAAGGCCGCCACCAGGCGGCGATAGACGGCCAGTGGAGTCTCGCCCGTGGGCAGGCCGAGGACCAGGTCCGGCTTCCCGCGGATGGCCTCGATCAAGGACTCCGCAGCGCGCTCGGCGACGGTCTCCGCGTCGTCGAAGATGCTCAGCTTCGGTTTCAAGCGTGGTCGCCCCTTCGGCCCGGCGGCAGCGCACTCAAGGCTTGGACCAAGCCCCATAAGCGCTTGCGATGCCGTCGCGGATCTCGTCGACGAGGTCCGGCGTGATCTCGACGTCGTGCGCGATCGAATGCCACAGCCCAGCCTCCCCGACGAAGCTCTTGAGGCCGAGCAGCGCCTCCGACACCTGCGCCCAGGTCAGCCCCATGGCCTCGGGCCGGATATCGAGGCCGATGCCGGCGACCGCCGACAGCATCTCCTGGGCCCTGCAGGCGTGCATCAGGGACCCGACGTAGACGCCCAGGCAGACCGGCTGGCCGTGGAGGAACTTCTTTCCGGTCTGTCGCTCCAGCGCATAGAAGACGAAGTGATCGATACCCTCGATGTGTCGCGGCATCCAGCCGGCGCCGTGGTAGGTCGTGCCCCATTGGAGGCCGTCCACGAGGACCCGGATACCCTCGTCGGTCAGGTCGCGGATCGCCTCCTGCCGCCGCAGCACGGCCTCGACCTTTTCCAGGGACTGGGCCGCGAGCGCGGCGTCATAGGGCCACTTGGCCTCGCACTTGCCGGTCTCGCTGGCGTACTTCCAGTCGAGCACGCCGGTGTGGAAGCAGAGGATGTCTCCGATCCCGGAGTAGTTGAGATGCCGTGGCGCCGCGCGCAGGACGTCGTAGTCGATGAAGACCGACTCCGGAACGGCCCAGCCCAGGTAGCGCACCCGCCCCTCGCTGCGCACGCCGCTGCGCTGCCCGAAGACCGCGTTGACGCTGAGCGCCGTCGGCACCTGGAAGAGCGGCAGGCGGCGCTTCCAGGCGAAGTACTTCGCGACGTCCAGGGCCTGGCCGCCGCCCAGGCCGACGATCGCCTCGCAGGATGGCAGCTCCGCGAGGTCCCGCAAGAGGTCCTGCTCTTCGATCGACTCCACCAGGTAAGGACGGCAATGGCCCGGGTCCAGCAAGGGCTCGAAGACCGGCCAGAGGTCCGCCATGGTCACGACGAGGAAGGGCCGGTGCACGAAGTCGTTCAGCTCCGCGACGAGGTTGCGCCCGAACACCGTCGGGAAGCCGTAGGCCTTCACGGGCTGCAGGCCGCCGGCACTGCGGGAGACTGTCGATCCTGGCTGTTGCATCTCATACGCTCCCGTGGCGACGGCGGCCGGCCTGTACCGCCAGGGCGCGGCCGCTCAGATGACCGATGATGCCCGGTAGCTGGGCGAAGCTGTCGAAGACCAGCTCCGCCCCGGCGCCGCGCAGGCTGTTGGATTGACCGTCGGGACAGTGGGCGCCGCCGACGAATCCGAGGGCCAGCATGCCCGCCGCCCGCGCGCCAGTGACGCCGACCACCGAATCCTCGACCACGATGCAGCGCTCCGGCTGAACGCCCATCTCCTTCGCGGCGTAGAGAAAGAGGTCGGGAGCCGGCTTGCCGCGCTCGACCAGCGCTGCGGAGAAGATGTTCGGATAGAACAGCTCGTAGAGCCGGGTCTCGATCAGGCCGAGTCCGAGCTTGCTCGGCATGCTGTTCGAGACGACGCAGCTCCGCCAGGGCAAGGCCGCAACGGTCTCCGCGACGTCCGGCAGGGCGCGCAGCTCCTCGCGAAAGCGCGAAAGGACGCGGTCCTGGATACGAAGGTCCAGGTCGGGCGGCAGAGGACGGCCGAACTCCCGCTCGATCTCGGCGAACATCTCGGCGCTGGGCATGCCCGCGAAGCGCCGAATGATGTCCTGCGTGGTGAAGGGAAAGCCGAGTTGGGTCAGCACCTCGGCATCGGTGGCGCAGGCGATCACCTCGCTGTCGATCAGCACGCCGTCGCAGTCGAACAGGATCAGCTCCGGCGTCACGCGCGCGCCGCGCGGCCTTGCGGTGATCATATCCACCGCTGCTCGCCTTCCCGTTCGAAGAGCTGAAACGAGCCCTTGCCGTCCTCGGTCGGAAACTCGCAGGCGATCAGGCGCGTCGGCCCGGCGGGATCGACGCTGTGCACGCAGACACCGTCCGCCCCCAGGAGGAGCAGGTCGTAGGCCGGGCCGTGATCCGCGTAGTCGGCACGGGCCGCGGTCGCGTTGGACAGCACCTTGTGGCAGGTGCCGCGGGACGCGCTGTAGCTGACGCCGTGCCAAGTGCCGCTGGTGTTGACATGAACGTGGCCGAAGGCGACGTGGGCGAGGCCCGGCCGCCCCGCCAGGCGGTCGATCACCGCCCGGCCGTTCGCCAGCAGCATCGAGTCGAACCATGCGAGGCCGATCGGCAGAGGCGGATGATGGAGGAACACGACGAGCGGCTTGCCGGCGAAGAGACGGAGCTGCGCGTCCAGCCAGCGCAGCCGCGCGTCGCAAAGGAAGCCCTCGCCCGGACGGTCCTCGTCCAAGGTGTCGAGGAACAGGCAGGCCGTGTCGCCGATCACCGCGGTGCTCTGAACGAAGCCGCAGTCGTCCCGCGGCTGCGCCGGAAAGGCGCTGCAGAAGGCTTCGCGCGCGTCGTGATTCCCGAGCAGGAGGCGGACCGGCACCTCGAGCGCCGCAAGGCAGTCCCGGAGGGCTTCGTAGGCCTCCGGCTCGCCTTGATCCGCCAGGTCGCCGGTCAGGACGCAGAGCGCGGCGTCCGCATGGTTCTGGTTGATCGAGGACACCACCGCCCGCAGGCGTGCGGCCGGATCGAGGCCGACCACGGTCTCGCCCGGCGGGCGAAGGTGCGTGTCTGTCACGTGGATGATTTTCTGCATGTCAGCCTGTCAGTTAGCTGTGAACGTCGTGGCAGCCTGTCGGTGGCCCCCGCCGGAGGGCCCGGGCGCGGCGGGAAGCACCGCGCCCGGGCCGATTTCTCCTGGCGGGCGTCACCGGCAAGGCCTAGTCACCGATGAGCTTCTCCGTCGTGCTCACCATCTTCTGCAGACCTTCCTCCGGCGGGACCTCGCCGCGGATGATCGAGGCCAGGATGACCTGCTGCTCGCGCCAGATCTTGACGCCCTTGTTCCCGGGATAGCCGAACCAGGACTTCGCGACCGGCCACTGCTTCATGCTGGTCGTCCAATCCGGATTCTCGGCGTAGTGCGCCCCGAGGTAGTCGGCGCCCGCAGTCTTGAGGTTGGTCGGCATGTAGCCCGATCCCAGGACCGCGATCTTCTGGCCTTCGGGTCCGGTCGCGAACTTTATGAACTCCCAGGCCGCCTTCCGCTTGGCGTCGTCCTTGGAGAGCAGGACGGCGACGTTGCCGCCCGTCGGCAGGCCGCCCTTGGCCTTGTCGGAGATCGGATAGGGTCCGGTCTTCCAGGCGAACTTGTCGCCGACGAGCTCGCCCATCACGCGGACCTCGGCGGTGGAGCCGACGAAGATCCCCATCTTGCCGGCCGCGAACTGCTGGACGGTCTGGTCCTCGGTGAGCAGGGGCATGCCGGTCTCCTGGGCGATCCTGGACATCAGCTTCACCGCCTTTGCCCCGGCTTCGCCGCCGAAGGTGACCTGCTTCTTCTCGGCGTCCATCAGGCTGCCGCCGAAGTTGAAGACCAGGGCCTGCCAAAGCCAGTCGTCGCCCCATTCCGAGACCGAGTAGGCGAGGCCGTCGACGTCGTCTCCGATCTTCGAGATCTTGGCGCCCCAGGCGATCAGCTCGCTCCAGTCGTCGGGCAGGTCGGCCGGATCTCCGCCCGCCTGCTTCACCAGGTCCAGGTTGTAGTAGACGATCGGCGTCGAGGCATTGAACGGGATTCCCCACTGCTTGCCCTCGACCTGGCCCAGTGCGAGCACGTTGGGCGCATAGTTGGCTTCGACCCAGGCCTTCCCCTCGGTCTCGATCAGGGCGTCGAGACCCGTGATCTGGTCGCGGGGACCGAGGATCTCGACCAGTTCGCCGAGCGTGTTGTAGGGCGAGTACCAGACGTCCGGCAGATCGTCGGAGAGCGCCTGGCGCAGGATCGTCTGGTGGCCGTCGGTGTAGCTCTTCATCGGGGCCCGGTACTTGATTTCGACGCCCGGATTCTGCTTCATGAAGGCTTCTGCGATAGGTTCGTGGAAGCGCTTGTGCCCGCCCCAGGCGTGCACCACTTCCAGAGTGACCGTCTCGGCGGAGGCCGAGCCGGTGGTCGCCAGGGCCGCGAGAGCGACCCACGCTGCGAGGTTCGGAAGTCTGTTCATTCTGTTCACTCCATCACTTTGGCCGGTGACGTGGGGACAGCTCCCCGGTTCCTGGCGACCCACCCGCTCCACTCGAGCCTTCGGCGCCGACAGGAATCCTGCTTGCCAGCTTCAGCCGTGCCGCGGCATCACTTGAACCCCGTCATGGTGATCCCGCGAACGAACTGGCGTTGCGCCAGCATGAAAACGACCAGGAGGGGCAGCGTGATGATCGCCGCGCCCGCGGTCAGGGCCCCGAAGTCGGCGCTGAGCTCGCTGTCCTTGAAGAGCAGCATGCCCAGCGGCGGCGTCGCCCGCTCCATCGAATTGACGGCGATCAGGGGCCAGTAGAGATCGTTCCAGTGCGCCGTGATCGAGAACACGGCGAAGGCGGCGATCGCCGGCCGGGCGCTCGGCAGGATCAGGCGCAGGACGACCTCCACTTCCGTCATGCCGTCCAACCGCGCCGCCTGGATCACCTCGTCCGGATAGCCCTTGAAGAACTGCCGGAACAGAAAGATCGCAAAGACGGAGAGGAAGAAGGGCACCATCAGCGCGAAGTAGGTGTCGAGGGCCCGCAGCTCCGCCAGGGCCAGGTAAAGCGGCAGCGCCGGCACCTGGATCGGGACACAGAGCCCGAAGACGACGCAGGCAAAGAGCAGGCCCCGGCCGCGGAACTCGAGCTTCGCCAGGGCGTAGCCGGCAAAGAGGGCGACGGCGACCTGGACCAGCAGGATGCCGGTCACGACCACCAGGCCGTTCAGCATGAAGCCGAGCATCGGCACGCTGAACAGCGCCTTGCCGTAGTTCTCGGCCAGGGCCAGGCGATCGGGCAGCAGGTCGAGCGGCTCGCCGAAGATCTGGTCCGCCGGCTTGATCGAGGTCGCCAGCATCCAGACAAAGGGGACCAGGACCAGGCCGGCGAGCAGGATCAGCAGCAGATGCTCGGCGGCCGCGCCCAGAAGGGCCTTCCGGCGCCGGGCGCCTCCCGGGGACCTTGGCTCGAGCCCTTCCTGCCGAACGAGCGCCATCGTCAGCCTCCGTAGTGGATCCGGCGATCGACGATGCCGATCTGGATCAGCGAAAAGGCCAGGATGAAGAGCAGGAAGACCACCGTGAGGGCGGAGGCATAGCCGACCTCGAAGTACTGGAAGCCCTCGAGATAGATGGTGTGCAGCAGCACCTCCGTCGCCTTCATCGGCCCTCCCTGGGTGAGCACGGCGACGGTGTCGAAGACCTGGAATGCGGTGATCGAGGTCGTGACAGCAACGAAGAGGGTCGTCGGCGCCAGCAGCGGCCAGGAGATGCGCCAGAAACGGTCGAAACCCCGGTCGGCGCCGTCGAGCGCCGCGGCCTCGTAGAGCTCCTTGGGAATTGCGGTCAGGCCGGCCAGAAACAGCACCATCGTGAAGCCGACCAGCTGCCAGACCCCGATCGCCGCCAGGGCGTAGAGAGCGACCTCTGGGTCGGTCAGGAAGTCGACCCGCGGCAGGCCGAGCGCCGACAAGACGGCGTTGATCGGGCCGATCCGTCCGTGCAGCAGGTACTGCCAGACCACGGCCATGGCGACCATGGTGCTGGTCACGGGGAGAAAGAACACGATCTCGTAGACGCGCCGGCTGCGGCGGCGGCGATGGACCAGCAACGCCAGCAGCAGGCCGATCGCGACGGCCGCCGGCACGACGATGCCGACATAGGTCAGGGTGTTGACCAGCGCCCGCCAGGCCCCGTCATCGGTAAAGAGCGTCCGGTAGTTGTCGAGACCGATGAAGGAAAGGCCGATGCTGGCCAGGGTGTAGTCGGTCGTGCTGAGGATCAGCACCGTGATCAGGGGAAGCAGGATCAGAGCCAGGAACAGCAGGCCGGCCGGCGCGACGAAGGCGTAGGCGGAAAGCGACAGGGCCCGCGCATGATTCCGCCGAGCGGCGCGCGGGATCGAGCGCCCGGAGCGGCCGTCGGAGGCTGGGGCGACCGCGGTCATGCGCCGAGGCCGACGGCGGCCAGGGGCAGCACCGGCCCCGCGACGCCCTCGATGCGCCTGCCCTCCGGATCGAAGAAGAGCATCCGCTCGACCGGCGCGACGACGCGGCAAGCGCCCTCGCCCAGACCGGCGATCCGGTCACGCTGAGAGGCTTCGACCCTGACCGTCACCGAGGACGACGGCGCCGCCTCGGGCTGAAGGTGAAGGATGAGGTCCGAACCATGGTCCTCCAGCCGCGCGACCCTCGCGTCGAAGAAGGGGGCTTCGTATCCCGCGGTCTGGGGGCATCCCAGCAGAAGGTCCTCGGGCCGGATGGCGATCGAGACCGGCGCGCCCGCGGAACTGCCGAGCGCGACCGGCAGGGGCTGCCCGAAGAGCGAGGGGACGCCCTTCGAGTCGGCCCTCGCCTCGAAGACGTTGATCGGATGGCTGCCGATGAAGCGCGCGACCCGAAGATCGACGGGACGGGCGTAGATCTCGGACGGGGTCCCGACCTGCAGCAGGGCGCCGTCCATCATCACCGCCACCCGCGCCGACATGGTCATCGCCTCGACCTGGTCGTGCGTGACGTAGACGAAGGTGATCCCCAGCTTGCGGTGCAGCTCCGTCAGCTCGTGGCGCATCTGAAGCCGCAGCCGGGCGTCGAGGTTGGAAAGCGGCTCGTCCATCAGGAACAGGGAGGGCTCGGGCACGATCGCCCGGGCCAGGGCGACTCGCTGCCGCTGCCCGCCGGACAACTGTCCCGGACGGCGCGCCAGCAGCGCGTCGATCTCCAGCATCCCGGCGACCGCCCACACCTTGCCGTCGATCTCCCGGCGCAGAGGCCTGGCACCGGGGCAGAGCCCGCCCAGCCCCGGGAAGCGCTGCGCGAAGGAGAGCCGCCGCATGACCAGGGGCATCGCGATGTTCTCGAACACGGTCATATGCGGGTAGAGGGCGTAGTTCTGGAACACCATGGAAAGGCCGCGGTCCTTCGGCCCCAGGTCGTCCACGCAGTGCCCGGCGATCTCGATGGTACCGGCCGACTGAGCCTCGAAGCCCGCGATCAGCCGCAGCAGCGTCGACTTGCCGCAGCCCGAAGGCCCGAGCAGGGTCAAGAACTCTCCGGCCTCGACCTCCAGGTCGACCGACGTCAGGACCGGCGTTGAACCGAACTGCTTCCGGATCCCCCGAAGCGATACCGCTGCACCCTGCATTGCCCACTCTCTCCGCCGTTCGGCCGGGAGCATAGTGGAGCATCGTTTCATATATATGACAATATATTTGGAGTTTTACTCCGGAATTTCCGATCCCCGCAGGCTCTCGGACGGCCCTTCTGACAGAACCTGCGCAAGCGCCTCGGCCACGAGCACGGCGCGGGGCACGTCGGTGATGGGGCCGCCGTAGGAGGGCTCGGGCAGGCGGGCCATGACCAAGGTCTCCCGGGCGACTCTGGCGAGGGCGCTCTTGGGATGGCAGGTCAGGGCGACCGTGAAGGCGCCGGCGTCCCGGGCGTGCTTCAGGAACTTCACCGTGTCGGGAGTCGTGCCCGACTGGGAGACGGCGATCGCCGTGGCATCGGCGCCGAGCCCGCTGGAGACCTCATGGGCCAACACCGGATCGCGCATCGCGGTCGCGTGATAGCCGAGTCGCAGCAGGCGGTAGCTTATCAGCTCGCCGATGATTCCCGAGACGCCGGCTCCGAAGAGATCGATGCGAACCGAGGCGGCCAGGCGATCGGCGACCCGGCGAAGCCGGGCGTCCTCTTGGAGCGCAAGGGTCTCGGTGATCGACGCACAGAGCAGGCCGGCGATTCGGCTCAAGGGGTCGGGACTGTCCTCCGTTTCCGGGCTTCGCGCGTCGCGCAGCGCAAGGTCGGCGGACAGGGCAAGCTTGAAGTCCGTGAAGCCGTCGTATCCCAGCTTCCGGCAGAGCCGCACGATGCTTGCCTGACCGACCTCGGAGTAGTCGCTGAGCTCGGCCAGGGATTGAAAGACCACCTTCTCCGGGTTCTCGACGATGTATTGCGCCGCGCGCGCCAGCGCACCGGAATAGAGATCGAAGGCCTGATCCAGCCGGGTCAGGAGCGCCGTCCCCGCGACCGCTGCAGGCTCCACCTCGCGCGGACTACGCTTGTCTCTGGTTCCGACCAAACCTGGATCCCGCCGACTCGACCATGGTTGCCTTATGCCACGCGGATCATGACGGCTATAATCTCGAAAGCAAAGATCGGGAATCGCGAGGCTCGGGTCGAGAGAACGCGACCGCAGACATCGCGTTCCTGGCGTCGGCAGAAACCCCCTGCCAGGCTATCGATGGCAAGGGAAACGAGCCGGGTGTCTGGTTTGAACCCGGGAACGGCCCCCGTCGCGGCCGTGACGACACGGCAGCGACCGGCCAAGAGCGGTCATCGGCGATTACAGTCTCAATGACCGGAAAGCGGTAGAAAGGCAGCACGGCGTTTCAAGCCCTCTTGAAACGCCGTGCCGGTTTTCCGTCTACAGCTTCAACCCGCTATCGGGGGTCCGCTGGCTTGCATCGCTCGGCCTTCTCTCGAAGCTCCATCGAGATCAGGCCAGATCGAAGCGGTCGAGATTCATCACCTTGCCCCAGGCCGCCGCGAAGTCCTGCACGAAGGTCTGCTGCGCATCGTCGCAGCCATAGACCTCCGCGACCGCCCGGAGCTGGGAGTTCGAGCCGAAGATGAGGTCGACTCGGGTGCCGGTCCACTTCAGGTCGCCCGAGATGCGGTCGCGTCCCTCGAAGACGTCTTCGTCCTCCGAGGTCGGCTTCCATTCCGTGCCGAGGTCGAGCAGGTTGACGAAGAAGTCGTTGGTGAGCGTCTCCGGCCGATCGGTGAAGACGCCGTGCTTGGCCTGTCCGACGTTGGCGTTCAGGACGCGCAGGCCGCCGACGAGAACCGCCATCTCGGGCGCGGTCAGCGTCAGCAGCTGCGCCCGGTCGACCAGCAGCTCCTCCGCCGAGACGGCATACTTGGCCTTCTGGTAGTTGCGGAAGCCGTCCGCCGCCGGCTCGAGCACGGCGAAGGAGTCCACGTCGGTCTGCTCCTGGGAGGCATCCGTCCGGCCCGGCGAGAAGGGCACGGTCACGTCCTGCCCGGCTGCCTTCGCCGCCTGCTCGACGGCGGCGCAGCCGCCGAGGACGATCACGTCGGCGAGCGAGACCATCTTGCCGTTGGCCTGCGCGTCGTTGAAGGCCTTCTGGATCCCCTCGAGGGTTTCGAGCACGGAGGCCAGCTGGGCCGGCTGGTTGACTTCCCAGTCCTTCTGCGGCGCGAGACGGATGCGCGCCCCGTTCGCCCCGCCGCGCTTGTCGGAACCGCGGAAGGTCGAGGCCGAGGCCCAAGCGGTCGAGACCAGCTGGGAGATGGAGAGGCCCGACTCGAGGATCTTGCCCTTGAGGCTGGCGATGTCCTGCTCGTCGATCAGGTGATGGGTGACCGCCGGGACCGGATCCTGCCAGATCAGCTCCTCCTCGGGGACCTCCGCGCCGAGATAGCGCGCCCGCGGACCCATGTCGCGGTGGGTCAGCTTGAACCACGCCCGGGCGAAGGCATCCGCGAACGCCTCCGGGTTCTCGTGGAAGCGCCGCGAGATGGGCTCGTAGATCGGGTCCATCCGCATGGCCATGTCCGCCGTGGTCATCATCGGCGCATGGCGTTTCGACGGGTCGTGGGCATCCGGCACGCTGTCCGAGCCGGCGCCATCCTTGGGCGCCCACTGGTTCGCGCCGGCCGGGCTCTTCACGACTTCCCATTCATAGCCGAACAGGGTGTCGAAGTAGCTGTTGTCCCAGGTGATCGGCGTTGGAGTCCAGGCGCCTTCGATCCCGCTGGTGATCGTATCGCCACCCTTGCCGCTGCCGTAGGTGCTGATCCAACCCATACCCTGCTGCTCGATGGGCGCACCCTCGGGCTCGGGGCCAACAAGGGCCGCATCTCCGGCGCCGTGGGCCTTTCCGAAGGTGTGGCCGCCCGCGGTCAGCGCGACGGTCTCCTCGTCGTTCATCGCCATGCGGGCAAAGGTCTCGCGAATGTCCCGGCCCGAGGCGACCGGATCCGGATTGCCGTTCGGGCCTTCCGGGTTCACGTAGATCAGGCCCATCTGCACGGCGGCGAGCGGGTTCTCGAGGTCCCGGTCACCGCTGTAGCGCTTGTCGCCCAGCCAGGTGTCCTCGGTCCCCCAATAGATGTCCTCCTCGGGTTCCCAAACATCCTCGCGCCCGCCGGCGAAGCCGAAGGTCTTGAAGCCCATCGACTCCAGCGCGCAGTTGCCGGCGAGGATCATCAGGTCGGCCCAGGAGATCTTCTTGCCGTACTTCTGCTTGACCGGCCAGAGCAGCATGCGCGCCTTGTCGAGGTTGCCGTTGTCGGGCCAGCTGTTGAGGGGCGCGAAGCGCTGCGTGCCGGAGCCGGCGCCGCCGCGGCCGTCGCCGATGCGGTAGGTGCCCGCGCTGTGCCACGCCATCCGGATGAACAAGGGCCCGTAGTGGCCGTAGTCCGCGGGCCACCACTCCTGAGACGTCGTCATCAGGGCAAAGATGTCCTGCTTCACGGCCTCCAGATCGAGGCTCTTGAATTCCTCGGCGTAGTTGAAGGCCTTGCCCATGGGGTCGCACAGGGCGGAGTTCTGGTGGAGCATCTTCAGGTTCAACTGATTCGGCCACCAGTCCCGGTTCGACATGACTCCGACAGTCGTGTGCACGTGAGCGCCCGACATCGGACACTTGCTTCCACCGTCCATGATCTCTCCAATCGCGTTCTGCGTGTAATCCCAAGCCAGGACACAATGATAAATCACGATTTACCCATCAGGTCTAATCGTATTAAATTTCTCACCTGATAAGTTTTTCTGATGCGTGCCAGGGGTTCGGGCCGGTGATCTCTCTCAAGCAGCTCCGTTACTTTGCCGCCGTTGCCCGCTTTGCCCATTTCGGCAAGGCGGCCGAGTCCTGCAACGTCACGCAGCCCGCGCTTTCGATGCAGGTGCGCGAGCTCGAAAGCCACTTGGGCCTGACCTTGTTCGAACGCCGCCAGCAGGGCGTTCAGCTGACCGATTCGGGCCGGGAGATACTGAAGCGGGCAAGGGATATCCTGACCGCCGTCCGCGATCTGGATGACTTCGCCCATCACCACAGGCAAGCGCTGACCGGCCGCCTTCGCCTCGGCGTCATCCCGTCTCTTGCGCCCTATATCCTGCCGCCGCTGCTGCCGGTGGTTCGGGACCGGTATCGCGATCTCGATCTGCGCATCCGCGAGACGCTGACCGAGACACTTGTCGAGGAGCTGGTCGATGGCCAGCTGGATGTCCTCTTGCTGGCGCTGCCGATCGAGCATCCCGAAATCGTGACCGAAGCCCTGTTCGAAGACCGCTTCCTGCTCGCGGCGCCCGCGGGATGGCGGAGCGAGGCGGCAACGCCAAAGACGAGCCGGAGCGGGAAGCGGGCGCGAGCCGAGACGCGGGCGAGTCGTGAACTGCTCGAGGGCGGACACCTGCTGCTCCTGGAAGAGGGGCACTGCCTGCGCGATCAGGCCCTCGCCTTCTGTCAGCGGCGCCAGATAGAGGCGCTGGACACCTTCGGTGCCTCGAGTCTATCGACGATCGTCCAGATGGTCTCGAACGGCATGGGCCTGACGCTGCTGCCCGAGATCAGCCTCGGCGTCGAGGCGAAACACGGCGACCTCGAGGTCGTCCCCTTCGAAGCCCCCGAGCCGAGCAGAACCGTTGGCCTGGCGTGGCGTGCCAGCTCGCCACGCAGGCGCGACTTCGAGGCCTTGGGTGCCCTGGTCGGCGATGTCGCGCCGCGGCTGGTTCAGCGGGCTTTACGCAGCGATGACAGACAAGGTTCGAGGTTGCGGCCGGGACAATCCGGCGAGGCATGATCGTGATGGCCGGAGATACGACGGCCTGAAGCTCGCCGATGTCTCCTGAATGGCTGCCTAATACCAAGGAGCGTTGATAATGACCCATTTGATGGCGCGCGGCGGCCCGCCGGGCAGGCGCGGCCCGCAGCCCGATGCGCCAGCATCGCGCT
>JANQGU010000395.1 GCA_028282935.1 Kiloniellales bacterium
GGCCTCCAGGGAGTCGATGAAGCCGAAGAGCTGCGGTCCCCGGTCGCCGAAGAACTCGCCCAGCTCCTTGACGAAGGTCAGCACGCCGGGGCCGACCATGACGTGGTAGAGGATCTCGGTCTCGGCGGGAATCTTCGGGAAGTACTTGGTGTAGGAGGTCTCGGTCGGCGGGATCGGCAGCAGCGCCGTGACCTTGCCGCCCAGGCGCTCCAGCGCGGCGCTCATGTGGTCCCGGTGGTTGTAGCCG
Source organism: Kiloniellales bacterium (assembly GCA_028282935.1). GTDB lineage: Bacteria > Pseudomonadota > Alphaproteobacteria > Kiloniellales > JAKSBE01 > JAKSBE01. The sequence goes on from JANQGU010000395.1 coordinate 248, forward strand.
AAGGCGTAGTCGGGAAAGACCAGGGCGGCCTTCTTGCCCAGGTTCTGGGTCATCCAGGGCGCCATGGAGATGACCTGCTGGCGGACGTCGGTGATGCCCGGCTGGAAGACATAGCGGTTCAGGCTGCCCGAGGGCACGTGGGTGCCCTCGCTGACCACGAAGTAGGGCATCTTCAGCTCGCCGGCGCGCGGCGCAGAGCCGATCACGACGTGGGAGAAGAGGGTGCCGAAGACGAAGTCGACCTTGTGCTGGCTGGCGAACTTCTCGACCACCTCGGCGCCGCGCTTGGGATCGGTGGCGTCGTCCTCGATGACCAACTCGATCGGCCGCCCGGCGATGCCGCCCTGCTCGTTGATGTAGGCGACGGCGGCCTGGGTCGTGCGCTCGTACCAGCGGCCGTAGGCCGCGCCGATGCCGGTCCGGTGGGCCTGGAAGCCGAAGCGCAGCGGCGCGTCGCTGCCCTGGGCGAAGGCCCTGAAGCCGGTCCCGAGGCCTGGAAGCGTCGCGGCGGCCGCCAGGCCGGCTGCGGCCCCGGCGCCCTTCAGCGCGCTCCGCCTCGACAGCTTCCGGGCGCCGGCGCGCCGTGCTTGCCCTTTGTCCCGCTTGTCCATCAGAGGTTCCCTCCCTGCATCAAAGGTCCCATGACCCGGCGGTTGCTCCGCCCCTTCTTTATCGAGGCGGAAAGTCTAACCCCAGATCGTTCGTACACCAACAGTTTTGCCAAGCGCGCTAGCCGGCGACCGGCGCCGACAGCAACCAGAGGCCGAACAAGGTATAACAGATCATCAGGGCGGTCATTGGGATCTGACTGACCACGGCGCCGCCCAGCGTCGCGCTCTGGCGCAGCGCGATCGCGTGGGCCAGCGCGACCGCGACCACGTGGGCGATCACGATGATCGCGATCTGGCTCTGCCAGATCAGGCGCACGGAATAGTAGTCCATCAGGAAGGAGGCGGTGACCCGGGCACCCTCCAGGCCGAGCAGGTTCCAGCCGCGCCCGAAGGGGTCGTTGAAGGCGATGGCGGCGTACTGCAGGTCGACCATGAAGATGGTCAGGTAGTGCGCGAAGTGATAGCCGAAGGCGATCGGCACGACCGACAGCGCGTAGCCGCCGAAGGCCGCGGCCAGCGAGGTCGGCCGCCCGGCCAGGCGATGGCCCAGCCAGACCACCGCCAGATAGCAGGCCAGCAGCGCGGCGAAGGTTGCCAGCAGGCCCAGGGTGTTGGGCAGCAGCACCACCGAGCGCCCCGGGAACTCCAGCGGGTTGATCCCGATCGCGCCGAGCCAGCGGAAGGTCAGCGACAGGCCGTCGAAGGACACGGTGCTCAGCATCAGGATTACGAAGGCGACCCCGCTCAGCGACAGCGGCGCGACCCGCAGCAGGCCCAGGCCCGGCGGGGTCAGATGCAGCCGGCCCGCCTCCGCGCTCTCCGCCGCCGGCTCCGGCCCTTCGTTCCCGGGCCCTTCGTTCCCTGGCCCTTCGTTCCCTGGCCTTCCGTTCAGGGGCGACATCCAGGACACGATCCGGAAGTAGACCGAGAAGGCCTCGCCCCGGCGCAGCCAGGCGGGGCCGCCGAAGACCAGCATGGCCGCCAGGTTGGCCAGGAAGTAGAGGCCGACCGCCCGGGCCAGGATCTCAGGATCCTGCGGCGCCGTGTAGACCAGCTCGAACCAGGCGAAGCCGAGGAACTGCAGGACCGCCGGCCAGGTGCCAAGCCAGGCCGGGTAGCGGCAGGGCGGCTTCGCGACCCAGCGCGCCGGGCCCGGCAGCCGCCCGAGCAGCGCGTAGAGGCCGCGCCAGGGGTTCAGCGCCGCCCAGAGGTTGCCGAAGACCAGGTGCAGCAGGGTCAGGCCGACCCACCACAGGGTCCAGATCGTCAGCGGCAGCGGGTTGGCCAGGGGGTCCGGCGTGCCCAGGACGCCGGCGCCGATCAGGGCCAGCATGACCAGGAAGCTGATCAGGCTCAGCGGTGCCGCGCCGCGGACCGGCAGCCGGCCGAGGGGCCGGACCGCGGCCTCCAGCCGGGCGAAGCGCGCGGTCCCGACCAGGGCGACCAGCAGGAAGGACAAGCCGACGACCAGGCTGCCGCCGGCGATGTAGAGATCGCTGGGCAGCGTCAGGACGATGGCGTTCTCGGAGGTGTGGGCCAGCGCCGCCCCGGGCCGGCCGCCGAGCCACGCCCCGAGGCCCGCGGCGGCGGCAAAAGTGAAGCCCGCGGCGGCGGGCCGCCGCCCGGGCTTGCCGCCGGCCTCCTCCGATCGTCGATCCGGTTCGGGCGGTTCCTGTGGCACGAAGATCCAAGCCTCTGCTATAGCGGGGACGGCCCGGGGCCAATCCACTGGGCCGGCGCCGCGCTGTCAAGTGGGACGGGCGGGCTGGGCGGGACGGCTGGCGGCGGCCTTGTGGACGCGCGCAGATATCTATAATGGTTTAAGATTTTCAACCGGAGAGATGTCCATGAAGCGGCAGCGGGCGGCGGAAACGCGGACGACCGCGGTCGGGGAGAACTACCTCCTCGAGGCGCAGATCGGCCACCTCCTGCGCCGGGCCCACCAGCAGGCCAGCGCGATCTTCGCGGCGCATTTCGCGGACCTGCATCTGACCCCGACCCAGTACGCGGCGCTGGTCAAGATCCACGACGAGGGCGAGGTCTCCCAGAACCGCCTGGGCCGCATGACGGCCATGGACCCGGCGACCATGAAGGGGGTCATCGATCGCCTGGACAAGCGCGGGCTGATCGCCAGCAGGCCCGATCCCAAGGACCGCCGCCGCACGCTCTGGCGCCTGACCGGGACCGGCGAGGACCTGCTCGTACCGGCGATCGAGGCCGGCCGGGTGACCACCGAGGAAACCCTGGCGCCGCTCTCGCCGAAGGAACGCGAGGCCTTCCTCGCCCTGCTCAAGCGGCTGACCTGATTCTTGCCTGACGTGCAACTTGGGCCTATCCTGTCATTGTTCGTACACATACAAATAAGCGGGCAGACACCCGGGCCGTGAGGGCCCGCGTTCGGACAGGAGGAGACTTCGGGCCAGATGACGACCTATCTGCGGCCCGGGACGCTGGATGACGCGCTCGCCGCCTTGGCCGCGCAGCGGCTGACGGTGCTGGCCGGCGGCACGGACTTCTATCCAGCCCGGGTCGGCAGGCCGCTCGACGACGACGTCCTCGACATCACCGCGCTGGAAGGCCTCCGCGGCGTCCGGGACGAGGGCGACGCCTGGTCCATCGGCGCGCTGACCACCTGGAGCGACCTGCTGCGGGCCGAGCTGCCGCCCTGCTTCGACGGCCTCAAGGCCGCGGCCCGCGAGGTCGGCGGCGCCCAGGTCCAGAACGCCGGCACCCTGGACGGCAACCTCTGCAACGCCTCGCCCGCCGCCGACGGCATCCCCACCCTCCTGGCCCTGGACGCCGAGGTCGAGCCGGCCAGCGGCAGGCGCCGCGTCCCGGCGGCGCTGGCCA